>JAZNOE010000073.1:0-18269 GCA_045580625.1 Acutalibacteraceae bacterium | reverse complement strand
GTCGGGCTTAGCGGGTGTTACAACTGCATCGCCGTAGGTGTGTTCGCCTGTTGCGGGGATTTCTTCAGTTGAAATAACCTCACCGCAGTCGTCACAGGTAACGGTTACAGAACCTGCAGCTACGCAAGTAGCATCAACAGTTGTTGTGGTTGTATTTTCGTGTTTGCAAGCAACTTCACGAACATCGCCGCAAACGTTACAATCAGCATCCTGATCGTTGTCATAAATATGACCTAAAGCCGCAACTTCTTCCTGTGCAACAAGAACTTCGCCGCATACTGAACAATGCTTACCTTCGGTAAGACCTGTGTTTGTGCAGTCGGGAGCAACTGCTTCATCAACAACTTCAGTATGACCTAAAGCTGCGATTTCTTCTTCATAAGTGTCGCCACAAGCACAGGTGTAAACAATTTTACCCTTTTCTGTGCAGGTTGCGTCAGTCTTAACTGATGTATAGCTGTGACCGAGTGCGGAAACAACCTCCTGTGCAACAAGAACTTCACCGCAAACTTCACAGTGCTTACCTTCGGTAAGACCTGTTGCAGTACATGTAGGTGCAACTGCTTCATCAACAACAGTTGTATGGCCTTCGCAAATCCACTTGCCGTCTACATAATTATAAGTATCGGTTGCAGAAGTAATAGTGCTACCGTCAGCATTTGTGAACACAACAGGGGTGAGCGGAATAGGAACATATTGTGAACCTGTGTAAATAAACTGATATGTATTTTCCTGTGTGCCTGCAGTTACTTTTGCAGAACCTGCACCGGTGCTGATTACGTTAGCACCGCCGGCAGTTGAATATACATAACCTGCAGATGCGTCAATGTTACCGTTAATTACGATTTTTGCATCAACCAAATCAGCATCCGTACGGTTGTACGTTCTGGACATAGCGTGGGTTACCGGCTTGAATGTTGTATCAGTGCCGGCGCCGGTATATACGCCCCAATCATCAGCATCGTAAAGATAAACGTTGATGTTTTTACCAATTGTACAATTTGCGCCTTCTTCAATAATAAGTTCGGAACCGGGAAACATTGCAATATCCTGTCCCATAGTAACCTTACTGCCGCTTTTAGCAGTAATTGTAAGGTTGCTGTTAATGGGCAATTCATATTCATCAGAATCCAGTGTGTTGGTACCAACCTTCATACTGATAGGCGATACAGTCAATTCGCCGTTTAATTCAACCATCAAACGGTCGGTTGTGCCGTCATAACGCTTTGTGACGTAACCGCTTGTAAGGTTGAACATTGAGTCACTGGGACCGATAAAATTAACAGCAGATGTAAATGCTGAGCTTGACATATAAATTGTGGTCAAGCTGTATTCCTTAGCGCCATATTCAAGAGTCATAAGAACTTCAATGTTCTGAATATAGTACTGTGAAAGCGGGAATACGCCATTTTTCATGGATGTACTCTGTGTACCGCCGCGGAAGTCCATTATCTGGAAGTTTTCATAAATGGTAGCACCGTTCTTTGCGGTAACTGAACCTGTACCGTAAATATAACCGTAAACATAAAGCTTACCGCCGTTATTTACAGTAATTGTGCTGTTGCCAAGCATTTCAACCTGGCTGATGGCATCAACAGGTGAACCACCGCCTGTGCGGTTACCCTGTGCATAAAGGTGCTTGGCTGAAAGTGACATTTCACCATTAACAATCAAATTTGCACCGTCAGCCATAACAAGCTTGCGGTAAACGGTGTAGTTATGTGAAGTCACTTCGTTGGATGTAGATTCTCTACCCTGAGACACAGTTTTATAAAGAGTGTTGGTATTATTAAAAGGAATAAGTAGGGTAACGCCTGCCGGAATTGTATAGTCACCTGCAGGAAGAGTTGCACTGTTCATAAGAACAATACCCTTACTTGTAGTACTTGCGGCGGCTGCGCCTGCAGCATTAAGGTTATCAAACAAGTATGTACCGGAAGGAATAGTCCAGTAAGTAGCAGACTGCATACCCAAAAGGCCGTATTTGAAGGTATTGCTTGTTAAGCCGCCAACCATAAACCATGGTGTGCCGCCTTCAGCTGCGAAAGCCGGTTTAATGGTGGCATTTTCTGTCGGCTTGAATGTGAAGGTGGCGGCTGTTGAAAGAATACTGCCGTCTTTTGTATCGATCCAACCGAGGAACTTTGAACCATTGGCGGTAGCAACAAGGGTTACACCGGTTTCGAGAGATACGTTCAATACTGCGCCCGATTCAATTGCTGCACCGTCAGCAGTAACGCTGCCAATAGCACTTTCAAATTCTACAGTGATAGCAGATTCGCTTGAAACGTCCGCTATCGAAAAACCACTCATTGTTAAGGTGGCGGTAGTATTTGACAAACCGCTGTTAGAAGTTAAGGTAATAACAATCGAGCCGCCTGCAGCCAAGGTAGCAGTATAGCTGCCGCTTGTTGCAGTAATTGTAGAAGAATCGATTTTGAATGTGTTTGCCTTTGAAACACTGTAAGAAAAGCTAAGCTTTTTCTGAACATCAGTCTCGTTTACTATTGTAATAGTATTGGTTGTTTTACCGAAAAGCGAACCACTCGCCTTAGCAGTAACGGTGCCGCCCGACTCACTGATAGAGTTTTTGTTGTCGGTAATGGTTATCTGGCCGTCAAGCACTGTACTGATGGTTGTGGCCGACGTCATAAAACCAATGGGCATTACCGACATAACAAGCACAACTGCAAGTATTATCGGCAATAATTTTTTGCAAAATTTTTTGACCATTTTTTTAAGTTCCTCCTTAAAAAATTTGTTATATTTTAAACCGCAAAATGCGGGGATTTCCAAAAAAGTTTATCCTTTATTTATAAGCTTTTCGTTTACTGTGTCTGCCAAAAAAGGCAAGGACAAAATAAAGTAAGCCATATAACCCGCTTCGGTGCGAAGCGAAGCATTATAAAAGGTAAGCACAACACAAAGAACAGACATTAAAATTGACAGACGGCAAAACAGCTTGTTACTGTAATTGCTTTTCATCTGCTTTATCGCAAAAACCATACAGATAACAAAAAACGATAAATGTAACCCCAAGCCAATAAAGCCGGTTTCTAAAAATACCATAACAAAGGTGAACCAGTTATAATGCAAAAATGAATAATTTTGATAAAAGTGCGAATTAAATATCCCCACGTTGGAAGTATCACAATTGCCAAGCCCCATACCGAACACATGTTGAACCGGGTCAAGAATATATTTATCCATAAGCGTGGATATTGCCGAAAGTCGGTTAAGGTCGTTTTTGGTGGCATAATTTTCTTGTGTTGCGGTTTTCCAAATTTTTTCTAAGGATAAAAAATCCTTAAATTCAGCATGCCAAAAGGTCAGTAACGACGCCATGACAGACACAACTCCGATTGCGGCAAATATAAACACCAATTTTTGCTTGGAAAATTTTGTCATAACCGCAGCAAGGATTAATATCAAAATAAAAACAATAAAATAAAATTTCATTTCAGCCATTGCCGCTATCAGCATTGTTGCCCCGCACTTTAAAATGCAAAGGTTGTAACCCTCTTCACCGCTGAAGGTTTTAATCAGAGATTTACCAATGATAATACACAAAAACATTAATGTGTATCCGTTTGTGCCGGCTTGTATACCAAAAATTCCGCCTAAATAGTCACCCTCAACACCCAGAATAAAGAACTGATAAACCGCCAAGGCGAAATTCACCCAGAAAAGCAAATCCAATATCTTTAAAAAATCAAACGCATCATCCTGATTTAAATATACCGCAAAAACAAAAAACGCAAGATAATATCTGAAAGTATTACGCACACCCCAAATTAAATAAAAAACCGATTGATAATTAAAGAAATACGTAACGCCGACATATAAAAAGAATATTATTGCAAGTCGGGCCATATGCTTCACCTTTTGCGGAATCATAAGATAACGTCTCATCAAAAACAAACCGCCGAAAGCAATTAAAATAGCATCCATAGAATAGCGGATAAATGAAGGCAAGGGCAGAAATTCAGTTAAAAATGCCAAAGAAAACGGCATAAGAAAGAATATCAGCATCAGCCATTCCTGTACGCTTCTTTTTCTAATTTTAATTTTCCAAAATTGCTTATCTGTCACCATAACATACCATTTTTCACTATGATAAATACTTTATTTTCCTATACCTATAACCCATAAAGCCTTTTTTAAGGCATTTTGCCCTTTAGCAAATTCGCGAAGCCTTATAAGATAATATACACACACGGCATTTTCACCGCGCATAAATCTTGTTAAAAGTCGTATTGCGGGAATGAAGGTCTTTATGGGATAATTATTCAAAACCGTTTTTACAGTTTTATTTTTTAAATAACGCCTAATTTCGACAATTTTCTGCTTTCGGGTCATGTCTGAAATAACAACAAGCCTTAAGGCTGTTCTTAATTTAAGCAAAAAGGTTCTTTCAACACGAAAACCCGTTTCACCCGAAAGACCGCAAGCTTTTACCAGCTCACAAGAATTATTGTAAAAATTCAACGTGCGGTCATAACGCAGTGGATTATACTTTCGCGTTGTAGAGGACTGATTTTCAAAATAATAATAACCCGCTTCCTTTACAACAACCGCCGAGCTTGAATAATGCATACACAAGACGTTAAAGAACATATCCTCACCAACAACAGTTCGCTCACTTGGGTAAAGTATATTGTTTTTTTCAATAATACTTCTGCGGAAAAGCCGACCGCAACAGGTGGAATCCATCTCAACATCCTGCTTGAAATCAGTATCAGGACCCAAGGTTGCCAACAAAATATTCTTCTTTAACCTGTCGCCTGTGTAAACGCCTTCTTTTACCCTGTGCTTACCTTCAGTATTGCTTTGACCGTCAGAGGTTGATAACGCACCAATGGCTATATCAGCATTTTCGGACTGTAAAGCGTTATAAAGATTTTCAATGTGGTCTATATCAAGCCAATCGTCCGAATCAACAAAAGCCACATATTCGCCGGTTGCAATTGCAAGACCCGCATTACGAGCCAGACCCTGACCGCTGTTTTCCTTATGAATAACCTTAATTCTTGCATCCTTTAAGGCAAAATCGTCACACATTTTGGGGCACATATCGGGTGAACCGTCGTCAACGAGTATTATTTCAAGCTTGGAATAGGTCTGATTTTGAATGCTTTCAACGCAACGCTTTAAATATTTTTCGGCATCATATACCGGAACAATAACGCTTATAAGCACCAAACCACACCTCTTTTTATTTTATTTGAATGCTTGCTTTAAATATTCAAGCGTATCCCTTTGGTATTGCGAAACCTTTTCGGAAACTTCGGTATAATTAATATCTTCAGTCATTGCCGTCAAAATATCTTTCTTTTCAGAATATCTTCTGTCATTAAGTCCCAGAATATCGCAAACCGATTTTATGCGCGAATTTTTCGAATTGCCCGACTTTTCATTATAACGGTCAAAAACAATAAATTTCTTTTTGAAGATAACCGAAAATGCTGTACCGTGGAACGAGTCGGTACAAATATAAGAAGCATTTCTAAGTATATTTAAAAACCTGTTTGGGTCAACGTCGTAAGGCGCAAAATCACCGAAGGCCTCATCGTGTGGGTTGTAGCGGTCAAGATGCCTGAGAGTCACTATTTTCATACCGGTTTTTTCGGAAAGCTCCCGTGCGGCTGCGCGATGCTCAGGATTTGAACCCAAGAAATAACAGAAAATATAATTATCCCATTCGGGTGCTGTGCTTGGCACAAGCTTATCCCACTTGTCTTCATCATAAACAAAAACAGGATCCATAAGCACAGGCACGTCTCTGCCGGTCAATTCCTTTACAATTTCAGCGCCGCGGGTTTCGCGCATACTTACGTTTTCAATTCTTTCAAGAAAACGCTTGGTTCTTGTCTTCTGATACCACGGAATTTCAGTCACCCCAAAGCTTGAAGCCCAAGAGATTTTCGGCATATCATCAGGCGCAAACATAAGATTATAAAAGCCCGATGCCAATGCCGACGGCGACCACAGCTGGTCTGAACAAGTAATTACCTTCTCATAATTTTCCGGACACCTTGCTTTCAAATCAAGATAGCTTTTATAAAACGGAGAAAGATTTTTTTCAAACCGCTTATCAAATTCAGCAAACAATTCATTTCGCTTGTCAACCTGCGCTTTTATTTGCGGATGCCTTTTGAATTCAATAATACGTTGAAATTGATCATATCTATCGTTTAAAAAAACATAATTAAAAAACCGGGGAATTGTTATAAGTGCAAAGTGCAGGGTCTTTTTATTATATCTGAGAATTTCATAATCCTGTTCCAACTCATTAAACATTTCAACGGTAGCCAACGCCTGCAGCTTACTTCCGTAATTGCGTTCAGTATATTTTAAACATACACCCAGCATTTACTTTCACCCCTTAATTTTAAAACATCTAATTACTTATTGCATTTACATTCACATGTGCTGCAAGCGTCCAACTCTTCCTTTGACACCTTGCCGTCACGGAAATCGCGGACAATTTTGTTTTCAAACATTGAATATTTCTTTTTCTTGAAAAAATGCAAAAACTTGTGCTTAATCACCCAGAATGCAGGCACCCATATGTATTTATGCATCGCGGGTGAAACAGAACCTATCATCCAACAGTTACGGTCGCAACAGCGCACCTTTTTACGAACGTTTTCGGCGGCTTGACTGTTCCACAGCTCATCCCAGCTTTGGTTATTTATATTTCCCATAACCTGCTTTTCTTTTGTACCGTTACAGGGCATTACGTCGCCGTAAGGGTCAATGAAAAAGGTGTCGAAGCTCATATCACAGGGAAGCAAGCGCTTTTGTGAGAAAATATAATTGATAAGCCCGTGATTAAAATATGCCCTGAACCATTTTTTAGGACTGTTCGATTCTAAAAGTCGGTTAATAAGATCTTCAAAATGACCCGCAACCATAAGTCTGTCGTGAATAATATTATTAGATTCAACAAAATAAAAGCTGTTGTGAAGTGAAGCGGTGGCAAATTCCATCGAAAGCTCGTCAGATATATTATAAAGCGCCACTAAATCGGGTGCGTTTCTATCCTGAACCGTCATTCCAAAGCCGACATCCTTCATACCCATATCAACAAGGGTTTTAAGGGTAGTATAGCCTTTTTTAAAGCCGTCTTCAAGACCGCGTATTTCGTTATTGGTCTGTTCAAGACCTTCAATTGAAATTCTGATACCTATTTGCGGAAATTCTTTACACAAATCAACAATTCTGTCGGTAAAAAAACCATTTGTTGAAATAACAATGCGGTCACTTTTTTTATAAAGCTCGCGCACGATATCCTTAAGGTCTTCGCGAATAAAGGGCTCGCCGCCGGTGATATTTGTAAAATACATCTGCGGTAGCTTTTTTATTGCTTCAACCGTTATTTCTTCTTCGGGAAGTGACGGCACTTTATATCGATTACACATAGTACATTTTGCATTACAGCGATACGTAATTATAACCGTGCCGTTAAGTTTTTTAGGCATTACAATTTTCCTTTCCAAACGATTCGAAAGCGCTTAAATATTTATCGGCAGTTTTTTCCCAGCTGTATTCAGCTTCTGCACATTGTCTTGCAGACTGAGAAAATTTATTTTTGTCTTCATCATAAGTAACCGAAGCTACAGCTTTTTTAAAATCATCACCGTTTTCAAACGCAAGGCAACGGTCAGGCATATCAAAGGTTGAGGATTTTTTCATAATTACCGGAACACCGGCTGATAATGCTTCGATACACACTAATGGAAAACCTTCATAGCTTGAAAGAAAAACGGTGGCATCGGCCATATTATATAAATTATTCATTTCTTCACCGGGTACAAATGAACCCAGATATACCGCCTGCTCTTTTATGCCGGAATTTTCGATTTTTTCTTTCACCTTTTCAAAATATTCCTGTGATACGATACCGCCGGCAAACACATACACCGTGTTTTTGTCTTGTTGAAGGATGGGTAGCATTAAATCAATGGCTCTGTCCTGTCCCTTATTTTCATAAACCGAACCGACCTGTAAAATAACTTTTTTACCCAAAAGGCCGTATTTGCCTTTAATTTCATCAACCGCACGGCTGTCCAACGGGTGATATACTTCAGTATTAACCCCGTTATTAATCAGTACGGTTTTAGTTTTAAAGTTTTCATCAATATTCTTTTTTGAATTTTTGTTCAGCACAAAAACAACGTCTGCATTTTTAATTCCTTCAATTTCCTGGAAATATCTTTTACGCAGACGGCTCTCCACCTCTTGCCAAGGCAAGCTCCAAAGTCCGTTATGGTTTGTATATGCAATAACCGCTTTTTTCTGCAGCTTTTTAGAAACAAGCTTTAAATAGAAAAAAAGATTATACTGATTATGAAAATGTAAGACAACCTTTTCACTTTCATTTTTTAAAATTTCTTTAAGCTTGAAGGCCAACGCCACCGAATAAGCAACCCTTTTCAATTTATGAACCAAACCCAGACTTACGTCAGATTTAGTAAAAACCGACGGAACCTTTACCTCAATAATCGGCAAATCGGTAGCAATTCTGTTTTGTGCAGATATATCTATTACCTGCACCGGCACACCTTTTTTTATAAAAGCCTTCGAAAGGTCTTCAACAACACTTTCCGTAGCCGCCGCTACCTGTGCAGGAATAGGTGTATAGCCTGTGCCTATTTCGTAAATCTTCATTTATTGCTCCCCATAAATTTGCATTAATTTGCCGTAATAAGTTTCTCCTGTTTCAAAGACAAAGGCTTCACAATTTTTGGTATATTCAAAAAGCAGACCTTCGGTTTCAAGCAAATATCGAAGCTTACTTTCAAGGTCATAAGAATTACCCGCTTCAAACAAAAGGCCTGTCTTACCTTCGACCATAAGCTCGGGTATGCCGCCCATACGTGAAGCGACAACAGGTGTTAAATAAATTTGTGATTCCACAACCGAAAAAGGGCAATTTTCATACCATTCTGAAGGGTAAACGCTGCAAAGCGCTTCTGATATGAGCTTTTTAAGCTCATCCCCTGTTTTAAAGCCAACATAGGTTGCATTCGGCACCTTTTCAATTTCGGACTGAGCCGAGCCAAAGCCCGCAAAAACAAAATTGTATTCCTTCATTCGTTTTGCAGCCTCAAGCAAGGTCAACGTGCCCTTGTCGCGCGACAAATGACCAAATTCCAAAATATAACCCTTTTTTTCGGACGGCTTGCTTTCGGGCAGTTCAATAAAGTTATGTAAAGCCACTGTTTTGTCTGCAAAACGGTTTTGCAGATCCAACTTTTGTTTTAAAAAGTGCGACGGACAAATAATTGTATCAATAGCTTTATAAGCCTTATTAAGCTTCCAAAAATATGCATCGGTTGCGCCGAGAACACTTTTTAAAAACGAGCCTTTAACACATTTTGTTTTAATGCAATGCATATAATTCCCGCCAAGACATTTTTCGCACACCTTCATATTTGTGTCGAAAAGACCGTGGCTGGGACAGATTAACTGATAATCGTGTGCGGTGTAAACTATTTTCACCTGCTTACCGCTTTTTTTGCGGTATTTTTCAATTTCTAAAATTATGCTGGGGGTGAGATGAAATTGTATATTATTCAAATGGACAACATCGGGCGAAAAGCTCTTTAGAACCTTTTTAATTGCCCGCCGCGCCGCTGATGAATAAATTATTTTAAAGGGTGCAGTTAAATTGCTCTTCACACCTGCGGTCAAATCCATATTAGGAGCATAGCTTTCGGCCGTGTTGCCAACAATATTCCGTTCGTCAAAAATCCCGAAATATTCAACTGAATGCTCCTTCTCTTCAAGCATTTTTCCAAGCTTGAAGGTATACGTTTCCGCACCGCCCTTGGGGTATAAAAATTTATTTACCAGCAGCACCTTCATATTCTTTTTCCTCCGAAAGAACGGGAATATCCGCCGCTTCGCTGACCCCGTATAAAAGTAAGGTTTTATTTGTTATATCATCCCAATTATATTTTTTGCAAATATAATCGGCAGCTTTTGCTTTAAAGCCGTTCACATAGTCGCTGTCCGAAACAAGATACTGTAGCTTTACCTTTAAATCGTCAACGTTGCTTTTTTCAAAGGTAACACCGTAAGCTTCAATAACCCTTTCACATTCGGGAATATCAGATGTAAGACAGCAGTTGCCATAGCTCATCGCTTCCAAAAGACTTAGGGGCATACCCTCTAAATCCGACGGCAAAACGTATAAATAAGCATTGCTGTAAAGCTCTTCAAGCACCCTGCCCTGAACAAAGCCCGTAAAGATTATACGGTCATCATCTGCGGCTTTTTCTTTAAGAAGGCTTTGGTAATCTGCCGTATCAGACGAACCACCGGCAATAACCAGCTTTTTATTTGTGTCAATTTGTTTGAAGGCATCTATCAGATAGCTTATCCCCTTTTCGGGCACAAGACGGCCTAAAAACAAAATGTAATCATCTTTGCTGACACCGTAAAGTGTCTTAATTTCCTGTGCACAAGCTGTTTCAGGTCTTGTAACACCGTTTGGAATAAACACAGTTTTGCGACCATAGGTGTTTAAAAAATAATTTTGAACGTTTTCGCTTAAAACGATAATTTCATCTGCAAAGCGCACAGCGCACTTTTCACCTGTTTTAATATACCAAGAAGCAAACCGGCCCCATTTGGCGCGCTGATGGTCAAGCCCGTGAATGGTTGCAACACATTTTTTGCCAAACAATTTTGGTATCCACATAACAGCACAGGGACCTTCAGCATGAAAATGCACCACGTCATATCTGCCGAAAGCGGCACAAACCGCCGCCGAAAACGAAGCGGTCATTGCGGCAAGACCTTTTTTGTCAAGCGTCCAGACGTTTTTAAGCCTTATGCCGTTATATTCAGTAAATGCGGCGCCGTCATAAACAGCACCGCTTACGTGATGACCCTTTCGGTTGTAGCAGGTAACGCTGTGCCCCTTTTCAACCATACGTGCAGAAAGCTCACTTACAACTATTTCAACCCCGCCTTCACGGGAAGGAATGCGTTTGTGGCCAAGCATTGCAACGCGTAATTTGTTTTTTTCAGGCATTATTCGCCCTCCATACCGCAGACCGCACCGATAGTTTTGAACATAATCTTAACGTCGGTGAAAAAGCTTCTTTCGCGGATGTACTTAAGATCCCATTCAAGCCACTGATCAAACGTAAGGCTGTTACGCTTGGGCTGAACCTGCCAATAACAGGTAATGCCGGGTGTAACAAGAAGCCTTTGCTTTTGATAATCGTTATACATTTTGACCTCACGCGGCAACGGCGGACGGGGCCCGACAAGACTCATATCGCCTTTTAAAACGTTCCACAGCTGGGGAAGCTCGTCAATGCTTGTCTTTCTGATAAACCGACCGACACGTGTGATGCGCGGGTCGTCCTTTATTTTAAAGACGGGACCTGTCATTTCGTTTTTAGGAAGCAACGGTTCAAGCATTTTATCAGCATCCGGTACCATTGTGCGGAACTTGTAAAACTTAAAGCTTTTACCGTTTTTGCCAATGCGTTCCTGCGTGTATATCGGCGATGCGCCGGGGCTGTCGATAATAACTATAAGCGCCACTATCACAAGCGGCAAAAACAAAAACATAAGCCCGAAAAGTGAAAAAATAATATCTGAAACTCGCTTAAAAACACAATATGCCGATTTTTTAGGCACAATTACCGTTGTTTCTTTTTTTATTGCTTCGCCGGAAGGTGCCGCAACATTATTTTGTTTTACGTTCATTATCATGCGACACTCCTTCCGCCTTGATAATCTTTTTTAATTAATCCTTGGGGTCATAAAATAAGCTTATTACCAATTCCTGAATGGCCTGCTTGTCGGGATAAAATTCAATAAATTCTTCCCCAAGCTTTGATTCGCCCTCAATTTCCTTGATGCCCTTGAATTCGTATTCGTTTATTTTTTTACCCAATTCCTGCAGCTGTGTTGCCGAACGGTCGGAAATAATATAATCCGACATTTTCATAGCCGCTTTAACCGAAAATTCATCATCCTGCGCCATACAGTCCTTAACCTTTGTGAACAAGGCATTAAGATACTGCTGCTGACGCTTCATACGTGTGCTGTTGGTACTGTCTTCAAGACCGTAACGCGTTCTGACAAAATTAAGCGCGTGCTCGCCCTTTAAGGTAACGGTCTGTCCATTAACAAGTGTATCATCAATACCACTGAAATCGTCGTTTACAACCACGTCAACACCGCCGACGAAATCGTTGAAAACTGCAACAGAATCCATCGAAAGTGAGATATAATGGTTAACCTTTACACCATTAAGCAGACCCGATACCGCTTCAGCCGTATTCTGACAACTGACGTTGCGGCCGTTGCCGTAGGTATGCGCCAAAGCAATTTGTTTTTTAACGGTATCAACCTTATTACCTGCCACGCCCAAAACGTTAACGTCGGTCATGGTGTCACGATTTATATGTATGGCAGAGCATTTCTTTGTTTGGTTATCAAAAACAAACAACATTAAAAAATCGGCCTGCTTATCGTTATTATAAGAATCAGAAGCCGAAGCACCTTCAAATTTATCAAGGCCCATTACCAAAAACGTCTCAACGTTTTTCTTCAAGGCGTATTCCTTACCGTCAAAAACAACCGCGTCATTATTAGCGCTGGTGCCTTTAAAATGTCCGCGGTTGCTGTCCCACACCTCTAAAACGAGCAAGGTGCCGGATAAAAGGAAAATCATCACAAGAATTATGGTAACGAGCTTTAGAAAATACTTATTACCTTTGGATTTTTCCATAACTTTAATCTCTTTTTAGTTTTTTAAGCTTTCTGCTTTTTTGACTTTGCAAGAATAACAATAATTGCAAGTGCAGAAATTGCCATTACAGTGATATAAACAGGAGCAAGACTTGTGTCGCCTGTCTGTGAAGGGTTAGCTGAAGTATCTACAACAATTGCAAAGGGTGACATTGTGTCAACCGAGAATGCAAGGTGTTCACCGTTGGAAATTACCTTTGCGTCCTTAATAAGCTCCCATTCGCCGTTTTCCTTCATATGAAGAAGACCGACAAAGTGCTTAAGTGTGTCAGCAGATACAACGATATCAAATTCGTGGTGACCTTGATGTACGGTACAACCTTCAACACGGATGTCAAAAAGATCGCTTACTGCAAGGTCAGCACCCTTAAGCTTAAGCTTTTTAGCAAGTGCTGCCAAATCTGCATTAAGCTCAGTAAGGTCTTTTGAATTTTTAATCTGATCATAAGCCTTTTTCATAAGTGCTTCAAGAGAATCGGGCAGAGTATCTCTTTCACTATAAGGGGTGATAACAAGATAACCTGTACAATCATCATCAGCGGGATCAAACTTGATAGCGCCGGGAGCAAGATTGCCCGACGGGCTTGAAACAAACTTGCCGGGAGCCGCAAAAGCGGTGAGTGTCATACTCAACATCATTAAAATTGTTAAACAAACTACTAATACCTTTTTCATTTTGAAATTCTTCCTTTCAATATTTAAAAGTTGCATATTTTCACAAGCGGTTTTTTGCCGCCTGTTAATTTGAATGTGAAAGCTTATTCATCGGGGGTTTCGGCAGGGGCTTCCGTTGAAGCTTTGCCGTATTCATAATTTTTGTATTTATATTTTTTATATTTAGAATATGATGAACCGACCGATTTGACACCGTTTACGACACATCCCAAAACGTTAAAGTTTGAAAGCTTTAACTGTCTGAAGCAACGTTCAAGCTCCTTCTTTTCGGTATAATCCTCACGGATAACAACCACCATACCTGTTGCGATATTCGCGATTGAAAGTGCGTCGGACACAATATTTACAGGAGGCAGGTCGATTATAATATAATCGAACATATCCTTAAGCTTGTTAAGCACGGTTTCCATCCTGCGGGATCCCAAAAGCTCGGATGGATTAGGCGGTATATTGCCCGAAGGAATGATATACCAGTTTTTAAGCATTTCGGACTGAAATTCAGAAACGCTTATTGCATTACCCATTAAAAGGTCTGTAAGACCGGGGGTAAAGGGAATGCGCATTTTCTTTGCAACCGACGGAATACGAAGGTCACCGTCGATAAGTAAAACCTTACTGCCCTTTTCAGCAAGCACGTAGGAAAGGTTTATGGCGGTGGTGCTTTTACCCTCGCCCCTGACCGAGCTTGTAACACCGATAACGGGACATTTAACATCCTCGGGCACGGTAAATTCAAGGTTAGATCTTAAAAGCTTGTATTGTTCGGTCGCGGTGAATTCCAGATTTTTGTGCAGGGTTTTAGGGTGTTCTCTGAAAGCGAAAGAAGAATATTTTTGTTTTTTTCCTAATTTTTCCATTACTGTCATTCACCCCTTACTGATTATTGTTATTACCTTTTTGCTGGTAATAATATCCATATTTTTTGTTGCTGGTTTCCAAAAGATCGGGAATTTTGGCAAGTATGGGATAATCATATGTGTTAAGCAGATATTCTTCATCGTGAATTGTGTCATCCTTGATTGCGAATGCGGCAATTATAAGCGCCATAATAACTGCACCTGCCGCAAAACCGACAGCGGTATATTTTGAAACGCTGGGTGCAATTTTTACAAGGTTTGGTATTGCATAATCCACAACCTCCATTGAAGCGCCGTCAATAATTTCAGAAATTCTTGCCGGCAAAACTTCAGCAATTGTGTTGGCAATTTTTTCAGCCTCGTAAGGGTTTTCGGCCGTAACCGTAACCATCATAATTTCGGTATCGTTCACGGGGGAGGATTCAATCATACCTGAAAGCTCTTTATATGTATATTTAGTGCCCGACTTTTCAATTACCCTTTCAAGAGTAGTTCTGTTATTAAGCAAAACTCCGTACGTTTTAACAAGGCTTTGCGCCGCGCTGATTTCAGATGAGCTTATACTGAAATTGGTGTTGCCAAGCGAAAACGAGCTGTTGTTAACGTAAAGCATAATTGATGATGAATAAGTGGGGGCAATAACAAATGCCGACATCACAAAACCGATTGAAGCGGTCAACACACCTGCCACTGCAATAATCCACATACGCTTTAACAAAGACTTAACGATATGCCGCAAATCAATTGTATAATATTCATTGATTTTGTTTTCTTGTTTCCTCATTTTTGACTCCTTTTAACATCTTAAAGACCAAAAAACTGTTATATAGTTGACGTTTTGATAACGTTATTTTTTAAAAATGGATACACTCCACCGATTATCTATTTTATTTTATCATACTATTTTTTGTTTTTCAACCCCATTATGTTATAAATATATTGTCAGATTATGTCTATTTATAATAAAAATAACCAAAAATAACAAAAGCGAGCAGCAAAAACTGCTCGCCCAAATTAAAAAACTATATTTTTTTAACATTTAACTGTTTTTGCGTATTTACAAATTTTATCATACATACCGTCAAACCTATCAGCGGGTGTAACAAAGCAAAGAATCCAGAAGGCATCATCCGCCTTATAATACATCATTGCCACCCTTTGGTCTTCGCCGTCATCCGAAGGGGCAGTGTACTGCATTGTGGGAATACCGTCTAAATCGGTAAGCTCAGTCGGGTTTTCTATATCCATTGAAAAACGGAAATAATCCGCAAATTCAGAAACGGTGAAATCCTGAAACTGTGTATCGCTGTGAAGCATTTTAATTCCCGTTATGGTAAGCTTTTCACTGCCAACGATAAAATCATATTCTTCATCAATAAAGTCCATCTGCAAAAAGTCAGTTGTAAGTTCAATTGAAAGACCGTCAAATTCAAAGGTTTTTGCCTTTGGTGTGCCATTGGCTGACATATCGGCAACGTCCTTCAAAAAATTACATCCGCAAAGCGAAAGCATAAGGCAAACCGCCATTAAAACTGATAAAAGCTTCTTCATTATTATTCCCCCAAAAACCAATTAAAAGAACATTTTTCTTTCCATAATTTCTCTTGCAGTGCTGTTTATTGCAAGATAAATAATCACCCCGCCAAGCAACGCAAAAACGATAAGCGGATAAATTGACCAGCCGATAAAGCCGATATTAAAGGTAATATCAAGCAAAATTTCCACCAGCAGAACAAACCCGCCGACAGCTATAAGTCCGCCGCCGCAAACATAAAGGTAGCCGCCCTTTAGATAACGGAAAAGCACCGTTACGGCAGTGACAATAAGACCCAATGCCCCCGCCACGGGAAAAGCAAAGCTTAAAAACCAATTGCCGTTTGTGGCAAGATTAATATAAAGCAGATAAACCGTTGCCGCCGCAAAGCTGCAGGGCACAAAAATTACGGGGTTGGGTTTTCGAAACCAGTTTGGAAGCCCGGAAACGATATACCCAAGCACAAGCGCGCCGGCAACAAAGCCAAACCAGTTAAGGGTTTTGTCACGTTGCATATCAGACATAAAGCTGATAAGCATTGGTATTAAAAACAAAATTATAAGCGCGCCGTTAAAGGTTTTTGACTTTGGCTTAAGGCGCGGAAATTTATTTTTAGGATATAACGGCGGCACTTCTGCCTGCTTTATATCAGGATGATAGACAACCGTATTACATAACGGACATTTTTTCTCGGTGTCGGAAAGCTTGACACCGCAGTTAACACAATACATTAAGTAAAACCTCTCAATTACGATTACTTTCAACCAAAACGTTGACGCCCATTTCCTTTAAAACTGCGTAAAAATGACGTTCAAGCTCGGGGTCGCGGATATTTCTGATAAAATTGACGTAAACCGTGTCTTTATAAGAAATCACACCGCAGTTATAGGGCGCAGCCGCCTGCACACCTAAAATAAAATCAACCCTCTTAACGTAATTATTCATAATTTCAGGCAATTTTACAAGCCCTAAATTTGACAAAGTAAGGCAGGATTTTCTTTCCCCCACGGTGTCAAAAATTGCCTTCATAACCACGTTTTTAATTGGTAGCGGCACCACGCGCAAAAGCATATTCTGCTCATCCTTTACGTTGGTGGCAATCATACTGCTCATATGCTTTTGGGTGATTTCGGCGCCCATTTTATGATAAATTACCTTACAGATTTCTTCAAAGGTGTAATCCCCAAGCCGCGGGTCAATTTCCGGCACGGTATACATTGCAAAATTGCGAAGGGTGTTGCCACCAAAAAGGGTGCGAAGGTTTACGGGAATTAAAATTTTAATTCTTTTCTGGCGGCGCCTGTCGGGGTTTTTCTCGTTTTGTAAATTAAGCAGCGCCTGCATCATAACTGCGCTTAAAAAGACAGTTAAGGTGCAGTCATACTGATGAGCAAGCGCCAAAACCTCTTTTACGGGCAGCTGAAAACAGGTCAAATTCAAAAAGCCGTCGGCTTGCACCGCGCCGCCCATTTTCCAGGCATCGGTATCATTACGGCTGATAGACACAGCCCCTGCATTTTTAGGGAAATTATCCTCTAATTCTTCGGCCTGCGGCTTTTGTCTTCTGTCTAAAACACCACATTCGGCAGGGACGGTTATATCATATTTTTGCTCAAGATATTCGGCCACAAGTGTTTTTAAAAAGATAAGCGCACCCGTACCGTCGGTTAAGGAATGAAAAAATTCCACCGCAATGCGGTTGCGGTAAGCAATAACCCGAAAAGCACATTTTCGCATTTCTTCATTGCTCATAAAGCGAAGCGGAAAGCTATATTCTTCACTTATTTCGGGGGCAGATTCTACCTGCTGAAGATAATACCAGAAAATCCCCTTGCGAAGCCTTGCCGCAATGGACGGAAAGCGCTTGACCGTCACGTCCAGCGAAGATTTAAGTATTTTAACATCCACGTCTTCGCACAGCGTCATTGACTGGCGGAAAACGTTGCTCCAATTACGGCGGCGCGCAGCAGGATAAATCTTTGCGGCATTGTCAAGCCGCACCCAACGAAGCGGCTTTTTTGCTTTTGACATTTAACTTCCTCACTTAAAAACTGTTTCTTGAAATTTTATTATACCACAACACAATTAAAGCCGCAAGAAAAATGAATTTCTCACGGCTGTAAAAATTAAGAAAGGCACGCTTATAAAAAAGCGCGTTGTTCTTATCGGAGAATTTGTAATCATACCTGTTTTTGTTAAGAACCAGCATCGCATTTGTATGCACAAATTCAGCTGGGCAGTAGCCCAAATCCACTAACAACAGAAAAGAGAAGATTCGCATATTAACGAGTCTTCTCTTTCTTTTTGTCTGTTAAGTGATATGCTGACTAAAGTCAGCGTGATATTTTCGCTTTGCGAAAGTGATATTGAAGCCTTGCGGCTTCAGTGATATTCTATTCGCCCATAAACTTGCGAAGCAA
>JAZNOE010000072.1:0-8817 GCA_045580625.1 Acutalibacteraceae bacterium | reverse complement strand
CGTTTATGAGGAAATGGGCCTTTTAACTCCAGCTGTTAAAGATGAGGAAAGCGGATACCGTTATTACTCGGCAGATAATATGACGCAAATTCGTTCAATCCGTTCTTTGCAGGCACTTGGGTTATCGCTTAAAGAGGTAGCAGAATATTACTACGATACTGACAATATCGACACACATTTAGATCGACTTATGAAGTTGCGTGCTTCCCTGGATCGAAACATACAGATATTGCAGGTGCGCGCTGCCAAGCAAGGCGATTTAACCATTCGCAAAACCTCTCTGCCTCGGCAGGTCTGCTTCTGTCACCGTTATGTATGCGAAAATATTTCCGAAGCAGCCAATGTTTTGCGTGATACCTATATCGCCGCCGCTCATACAGGAAAAATGTATATGCTTGGTCGTATGTTTACAATGCGCATGTCAACTGTTCCCGATAAGTTGGACTTGATGTGTTGTATCCCCGTAACCGACGATTTTGACGGAACTGAGCGTGTGGAGTTCCCCGAAACACCCGCTCTTTGTATTTACTACCGTGGGCCGTATGAAGGAACTGGAACCGCCATCCGTGCGCTTATGGAATACATTGAGGAAAATAATATTGAAATCACGGGAGCGTTCCGTTCCATTTATATGGAAGGCCCACCCAACCGTGGAGAGAACAAAGAAGACTACATTACACAGATTGCTGTGCCAATCAAGGGATAATCATAATTCATTATTGCAATATAATTATTTTGATTGTTATGCTATTAGAAAAAAAGTAAAAGTGTCGAAGTCATATTTGGCTTCGACACCTTTTTGTTTATGATGCGCCTTTTAACGCTTTTTCATCAGCCACCTGTTGTGCTGTTTCGAGCATATTTTCAGCGAAGATGCCGTAACCTTTGGTCGGGTCATCAATAAGAACGTGTGTAACAGCGCCAATTAACTTACCATTCTGCAATAAAGGACTTCCCGACATTCCCTGCACTATTCCGCCTGTTTTTTCAAGCAACTTTTTATCCGTTACGGTTATAATCATATTCTGCGTTTTACTGTGATAAGCAGAAGACCGAACCTCGATTATGCAGTCATAAAGCTGCGGTCCGCTTTCATCGAGGGTGCAGTATATTTGAGCTTTACCGTCCTTAACTTCTTGTTTAAGTGCAATTTCGGTAAGCTTTGAAAATGAAAGTCTGCCTGTCAGCCGTGAATAAACACCCATTTGACAGTTATTTTCAATTATACCAATTGTCTGGTAACCCATTCTTCCGTTAAGCTTGCCAGGTGCACCTACTTCACCTTTATCGGACGAAATTATATCCGCCGTTACAATACTGCCCGATTCAATTGTAATAAGCTCGCCCGTTTCTTCTTCACAAATACCGTGTCCCAAACCGCAAACTATGTCTGTAGCAGGGCTGTAAAACGTAAGTGTGCCTATTCCTGCCGAGCTGTCCTTTACCCAAAGACCGATTTTATAGGTACCCGTTTCCTTTGAAATTACAGCGCAAAAGGTTATATAAATTTTTGTTTTGCCGCGCAAAATTTCGAATTTCAGCTTTTTACCGTTTGAAGCTTCAACAATTGCAGTAACGTCTTCATTTGTTGTAACCGTTTTACCGTTTATTGAAATAATATAATCCCCAAGCTTAATACCGGCTTTTTTAGCGGGCCTTACAACGCCTTTTTCGGTTTGCACATCCGAAAGGCTTGTCACCATTACTCCTTTTGTGTAAATCTTCATTCCAAAAGGTGTGCCAAGCACTGCAACGTGAAGTTCGTCCACAACCTCAACATCAATTTTAGAAATGGGAATTATTCCAAATGCTTTTAAATCAACCGCAAAGCTTTCGCCAACTTTTCTTTCACTTGCGGCATCACTTAAAGCCGTACCCTTAAAGCTTACAATTATCGGCACAGGACTTTCAATAGAAAGCCCCTCGCCTTTTTTAATTTTATATTCGGGTGATACTGTATTTTGCAAATAAATTATGCCCGAAAAAATTATAACCGAAAATATTAAAAACACCGCAAAAATACTTTTAATTAAAATGCGTGCAATTTTCAAAAAATCATCTCCTATTATAAATTGCCCACATTTTGAAATTTTAAATAATGAAAAAATTGCAATAAAATAACACCGCCTTTTACGGCGGTGTTTAAAAATTATTTCAGATTATATTTCTTTAAAAAATCACAATATTTTTCAAATGAAATTGGCGGAAAATTGCAAAGATAATGGTTAAAGCCCTTTTCACCCTCAGCTTCCCATTCAAAAATTAAAATTTTATTTTCACAACACACAGCAGGTAAAGACTTTATAACTGTAGCAGTATTGGCTTTTGCAGTAAAATCGCCTTTAAAAATAACCTCATCAGTCATAGCGTCTTTTACAATAAAGCTGCCCTGCTTTTCTTTGAGCGTGTCATTACAAGCATATATATTTAATTTTTGTTCTTTAATTTCATCTGCACAAATTACAAATGGTGCTTGTGACCGTTTTATATAGCTATAAGCAAGCTTTTTATTAAAGTAATAGTCAACTACTGCATCAGACATCTGAGGCCATCCGTCAAGCAAATTCCACCAGATTATACCCGTCTTATCGGGTCTGCCGATGCGAATACGCTCAATAAAATATTTCTTGGCTTCTGCCTGCGAAATTTGTGAAGCCATAATATATTCTTCGGCGTTTTCGGGCACAAAACCGAATAAATATCTCACCTGCTTTTCCATAAGCAAAACGCGGTGATTACGACCGTTATTATCGGTTGAATGAAGTGTCCATTCATCATTTAAATAAGGCCAGACATTTTCGGGTGTTATAAATTTCTTTATTGATTCAAGCGACGGACAACCGTGATAACCTGTTTCGCTTACAAAACGGGCTTGATTATTTTTATAAAAGTCCGACTTGAAGTAATCACGCGGTCCCCAAAGGTGGTCTTCAACTAAACGTGAGCCGATAATCTGTGACCTTTCACCTTGATTATACATTTCGCTTGTAATATAAGGCGAGCTTGGCAAATATGGGCGTCCCAAATCGTTTAATTCAACACATTTCGGCAAAACTTCACGCGTTATAGTGTTATTGTCGGGGTTATAGGTTGAAGTGCAGCTGTCAACCTCGTTATCCCCTGCCCACATTATAATTGATGGGTGATTTCTTAATTTACGGATAACTGCAGTTGCTTCTTTTTCCATAGCTTTCTTAAAGTCTTCATCCTCGGGATAGCTTGCACAAGCCATAGAAAAATCCTGCCATACCATAATGCCGTTGCGGTCACAAAAGTCAAAAAACTTATGGTCTTCATAAACGTTACCGCCCCAACAACGCAAGATGTTGCAGCCAATATCCTTAACAAGTGCCAATGCCTTATCATAACGGTCTGCATCACGCGAATGAAATGCATCGAGCGGCACCCAATTAGAGCCCTTACAAAGAATTTCAACATCATTTATCATAATACGGAATTGACCCTTGTCATCAGCCGTTGGGTCGCGTCGATCTAATTCAACCTTTCTGACACCCAAAGTAATATTTTGACAGTGTACAATTTCACCACATGATAAAATCTTTGCCGTACCTTCATATAAATTTGCTTCACCATAACCGTAAGGCATCCATTTTTTTACATCTTTAATGCTGAAATAATGAATACCGAATTTCTTTTGACAAGGAATACGGAAAGAAAAACTGCTGTCTTCACCGCAAGCGGCACAAACTTCAATTTCAACGTTTTTAAAATCGTTATGGTTTCCGTCAAGCACATAGTAGAATTTACAGTTTTTATCGGGTGTGTAAAAAAACATTTGCGAAAAGTATATTTTATCACGAATTTCAAGCTTAACGTCACGCCAAAGTCCTGCCGTTACAAGGCGCGGCATAATATCCCACCCATAACAGTGAGGTGTTTTGCGAATATGTCTTCCTTCAAGATTTTTAGAATTGTCAATCAACTTTATTGTATAATCCTTACCCTCTGCCTCGATGGTAGCGGATTTAATATGAACAGTTAAAACATTTTCACCGTCAATTAAATAATCGTCAACCTTGAACTCGTGCGAAATAAACATATTATCGCTTTCGCCAAGCTTTACGCCGTTTAAAAAGTATTCAGCAATACAGTCAACACCTTCAAAAACGAGAAATGCATTATGCCTGTTTTCGGGGCAAGAAAATGTCTTTTCATACCACCATTCATAATCCTCAAATTTTTCGGCTTCTTTAATATTTAAGCCCATAAATAAATCAGACGGCAAATAACCCGTATCAGATAAATCGAGCTGAACGCATCCCGGTACAGTTGCCTTGATATTAATTAAAGCATCATCGCTGACAGTTTGATTTTTACCCTTTAAATTCCATTCTCCGTTAAGTGAAATAATTTGCATTCTCTCACCCCCATAAATTTGCAATAATTATATCATTTCTGAATTTCATTTACAATAAAATGTAAAAAATATATTATAAAACAACAAAATTTTAAAAAAACACTGCCTTTCGGCAGTGCAAATTATTTTGTTACACAATAAGGTGAATCGCTTGAAACAAGCACCGTTTCGGGACCAATAACCTCAATATCGCACCAAGGAATGATAATATCCTCGCTCTTACCGAAAAGCCCGAAAAAACGCGGTCTGCCGTATATTATTAGTGAAATCAAGGTCCCGCTTTTAGTGTCAAGCTCAATATCAGAAATATATCCAAGCACCTTACCGTTTTTTACACATACAACCTGTTTATTGCGAAGCTCAGCAATTCTGCAATTCATAAAAAATACTCCTTTAGAATCTTCTAAAGGAGTATATGATTTTTAGTCTTCAAATATTACGTCACTATCTTCTTCGTCTTCGTTTTCTTCGGGTTCATCCTCAGGAGTATCAAGTCCAAGGTCGTGACGCTTCTGAAGGTCTTCTTCGGGGTGTTCTTCATAATAGGGGTCAATAATATACTTTTTAATTGAATGGAAGGTACAAAACTGAACAAGAAGCGCTTTAAAGCCCGGGAAAACCGCTATGTAAAGTAAAGCTTCAATAAGCGAAATTGCAAAGAAGAAATTTGGCAACAAAAACAAAAGTGCAATACCGCCGCCGATTATAAGCGTGTTAACAAAAAAGCATAAAAGATTATACTTTAAGTTTACAAAAACAAAGCGGAAGCTGTTCATATAAGCCTGCTTTAAAGTGTAATTAAAGGTGATAATAAGTGTCCACAAATAATAATTCATTATTGTGAAAATAAAGAAAACCGCAATTACAAAACCAAGGCCAAGGCTTTGTAAAAAGCTTTCGGTATAAAACCAATAAAACACTGCATTTATTATCATAAGCGCATAAACAACCGTATTTATGATACCTGAAATAAGCGCTTGCTTTTTATTCTTTTTAATGGTTTCAAAAAAATCAGAAAGACCGAACGAATGCTTATCTCTTGCGGTATTACGTGCAACGTGTGTAAGACCAACGTTTGCAAAACCGTTTGTTAAAAGCGGAAAATTTAAAAGACACCACACAATATTTACAGGAATAAATTTCCAGAAATTGCGAAAAAAGGTTTCAAAAAACACAACAAAGCCGTGCTTTTTAGGGGCATTTTTTGAAATACCGGGACCTTCCTTTTCATAATTAAATAAGCCGAAAAAACCTGCCATTTTTAATTAAACTCTCCTTTTCTTTTTGCCATTCTTATAAATAAGCTTTTCAGAAATTGAAATATCCTTATAACCGATAATATACGAAGCTAAACAAACTATCGGAATGATAAGGTGAATTGCATAATAAACCACTGTCTGTAAGGGCTGAACGTCTGCCCAATACATTGTACCGTTTGTGACGCTGAAAATAATTTCAAAAGCATAACAGTTTGCATAAGTGAATAATGCAATTGGCATTTTAGCCATAATAGTATTTTTGGTGATAATTGAGAATGTCAAAAACAAAAGGGACGGCAATATTGCAATTAACCCTATGTAAAGACCTTTAAGCTTACTGAAGCTTGCACCGTGTATTCTTGTTGCTTCAAAGTCCTTATTACCCGATTTCCACAAATCGTTATAAATAAATGAAATCAAAATTACAAGACAAGCAATTTGAGAAACGACACTTAAAAGAATATCGGCAGCCGGGTCAACCTCTGAACGGATTGAATATTTAAGCACCTGATAACCCTTGTCTTCATATTCCTTAATTTTGGTATCATCACCGTCATCATAATAATGCTTATACAAAAATTCGGGCTCGGCATCATCACTCACCTTGCCATAAGCATCATAGCCGATATCGGTAGAAAATAAACCGATTTCTAAAGAATTAAATGAGATTACAATAAAAAAGCAAATAAGGCCAACAATGATTGTGTCAAAAAAAACCTTAAGTGCCTTTATGATAATATCCTTCATACAAACACCTTTTTTACAAAATATGTTATATTATAATATAAAAAAACAATAAATGCAAGAAGCAAAGTAACTTCTTGCATTTTTTAACATTTTATTCACAAAAGCCAAACACATACCGCTGACATAACCGACAGTAATGCTACCGAAATCATAACCCATTTAATAATTTTTTTGCGCCTCATTTGTCGACGGAGGCTTGCTTTTTTAAAGCTGCCGTCATAATTAAAGTTAAAATTCGCAGCGGCCCGTTTTAGCTGTTTAGCGTTTAAATTTCCATATTCGGGTGTAACATAAAAAACGATTTTTTCAAAAAGCTTACTGCCTGTATTATTGACTTCAATTATAGTTTTGCTTACACCCTTTACCAAAACAAACGCCCCTTTTATAAATACTAAAATAAGTTTTGGCAAAGATTTCAAAAATTATTCAGGTTTACATAAAAATGTGGATAACTCGGTGGAAAAGTGGAATAAACCCCATAAAATAAAGGTAAAGTTATCCACATTCGACGTTTTTCGGCACATTATGTAAATTTATTCATCACCAAAAGTGCGACCAACTAAAAATGCAATTGTGCGTTCAACCGAATCGCGGCTTGTGCCCCAGTCCTTGGGTCCTTCGTTTGCTCGATAGTCATACATTGAACAGTATTTCTTAACGTCATCGTGAAGAGATTTTGCATAATCTGAAGTAATTCTTGTAAGATTACTTGCAAAATCGCTTCCGCTTTGACGAAGCATTTTTCTGTGCGGTGAATTCATAAGCATTTCATAATGCTTAAGGCAAAACATTGGCTGACCGTTAAACAGCTTCTGAAAATCCTTATCGGTTTCATAGCAACGGAAAATGGTTTCAACCATACGCGAAAAGCCCCACTCTATCTTTTCACAAACAAAGCAGGATTCGGTTATTTTCTTTGCAGTATCCCCTTTTTTTGCAGGAGAATTGAAAAGCTTTTTTTCAAAAACCTTTTTATTGATTTCATCAATGTGTGATTCTAAAATCAAAGCTAACTGAAGTCTTCCCCTGGCTTCAAGCATCTGGTCAAAATGTCTTTCACAAAAGCCCAGACGGTTGGTTTCAATTCTTACGTCGGGCTCCATCATAGCGGCGCCCATTATGTAATCAATAATTCTTTTTTCAACCAATTCACGCATACGGCAAATGGGACAGCCGTCGTTAACTTCAAATATTTCACTAATCGGTATGGTACAAATATCCTGTCGCATAAGCATCTCTTTTCTTAATTTTATATTGATATTTTACCACAAAATTTGTATAATGCAAATACGGAGTGATAAAATGTACAAAATAATTTCAAAAAACAACAATATTTACATAAAAGGTATTGAAGAATTTGATTTGCCGCATACCCTTGACTGCGGTCAGGCCTTTCGCTGGAAATGTGATGAAAACGGCTTATGGTCGGGTGTTGCGGGCAATAAATTCTTATCCCTTGAAAAGCTTACAGACGGCACAGTTGTGCTTTATAACGTAAGTGAAAATGATTTTAACCTTTTTTGGAAAAATTATTTTGATTTAGACCGTGATTATAAAAATATTGTTGACATTTTAAGCGAAAATGAAACCTTAAAAGCCGCGTGTGAATATTCTTATGGTATTAGAATTTTAAATCAAGAACCATTTGAAACCCTTTGCTCATTTATAATTTCGCAAAATAATAACATCGGCAGAATTAAAGGTATTGTAGAGCGCCTTTGCGAAAACTTCGGTGATGATATGGGCGGTTATTACGGCTTCCCCACTGCTGAAAAAATGGCAAAGCTTACCGTTGAAGATTTAGCACCGCTTCGAAGCGGCTTTCGCGCAAAATATCTTATAGATGCCGCACAAAAGGTTGCAAACGGTGAGGTTGATTTATATCATTTAAGATATGCACCGCTTGAAACTGCACGTGAAGAGCTTATGAAAATTAAGGGAGTTGGCCCCAAGGTTGCTGACTGTGCTCTGCTTTTTTCACATCATCAGGACCGTGCTTTCCCAAAAGATGTATGGATAAAGCGCGCTATGGATACGCTTTTTAATGGCGAATTGCCCGACTGCGCTAAAGACTACGCAGGTATAGCACAGCAGTATATTTTCTTCTATGCAAGGGACACAAAATTATTGACAAATGAATAAAATAGCATATAATTAAGACATAATGCAGAGTAAATGTACGAGCGTTAAGTGTTTGTCGGACGGGGAGTTGCCGACTTAACGAAGATTATTTCGCGGTTCGTATGTTGCATCCCGCTGCCGTGTAATAATTGTTATACCTCTTATTATTCGGGAATACGGGTAATAGGAGGTTTTTATTTTATGAAAAGAAATCAGTTATTTAAAATTATTTTAACATCAGTCCTTATTGCACTTAATGTAATTTTGGAACGCTTTGTCCCCGCTTATCAGGTGTGGAACAATAATATCAGC
>JAZNOE010000071.1:0-6434 GCA_045580625.1 Acutalibacteraceae bacterium | reverse complement strand
AAAAAACTTTTCGCCTGTACTTTGGCGCAAAAACTATATGGTACTTGCAATTCCACTTTGTGTGTGCTAAACTATTTGTACTGATTTCATCTTTTTTCATTTATAAATCCTCCATTTGTGTTTTAGCTTGACTGGCAGGTCTCTGCTATAATAACACAAATGGAGGATTTTGTTTTTGTTCATCGGTAAACCTTCACTGAACCACGCGACTATCGCGTGGTTTTCGTTATACAATTAAAACCGCCCGAATTTCGGGCGGTTGTTTTTTAGAACAAACCGGTTATTACACCGTTTTCATCAACGTCAATTTTTTCGGCTGCGGGAACTTTGGGAAGACCGGGCATAGTCATAATATCACCGGTTAATACAACAATGAAGCCTGCGCCTGCAGAAATCTTAACGTTTTTAATTGTAATTTTAAAGCTTTCGGGTGCACCAAGCTTTAACGGGTCATCAGAAAAGCTGTACTGTGTTTTCGCAACACAAATGGGGCAATTTTGAAAGCCTAATTTTGTAAGCATTTCAATTTGCTTTTGAGCCGCAGGAGTAATTATTACACCGTCACCGCCGTAAATTTTTTGTGTAATTGCAGTGATTTTTTCTTCAATTGTAGAGTCAAGCTTGTAAGAAAAAGTGAAGTCGCCTTTTTCTTCTTCGCAAAGTCGTACAACTTCCTTGGCAAGCTCGATGCCGCCATTACCGCCATCTGCCCATACGGTTGACAGTCTTACGTTAACACCCAGCTCGTTACATTTTTCAATAATAAAGTTAATTTCATTATCGGTGTCGGTAGGAAAGCGGTTAACTGCAACAACACAAGGCAGTTTATAAACGTTTTTAATGTTTGAAACGTGTCTTAAAAGGTTCGGTACGCCTTTTTCAAGTGCGTTGAGGTCTTCATTTGCTAAATCGGCTTTAGCCAGTCCACCGTGCATTTTAAGCGCTCTGACTGTTGCTACTACAACAACTGCCGAAGGAGTAAGACCTGCCATACGGCATTTTATATCTAAAAACTTTTCAGCACCCAGGTCTGCGCCGAAGCCTGCTTCAGTTATGGCATAATCGGCAAGCTTCATAGCCATTTTTGTGGCGGTAACAGAATTACAGCCGTGCGCAATATTTGCAAAGGGTCCGCCGTGTACAAGCGCGGGTGTGCCCTCAAGAGTTTGAACAAGGTTGGGCTTTAAAGCATCCTTTAAAAGTGCAGTCATTGCACCCTGTGCCTTTAAGTCGGCACAGGTAACCGGTTTATCATCATATGTGTAACCGACAATAATTTTCGAAAGTCTTTCCTTTAAGTCATTAATGTCATCAGAAAGGCATAAAATGGCCATAATTTCACTTGCAACGGTAATATCAAAGCCGTCCTCACGCGGAACACCATTAACCTTACCGCCTAAACCATCAATAACATTGCGAAGCTGACGGTCGTTCATATCAACACAGCGCTTCCAGGTGATTTTTTTAACGTCAATACCTAAAGCATTGCCTTGTTGAATATGGTTATCAAGCATTGCGGCAAGAAGATTGTTTGCCGCACCTATTGCGTGAAAGTCACCCGTAAAGTGAAGATTTATATCTTCCATCGGCACAACCTGGGCATAACCGCCGCCTGCCGCACCGCCTTTAACACCAAAAACGGGACCGAGTGACGGTTCGCGAAGTGCGACACAAACGTTTTTGCCGATTTTTGACATGCCGTCGGCAAGACCGATGGTTGTGGTGGTTTTGCCTTCACCTGCAGGGGTGGGGGTAATAGCTGTAACAAGAATAAGCTTTCCGTCAGATGCGGTGCTTTCTTTAGCTAACGCAAGGTCAATTTTTGCCTTATATTTACCGTATTGCTCAAGATATTTATCGTCAATGCCTGCTTTTTTTGCAATTTCGGTTATCGGCTTCATTTTGCACTGCTGTGCAATTTCAATATCGCTTAAATATGCCATTTAAAAACACTCCTTAATAAATGGGGAATTGTTCACAAAGCTGTTGTACTTCGCTTGAAATACGCTCTTTATTGCCTTCAAAATCGGTTATTACTTCACGAATCCACTTTGCAATTTTTACCATTTCAGCCTCTTTAAAGCCACGGGTTGTAACTGCGGGTGTACCAATTCTTAAGCCGCTTGTAATAAAGGGTGACTGCGGGTCGTTGGGGATAGTGTTTTTGTTTGCGGTTATATGCACTTCATCAAGTCTGTGCTCAAGCTCTTTACCGGTAATTCCTTCTTTTACAAGGTCTAAAAGCATTAAATGGTTATCGGTGCCGTTTGAAACCAGCTTGAAGCCTTCTGCCTTTAAGGCTTCGGCTAAAGCGGCGGCATTTTTAACAACCTGATTTTGATATTCTTTATATTCATCGGTTAAAGCTTCACCAAAAGCAACAGCCTTTGCAGCAATTATGTGCATTAAAGGACCGCCCTGTGTGCCGGGGAAAACTGCTTTGTCAATTTTCTTGGCAATTTCTTCATTATTTGTAAGAATAAGACCGCCGCGCGGACCGCGAAGTGTCTTGTGTGTGGTTGAAGTTACAACGTCTGCATAGGGGATGGGAGAAGGATGTACTCCTGCGGCCACAAGACCTGCAATATGCGCCATATCAACCATTAAATATGCACCGACGCTGTCGGCAATTTCACGGCAACGCTTAAAGTCAATTATTCTTGAATAAGCGCTTGCACCAACAACAATTAATTTGGGCTGACATTCATTTGCAATACGCTGCATTTCATCATAATCTATCATTTCGGTTTCATTATTGACACCGTAAGGAACAATATTAAAATATTTTCCCGAAATGTTAACAGGTGAGCCGTGTGATAAATGACCGCCCTGCTGAAGATTCATACCCATTACGGTATCACCGGGGTTTACAAGCGCGAAAAAGGTTGCAAGATTTGCGTTTGCGCCGCTGTGGGGCTGAACATTGGCAAAATTACAGCCAAAAAGCTTTTTTGCACGTTCTCTTGCAATATCTTCAACAACGTCAACACAATAACAACCGCCGTAATAACGCTTTGTAGGATATCCTTCAGCGTATTTATTTGTAAGTACACCGCCTGCGGCCAATAATACAGCATTTGAAACAATATTTTCAGATGCGATTAATTCAATGTTGTGGCGCTGTCTTTGAAGTTCATTGTCGCATGCTGCAAAAACTTCGGCATCATAATTTTTAAGTTCATCAAAAAAATTCATAATTTCTTCTCCTTTAGTGGAATAAAAATTCAAAAAAATTATAACATAATGCATATAGTTTGTCAAATTTAATAATATTTATATTGAATGTTAAAAAACTATAAATAATAAACGCTTTACCTTGACATTATTTGAAATTTGTTTTATATTTATAAGAAGTAAAATTAACTATTTTTGGAGGTAGTTTATGAATATTAAGCCATTAGCTGATAACGTTGTTTTAAAACTGACTGCAGCTGAAGAAACCACAAAAAGCGGTATTGTACTTGCCGCTACTGTTAAGGAAAAACCCCAGCTTGCCGAGGTTATTGCCGTAGGTCCCGGCGGTGTGATTAACGGAAATGAAGTTAAAATGTACGTTGAAGTTGGTCAAAAGGTAGTATTTACAAAATTTTCAGGCACTGAAATTAAGCTTGACAGTGAAGAATTTATTATTATCCGCCAGTCAGATATTTTGGCTGTTGTTGAATAAGGAGGCTTTTAGTTATGGCTAAAGAAATTATTTTTGGTATTGAAGCCAGAAAATCACTTCAAAACGGTGTTGATAAGCTTGCTGATGCGGTTAAGGTTACACTTGGCCCTAAGGGCAGAAACGTTGTATTGGATAAAAAATACGGCGCTCCGCTTATTACAAATGACGGTGTTACAATTGCTAAAGAAATTGAACTTTCTGACCCGTTTGAAAATATGGGCGCACAGCTTGTGAAAGAGGTTTCGGTTAAAACCAACGACGCCGCAGGTGACGGTACTACTACTGCTACCGTTTTAGCACAGGCTATGATTAATGAAGGTATGAAAAACGTTGCCGCAGGCGCAAACCCCATGGTTGTTAAACGCGGTATGAAATTGGCGGTTGATACTGCAACCTCAACTGTAATTTCAAATTCACAAAAAATCAGTGGTACGGATGATATTGCGCGCGTTGCAACCGTTTCATCGGGTGATGAAGCAATCGGCACTTTAATTGCAGAAGCAATGGCAAAGGTAAGCGCTGACGGTGTAATTACTGTTGAAGAATCAAAAACTGCAGAAACATATTCTGAAGTTGTTGAAGGTATGCAGTTTGACCGCGGTTATATCACACCTTATATGGTAACAGATACGGAAAAGATGGAAGCAGTTTTAGATGACGCTTTACTTCTTATTACCGACAAGAAAATTTCAAATATTCAAGAAATTTTACCCGTTTTAGAGCAAATTGTAAACGCAGGCAAAAAGCTTTTGATTATTGCTGAAGATATTGAAGGTGAAGCTCTTTCAACCCTTATTGTCAATAAGCTTCGCGGCACCTTTACCTGTGTTGCGGTTAAAGCCCCCGGCTTTGGTGACAGAAGAAAAGAAATGCTTCGTGATATCGCCATTTTAACAGGTGGTGAAGTGATTTCTGAAGAGCTCGGTCTAGACCTTAAGGAAACCGACATCAGAAGTCTTGGTCGTGCACGTCAGATTAAGGTATCCAAAGAAAATACGATTATTGTTGACGGTGCTGGGGATAGCAGACTTATTTCTGACCGAATTAATCAGATTAAGAACGAATTAGCCGTTACAACCTCCGATTTTGACCGTGAAAAGCTTCAGGAACGTCTTGCAAAGCTTGCAGGCGGTGTTGCGGTTATCAAGGTTGGCGCCGCTACCGAAATTGAAATGCGCGATAAAAAGCTTCGCATTGAAGATGCTTTATCTGCTACAAAGGCCGCTGTTGAAGAAGGCATTGTTGCAGGCGGTGGTGTTGCACTTGTAAATGCTATTCCGTCGGTTGATGCTTTAATCGAAACACTTGACGGTGACACCAAAACAGGCGCTAAAATTATCCGTAAATCGTTGGAAGCACCTATCCGTCAGATTGCTTACAATGCAGGTCTTGAAGGTTCGGTTATTATTGAAAAAATTATTACAAGCGGTAAGACGAATTACGGCTTTGATGCTTATAACGAAGTTTATACCGATATGTTAGAAGCAGGTATTGTTGACCCGACAAAGGTTACACGTTCGGCTCTCCTAAATGCCGCCAGCGTTGCGTCAATGGTGCTTACAACCGAAAGCTTGGTTGCAGAAAAGCCTGAGGATGCCGCAGCCGCAGCAAGTGCAGCAGCCGCAGCCGCAGCACAGGGTGGTATGTATTAATGGCAGCCAAAGAAAAAAGATTTATAAAGGTTTATTCCGAATCAATGGGTGAAAATCAAATATTTGTTGACAGTGTTACCGGTGTTAATTATTTTTATCATAACAGCGGTTACAGCGGCGGTTTAACCGTGTTGCTTGATGCTGACGGAAAACCCGTTGTTACACCAATTAAGGAATAAAATTAAAACCCCGACCAAATGAGCAGGGTTGTTATGGACAGTTGTCTATAGCAAATACAGAATTTGGCACACAAATTCCCTGCTTGTAACAGTATAAGACAAAACTGCCCGAAGAAGAGAAATTAAAACTCTTTTTCGGGCGTTTCATTTTATTTAGTGTTATTCTTTGCATCGCAAAGAGTGATATTTCCCTTTCGGGAAGTGATATTGAAGCCTTGCGGCTTCAGTGATATTTTATTCGCCTTAAACTGCCGTAGGCAATATCACTTGAACTTTAGTTCAAATATCACTGCTTTAGCGATATAACTCGCCGCAAGGCGAATAAAACTGCCCAAGTATCCTTACGGACGCTTGGGAAACGGTCGGGGTTTGATTTTAATGTGGCATTGCTTTTTTTATAAGATGATTAATCTTGCTTTTTTCGGTGAATAAAATACTTATAATCATAATTTCAATTACTGCAGTAAGCGCAACAAAGGGTATACGAGAAATAAAAACTGCCCAGAAAGCGGTTATACCTCCACGATAGAGTATAGATATAAAAACGGTATTCAAAAGCAGGGAACAGGTGATTTTGTTAATTATTGTTGCGACGGTTATTTTTATAACGGTTGCTTTTTTATAAAGAAATAAACCAAGCACAAGACCGACGAGCATATTTGTTATAGTGTAACCAACAAAATAAGGGCCAAAGGGTTTAATTAACGCACCGATAAAATCACCAAGACCGCCAACTGCAATAGCGTATGGTGTTCCAAGATAACACGCGGCAAATGCAACTGTCACAAAGCCAAAGCTGATATTATTGTTCCACACCTGATAAGCGGGGACAAAGCGTTCCAAAATTACATTAAGTGCAATAAGGACTGATGTTAAAATAATTTTAAATAACTGATTTCTTTTCATAAAATAAAAACCTCCTATTACCCGTATTCC
>JAZNOE010000070.1:0-13102 GCA_045580625.1 Acutalibacteraceae bacterium | reverse complement strand
GTAAATAATCTGTAATTTAATTGATATTACCCGTAGGGGCGATTCACGAATCGCCCGTTGCGATTAACTATTATTTTCGGACAATTCGTGAATTGTCCCTACGATGTGCCGCCAATTAAACAGAGCGATAAACTATAATTTGTTGAATTTATTTTAAATTTTTGCGTGAAATTTTTAAAAAATTATGCTATAATTATTATGCAGTCGGGTGACTGCCACGGGAGTGCTTCGAAGCGGATATAACGTTTTTAAGGTATATATCTGTCGGTTTATCGTTTGGACATCTCTCTGTCAAAACGGTAATAGGAGGATATATTTTAAATGACCGCAATTGAAAAAATTAAAACCGGAATTTGCAAGCTTTATGAAAAGGGTGAGGTTATACACATAACGATAACCCTTACCCACCCGCGAATAAACTTAAAGGAAGCGCCTGCCGAAATCAAGGGCGTTTACCCGCACGTTTTCAGGGTTGAAGAGCATGGGGTACCTAACCCAAAAGGCTATACCCTGCAATATACCGACCTTTTAACAAATAACGTAAAAATCAGTGAATTATAAAAAGAGAAGCCAACCTTAGCGGTTGGCTTTTTATTATTCAAGCATTGTTATCTTTTCAATTATAGGTTGGTCTTTAGTCGCAATTTCACCGTTTGTGCCGACCGTTTTAATTGATTTAACAACGTTATCAATTATATCCATACCCTCAACAACCTTGCCAAATGCGGCATAGTCACCGTCAAGGCGGGTTTCGTCGGCAAGCATTATAAAAAATTGGCAGGAAGCGCTGTTATAATCACGTGCGCGCGCCATTGATATAACACCGCGGGTGTGTGAAAGCTTATTTTCAAAACGGTTGCTTTTAAATTCACCGAAAATGCGGGTCGCACTGTTGCCCGTGCCGTCACCGTTAGGGTCGCCACCCTGAAGCATATAATCTTCAATTGCGCGGTGAAAGGTAAGCCCATCGTAAAAGCCTTTGTTTATAAGCTTTACAAAATTTGCAACAGTTACGGGTGCAATATCACCGTAAAGCTCAATTTTAACTTCGCCGAAATCCTTAATTGTCATAACTGCAGTATGCGTGCCGTAAAGCTTTTCTTCCTTTTCATAAGGCAGACCGCTTTCACAGCCGCAAAGACAGATCGCAATTAAAAGGCAAAGTGAAATTATTAAAGGTTTAATCTTTATCATCTTTATATTCACGGTCCTTATAAGGAATATATCTCACCCTGCGTTTTTTGCGCGGGCGGTTAAGTATAATTATCCATAAAATAAAGCCTATAATAATGCCGATTATTAAAAGATAAACCGCTTTCATATATTTGCTTGTGAAAATATCCTTTACAAGCTCCCAAAACTGTAAGATGCCGCTTGCTTTAATGCTTTCACCTGCAATAAGGTCAACCTTACCGATAACCTTTTCGGCATATAAAACTTCAGCATAACCCAGCACGTCACCCTTTTTAATGGGGGCAGTGGCGGTTTCATTTGTGAAATGTGTTTTAATAACTATGGTTGAATCATCTGCTTCATTTGGCAAAACCGAAATAAAGGGCTTGTCAAAATAAAGGGGTAAAAAGTCGGTTTCAAGCGACATTTCAACCGGAATTTCGCACACGGGCTCACTCGATTTAGCAATTTCTTTAAATGAGAAATTGCTAAATGCCCAACGGTAAAGCTCGCGGCTTTCTTTAAATTCGTGGCGGTTTTGTCGGTTATTGGGGCATTTAAACAAAATGCACATATAATTATAAGTCTTGCCACGGGTTTCTTTTGTAGCAGTGCTTACAAGACATCTGCCCGCCGCATCGGTATAGCCCGTTTTAAAGCCTGTGGCATACTGATAATAATAATTTGTGGCGCGGTCAAGCAAAAGGTTTGTGGTGGAAAGGGTGCGGGTTGTACCCTTTGTGGTTGTAAGCTTATAACGTGATTTAGACGTAACCTCGTTAATTATATCGTGCTTTTTGGCGTAGGACGCAAGCTTATAGGTATCCCTTGCGGTGGTGTAGGTGTCTTCCTCGTGAAGACCGACAGGGTTTGAGTAATGGGTGCCTTTAAGACCCAATTCCTGCGCTTTGTCGTTCATCATATCAACGAAGCCTTCAACGCTTCCGCCAAAAATATCTGCCGCCAGATAGGTGCAGTCACCAAAGGATGACAAAAGCACGGTGTAAAGCAGGTCAAGCTGGGTGAATTCTTCACCCTCGTCCATAAGTGATACCGAAAGACCCGTGCCTAAGGTTATGTCGAGCGCTTCCTTTGTAAGGGTAACCTTTGCCGCAGGGTCCCACTTATCGCTTTCAACCATTAAAACAGCGGTCATAATTTTGGTGATAGATGCAGGGTATACCTTTTGGTCGGCATTCTTTTCCCAGATAACCTCACCCGTATCAAGTGACACAAGCATACCCGCTTGTGCAGATATTTCGAAGCTCGTTACTTCATAAGCTGAGGCCGAAATCGGTACAAAAACCGACGTTATTATTAAAAAACATATAAAAAATATGGAAAAAATCCTTTTAGGCATAGAAATCTCCCTCATAATGTAGTATAATATTATGTAACAAGAATATTATATCAACATTTGTACTAAAAATAAAGTGTTATTTTCAAAAAAAGAGGTGATACGGTGTGGTTTATATAACGGGTGATATGCACGGCGAGCTTGAACGACTTTATGATAAGAATTTCCGCAAGCTTAAAAGCGGTGACGTTCTGTTGGTTTGCGGTGACTTTGGCTATATCTTTTCGGGTGATAAAACCGAAAGGGAGGTTATTGATTATCTGGCCAACCGCCGTTTTGTGACCGCCTTTATTGACGGCACACACGACAATCTTGACCGTATTAACCGTTCACGCGTTACATATTGGCACGGTGGTATGGTGCACCGCATAAAGGGTAATCTTATTCATTTAATGCGTGGGCAGGTTTTTAATTTAGAGGGTAACACCTTTTTCACCTTTGGCGGCGGGGAAAGCACCGACCGTGAAATGCGCCGCGAGCAGGGTATGTGGTGGAGTGATGAAGAGCCCACCGCCTTGGAAATGGCACAGGGGGCACAGGCTTTGGATGAGCTTGGCTGTAAGGTTGATTATTTTATTACGCACGAGCCACCGTCACTTGTTAAAAGCGCAATGCTGCTTCGCCGCGGCAATACCGACCGCGTAAACAAGCTTAATGGCTATTTTCAGGAAATCGGCGCCGCTTGTGAATTTAAGCACTGGTATTTCGGGTCACTTCACGAGGATAGGGTAATAACCCCGCATCATACCTGTGTTTTTAGGGGTATGATACCCATTCAGCCGGGCGGCAAAAAGTCCGAAGACAGTGACGCGACTTGACATATATGTTATAATTATAAAGTGAAGTAAATTTTTATTTTTTTGGAGGTTGTTTATGATAAGCACCGACAGACTTTGTATGGGCTGTATGAACGATAACGGCGGCGAGCAGGTTTGCCCGATTTGCGGCTTCGATTCAAGGGAGAAAAATCCCAAAAATACGGTTCCGCTTAAAACAATGTTGGGTGACCGCTTTGTTGTGGGAAGGATTCTTTCAGCCAACGGTGAAGGAATCACCTATATCGGTTGGGACACTGCAAATGATGCAATTGTTCAGATTCGTGAATATTTCCCCGCAGGTGTTGCAAAGCGCAACCCCGATAAGACCGTTTCAATGCTCAAGGGTAAGGAATATACCTTTAACGAGGGTCTTTTGGAATTTTTAGAAATTAATAAAATCATCAAATCAAGTGATTTGCCGTCCCTTATCCCTGTAATCGACGTTTTTGAAGAAAACGGCACTGCGTTTGCAGTTATGCAAAACATCCCCGGTGTGACTTTAAGTGATTTTCTTTCATCTAACGGCGGCACCTTAAAGTGGGAGCAGGCACGCGCTTTGTTCTTGCCCCTTATTGACACTATTAAGGGCATGCACGACCAGGGCATTATTCATAAGGGTATTTCTACCGATACAATAATTGTCGGCCGCGACGGAAAGCTTCGCCTTTCGGGTTATTCAATAAACAAGCTTCGTTATGAAAATGAAGAGGTTCAGTTTGAAGTGCTTGACGGCTTCGCTGCACTTGAGCAGTATAAAACTGAAGAAGAATATCAGTTTGGCACTTACACCGACGTTTACGGCTTTTGTTCAACCGTTTTCAACGTGCTTATCGGTACTTTGCCTGCAAAGGCTACCGCACGTCTTGAAAATGATTCAATGTCAATTCCTTCAAAGTTTGCAGAAGAATTGCCACGCCAGGTGCTTATTTCCCTTGCAAATGCTTTGCAGGTTAAACCGCAGGACCGTACACAGGATATGGAAACGCTTAAAAATCAGTTGGTTTATGGCGAGCTTCCGGGTGCGGACGTTGCAAAGGGCAGTAAAAAGGAAGCACCCCAGAAAAAGAAAAAATCGGGCGGCGGTCTGGTTGTGCTGCTTACAACCATTATCACAATAATTGTTTTCCTTATTTTGGCTGTCATACTTGCATTCACTGTTTTCAGGGATGCACTTTTCGGCAATAAGGACGTTTCATCGGTTGAAAGCCCTTCAAGCAGTGCGCCTGTTGTTGACGTTATCGGTGATAAGGATGAAAATTTGACTGATGAGGTTGAAAAGTTCTATATCGTGCCCGATCTTACCGGAAAATATTATTCGGAAGTTATTGAAGTAGAAGAAAACGAACACTTTGTTTTTGTGATTAAGGGTAAGGAATATTCAACCCAGCCGCGCGGCACTATATGCAACCAGTCTGTTGCGAAGGATTCCCGCGTTAAGGATGAAACCGAAATTGAACTTACCATAAGTCTTGGACCGAAGGAATTTAAAATGCCCAGCGTGCTTAACAAAACCGAGGAAGAGGCAAAGCTTGAGCTTTTGAAGCTTGGCTTCCTTTATTCCAACATTGAAGTTCTGGATAAGTATGATGAGGATTATGCCCCCGATCAGATAATTGAACAGTACCCCGCCGCAGGCACAACGGTAAACGGCGAAATTGCTATCAAGATTTATAAAAATTCATATAAAGGCGAAGAAGAGTAATATTAAAAATAACACTTGATTTTATTTATAAATTGTGTTATAATACCATTTGTAATATTTCAAAGAAAGGTGAGTGGCTGACAGCCGCTCACTTTTGTTTTGCAAGGAGATGAATTTATGGCAAGTGCTGCAGAACGTGTTTATGACCTTATAAAAGACACGGTTGAAGCCGAGGGCGTGTCCCTTTGGGACGTGCGTTTTCTTAAAGAAGGTGCGTCTTGGTATTTAAGGGTGTTTATCGACAAGGAGGGCGGCATCAATATTGATGACTGCACCAACGTGTCCCACGCAATTGATCCCGTTATTGATGAGGCTGACCCGATAGATAAATCATATTATCTTGAGGTATGCTCCTGCGGGTTTGAACGTGAGCTTTCCCGCCCTGCACATTTCAAGGCAATGCTGGGCGAAAAGGTCAAGGTAAAGCTTTATAAAGCGGTTGACGGTGTTAAGGAATTTATCGGCACCCTTCACGACTTTAATGAAAACGTTGTTTTAGACGTTGACGGTAAGCTTTATGAGTTTGCACTGAAGGAAATTTCCAAAGCAAACGTATGTTATTTTGAATAAAAACTAAAAATATTTTAATGGAGGAATCTGGAAAAATGGCAAGAGCAAAAAAGGTTAAAAAAGATGAAGTTAATTATGCTGAATTTTTTGAAGCATTAAAGCTTATGGAAGAAGAAAGAGGAATTCCTAAGGAATTTATTGCAGAAAAAATTGCGGAGGCTATCGTGGTTGCCGCCCGTAAGGATTTTGGCGGTAATGAAATTGTTTCCTGCGTTATTGACGTTGAAAAAGAAGTTTTCAACGTAACTGCACGCAAGACTGTTGTTGATGAGGTTATGGATCCATTCACCGAAATTTCCAGAGAGGATGCAGCTTTAATTGATACAAATTCAATTGAAAACGGTTTTGTTGACATTAAGCTTGACCCTAGAAAATTTGGCCGTGTGGTTGCACAAAATTCTAAAAACAACTTCCGCCAGGGTGTAAGAGAAGCTGAACGCGGTCATACATTGGCTGAATTCCAAAGCCACACACGTGAATTGCTTACTGCAGTTGTTCAGAAAATCGACCCCCGCACGGGCAATGCAATTCTGACCATTGGTCATTCTGATGCAACCCTTCCCAAGGCCGAACAGGTACCTGATGAGATTTTGGAAGAAGGCGATCACATCAAGGTTTACGTTGTGGACGTTAAGGAAACCGAACGCGGCGCACGCGTAATGCTTTCACGCACACATCCCGGTCTTGTAAAGCGCTTATTTGAAACTGAAGTACCCGAAATATTCGACGGTACAATTGAAATTAAGTCTGTTTCACGTCAGGCAGGCTCACGCACAAAGATTGCGGTTTATTCTGCTAACCCCGAAATTGACCCCATCGGTGCTTGCATTGGTCCCAGAGGTGAGCGTGTAAACAAAATTGTTGAAGAATTAGCCGGCGAAAAAATTGACATTGTTAAATACAGCGAAGACCCCGTTGCATTTATTTCTGAAGCATTGTCACCTGCAAAGGTTACTTCTGTTGAAATTTTATCAGAAGACCCCAAGGCCTGCAAGGTTAAGGTGCCCGATGCGCAGCTCTCACTTGCTATCGGCAACAAGGGTCAGAACGTACGTCTTGCCGCAAAGCTTACCGGCTGGAAGATAGATATCCATCCCGAAAGCGGATATTACGGCGAATAATTTTAATTTAAGAGGAACTTTATTATGAGTGTTAAAAAAATCCCTATGCGTATGTGCACAGGCTGTCACGAAATGAAGCCTAAAAAGGAGCTTGTACGTGTGGTAAAAACCCCCGAAGGCGAAATTAAGCTTGATTTTACAGGCAAGCTTAACGGTCGCGGCGCTTATGTTTGCAAAAGTGCTGAATGTCTTATGAAGGCACAAAAACAAAAAGCACTTTCACGCGCGTTTCAGTGCCAGATAACCGATGAAATTTATGAAGAGCTTATGAGGTCTGTCGAAAAAGGTGAATAATAAAATTTTAACCCTTTTAGGCTTTGCCGCAAAGGCGGGCAGGCTTTCTTTTGGAATGGATATGTCACTTGCGTCAGTTAAAGCAGGAAAAAGCTTTTTAATTGTTTGCGCTTACGACGTATCTGACAAAAGCAAAAAGGAAATAAGCTTTCACACACTTAAAAAAGAAGTTCCGTTAATAGTTTTGACCGATATTGATATTCAGACCGTGTCGAAGGCGGTCGGCCGCAAATGCGGTATTATTTCGGTGAATGATAAATCGTTTGCCGATGCAATTAAAGGAGGATATGCTAATGACCAATAAATATAAAGTCAGTGATCTTGCTAAAGACCTTAATATGAACTCAAAGGATGTTGCTGTTATCGCTACTGCTGTTGCAGGTACCGAAAAGAAATCAAGTGCGACCCTTAACGAAGAAGAAATTGGCCGTTTTTTTGATAAGCTTACAAAGGATAACGCTGTAAAGGACTTCAGTGCTTATTTTGCAACCGGTGCAGAAGCACGTGAAAAGGCTAAAAAGGCAAGAGAAGAAGAAAAGAACAAAAAGCTTTTAGAGCAAATGGCAATTCTTGAACAGCTAAAGGCTGCCGCAGCTGCACAGGACGCTGAAAAGGCAAAGGCTGCAGCCCCCAAGGCTGAGCCCAGGAAGGAAGAGCCTAAAAAGGTTGAACCAAAGCCTGAAGTTAAAAAGGCCGAAGTTAAGAAGGAAGAACCTAAAAAGCCTGAAGTTAAGAAAGAAGAAAACAAGAAGGAAGAGCCAAAGAAGGAACACAAGCCTTCTGATCCTCAGCCCTTTGTTTCAAAGAAAAAGGATAAGGTGGCGGGTGATACACCTAATCGCGGTCCTGCCGAAATCCGCCATATCGATACCCGTACTTCTAACGTAAATATTGATAAATACAACGAAAAGTACGAAACAATTGCGCCTGCAAACTCAATGCAGGATAATTATTCACGCAAGCAGAAGATTAAGCAAAAATCCAAGGATTATAAGCGTCCCCAGGGTGCGAAGCGTGAAACCGAGGCAGACAAGATGCGCAGAATGCAGCTTGAACGCATTAAAAAGACCCCTATTACCGTTACCGTTGGGGATGAAATTACTGTGGGCGAGCTTGCCGCAGCCATGAAAAAGACTGCCGCTGAAGTTATTAAAGAGCTCTTGAAGCTTGGTATGATGGCAACCGTAAATCAGGTTATCGACTATGATACCGCTGAAATCGTTGTTACCGAGATGGGTGCAAAAATTCAGAAGGCGGTTGTTGTTACCATTGAAGAAAAAATTATGGACGACACCGAAGATACGGCTGAAAACCTTAAGCCCCGCAGCCCCGTTGTTGTTGTTATGGGTCACGTTGACCACGGTAAAACTTCACTTTTGGATGCTATCCGTGACACAGCCGTTACTTCAACCGAAGCAGGCGGTATTACACAGCATATCGGTGCATACCGTGTTAACTGCAACGGTGAAGATATCACCTTCCTTGACACCCCCGGCCACGCAGCGTTTACTTCTATGCGTCAGCGCGGTGCTATGGCTACCGATATTGCGGTGCTTGTTGTTGCCGCAGATGACGGTATTATGCCTCAGACAATTGAAGCAATTAACCACGCAAAGGCTGCTAAGGTTCAGATAATTGTTGCTATCAACAAAATGGATAAACCCGAAGCCAACCCCGACCGCATTATGCAGCAGCTCACCGAGCATGAGCTTGTACCTGAAGAATGGGGCGGCGATATTATCTGCGTGCCTGTTTCTGCAAAAACACACACAGGTATTGATAACTTACTTGAAAATATTCTTTTGGTTGCCGAAATGCAAGAGCTTAAGGCAAACCCTGACCGTCGTGCAAAGGGTATCGTTATTGAAGCCCGCCTTGATAAGGGACGCGGTCCTGTTGCTTCACTTCTTGTTCAGAACGGTACACTTAAAACAGGTGATATAATTGTTGCAGGTACATCCGTTGGCCGTGTTCGTGTAATGACAAATGAAAACGGCGTTGAGCTTAAGACCGCCGGTCCTTCTGTTCCTGTTGAAATTACCGGCCTTGCCGAAACACCAAATGCAGGTGACGTATTTGACGCTGTATCCGACGAACGCCTTGCCCGTCAGCTTGTTGAACAAAGAAAGCAAAAGGCTAAGGATGAGCTTAATAACGCTAAGCAAAAGGTCACACTTGATAATCTGTTTGACAACCTTTCTGCAGGCGACCTTAAGGAACTTAACATCATTGTTAAGGCTGACGTTCAGGGCTCGGTTGAAGCCGTACGCGAAAGCCTTGTTAAGCTTTCAAATGAAGAGGTTAAGGTATCAGTTATTCACGGCGGCGTTGGTGCCGTTAACGAATCTGACGTTACCTTAGCTCAGGCTTCAGGCGCAATTATTGTTGGCTTTAACGTTCGCCCTGACGCAGTTGCAAAGGAAACTGCCGAACGCGAAGGCGTCGATATGCGTATGTATCGTATTATTTATGACTGCATTGAAGAAATTGAAGCCGCTATGAAGGGTATGTTAGCACCTAAATTCCGTGAAAATATTATTGGTACTGCCGAGGTAAGAAGCGTTTATAAGATTTCTAACGTTGGCACAATTGCCGGTTGCTACATCACAAACGGTAAGGTTGCACGTTCTGCTCAGCTTCGTCTTGTTCGTGACGGCATCGTTATCTGTGAAGATAAGATTGATTCTCTCCGCCGCTTCAAGGACGACGTTAAGGAAGTTGCTCAGGGCTATGAATGTGGTATAGGTCTTGAAAAATTTGCCGACATTAAGGAAGGCGACATTTTTGAAGCCTTTATTATGGAGGAGTATAGAGATTAATGGCAGGATTTAAAATTAACCGTATAACATCTGACGTAAGGGTTTGCCTGTCTGAATTATTGCGCGAGGTTAAGGACCCCAGAGTCAGCAAGCTTTTAAGCATTGTGAAGGTTGATGTATCGGGGGACCTTTCCTATGCGACTGTATACGTCAGTGCAATTGAAGGGTATGAGGCTACCGTAACTTCGGTCAAAGCGCTTAAGGGTGCTGCGGGTTATCTCCGTCGCGAGCTTGGTGCAAGACTTAAGCTTCGCAAGGTGCCCGAGCTTCGCTTTATAGCAGATGATTCTATTGCTCACAGTGCACATATTTCCCAAATTATTGAATCTTTTAAAGAGGAAAGTAATGATGAAAAATAAAGATAATATCTTGTGCCGTGAGCTTAGCTTAAAGCAAACGGCAAGATATTTAAAAAAACACGACAATTATATAATACTGACACATGCTTCGCCCGACGGTGACACCTTAGGCTCGGCTTATGCGCTTTATTACGGACTTAACGAAATCGGTAAATCTGCCTGTGTTTTGTGTCCCGACGTAATACCTAAAAAGTATGACTTTTTTGTTCGCCCGACAAACCACGTACATCGCGAAAATGCAACCGTTATTGCGGTGGATATTGCCGACAAAAAGCTTTTGGGTGCATTGGCGGAAGAATTCGGTGATGCGGTTGACCTTTGTATTGACCACCATATCACCAACGGCAAATATGCCAAGAATTTGTATCTTGACACCGCCGCTTCGGCTACTGCCGAAAGCATTTTCGAGCTTTTGACCGTTATGCGTGTTAACATTAACGACGTTACAGCCCGTGCGCTTTATGCAGGTATTGCAACCGATACCGGCTGCTTCAAATATTCAAACGTTACCGCAAAAACTCACATAATTGCGGCAATGCTTTATGATTATAACATCAATGCGGGCGAAATAAACCGCCTTATGTTTGATACAAAGTCTAAAAATCTTTTGGATATGGAGCGCCGAGTTTTAGAAGGTGCAGAATATCATTTTAATGATAAATGCATCATTTTAAGTGTTACAAGTGAAATGCAGGAAATAACAGGCTGTTATGGCTCTGATTTAGAGGGAATAGCCCTTATTTCTCGCAGTGTTGAAGGTGTTGATATCGGTATTACCGCAAAGCAGGTTGAAGAGGAGCAGTTCAAGGTGTCATTCCGCACCTTTGAAAAGCTGAATGCGGCTGAAATTGCAAAGCAATTCGGCGGCGGCGGTCATAAATCTGCGGCGGCAGCCATTATAAAAGGTGACCTCGCTACTGTAAAATCGCAGATTTTAGATGTTGTGGGTAAGGCTATGGAGGACTGCAATGCAGGGACTTCTGTTACTGAATAAGCCGCAGGGTATAACAAGCTTTTCGGCCGTGTCGGCGGTAAAACGTGCCGCCCACGAAAAACGTGTGGGACACGGTGGTACGCTTGACCCCATGGCAACGGGTGTTTTGCCGGTTTTTCTGGGCCGTGCAACAGCGCTTTCTTCACTTATGCTTGCGGCTGATAAAAAATATATTGCTGAAATTCAGCTTGGCATTACAACCGACACCTGTGATATAACGGGTGAAGTTTTGGAAAAAAATAATGTCATTGTCGACGAAAATGTCATTGATAATGTCCTTGAAAATTTCACCGGCAAGCTTAAGCAGGTGCCCCCGCTTTACAGCGCACTTAAAAAAGACGGTGTAAGGCTTTATGATTTAGCCCGTCAAGGCAAAACGGTCGAGATTGAGCCGCGTGAAATTGAAATTTTTAAGTTATCAATTTTAAAACCGCTTGATGAAAGCAACCGTTTCACAGTTTTTTGTCACGTTTCAAAGGGGACGTATATCAGGTCACTTGCGCGTGATATTGGTAAATTTTTGGGTTGCGGCGCAACACTTTCTGCGTTACAGCGTATCGAAACGGCAGGCTTTGATATTTCACAGTGTGTTGATTTGGATAATATAAATGAAGAAAATATCAGCGGTTATTTGCTTAATGAAGAAATGGCCGTAAAGCATTTGCGCGCAATAAGCGTTACCAAAAATCAAGCTGTACGTTTTTGCAACGGCGGTCAGCTGGCTTTCGAAAGGCTTAACCTTGAAAATTTTTCAAAGGGAGAGATTTTAAGGGTTAAATATAAAAATCAGTTTTTGGGCATTGGCTTTGCCGACTGTGACAAACAGCAGGTGGCAATTAAGTGTATAATTAATTATCCCGAGGTGAGTGTTTAATGAAAACCGCAGTTGCGCTTGGTACCTTTGACGGACTTCATAATGCTCATCGCGAAGTTTTGTCACTGCCTGACGGTTATAAAAAAAAGGCGGTAATTTTTAAAATGCCGCCTAAAATGCTTATGTCCGGCAAAAGTGAATTGCTTTTGGGGTATGATGATAGATGCCGATTTTTAAAGGAATTCGGCATTGATGAAATAATTACCCTTGATTTTGATAAGGTTAAAAACACCGCCCCTGAAGATTTTTTAATTTATTTAAGAAATGAAATAGGTGCTGATTTTATTGCCTGCGGTTTTAATTACCGTTTTGGTAAAAACGGCGCGGGCGATACACAAATGCTCGAAGCTTTTTGCAAGCAAAACGGTATAAAGCTTCGTGTTTTAAACCCATATTTATTGTCTGACGGAAATGCGCTTTCATCATCTTATATCCGTTCACTTATTAAAAACGGCGAAATTGAAAAAGCAAACAGTTTTTTATATAAGCCGTTCAGCTTTACAGCTAAAGTTAACAAAGGTGACCAGAGGGGAAGAACAATAGGCTTTCCGACAATAAACCAAAAATACCCCGAAGCGCTTGTTAATTTAAGGTTTGGGGTATATAAAACCGAAATATTGGTTGACGGCAAAAAATATGAAGCAATTACCGACATTGGCCACCGCCCGACTTATGAAACCGATTACGTCATAAGCGAAACCTTTATAAAGAATTTTTCGGGCGACCTTTACGGTAAAGATGTTACCGTAACACCTTTAAAATTTTTAAGAGACGAAAAGAAATTTGCATCTCTCGATGAATTAAAGGAACAAATTGAAAAAGATTTAAATAATTAAAAGTCTGAACTTTATTTAAAGTTCAGACTTTTTTTGTTGTGTTTAAATTATAGTTTATCGGGCAAGGCTTCCCCTTGAGGGGAAGCTGTCACGAAGTGACTGATGAGGTGTAATTTGCAGTGATTAAACGGTTTTCCACCTCATCCACCACTGCCGTGGTCCCCCTTCCCCTCAAGGGGAAGGCT
>JAZNOE010000069.1:0-8082 GCA_045580625.1 Acutalibacteraceae bacterium | reverse complement strand
TCCTTAACGTCGGTCATCTTGATAAACCAAGATTCACGTGCGTAGTAGATAAGGGGAGTATCACAACGCCAGCAGAAGGGATAATCGTGTTCAAATTTAGGCGCGTCGAAGAGTAATCCCGACTTTTCGAGGTCGGTTAATACGAGCACGTCAGCGTCCTTAACAAACTTGCCTGCATAAGGGGTTTCTTCGGTTAATTCACCCTTGCCGTTAACAAACTGAACAAAGGGTAAATCATATTTTCTGCCAACCTTAGAGTCGTCTTCACCGAAAGCGGGCGCGATATGAACGATACCGGTACCGTCGCTCATTGTAACGTAGCTGTCGCAGGTGATATAAAATGCCTTCTTATGCTGTTTTTCGCAAACGGGCGCTACAAAATCGAAGAGAGGCTCGTATTCGGTAAATTCGAGGGCCTTACCTTCGAATTCCGACAAGATTTCATAAGCGGGGGTTTCTTCTGTTGCAAGCTTGCCGAGAACCTTATCCAAAAGTTCCTTAGCCATATAATAGGTATAGCCGTCGGCCGCCTTAACCTTGCAATAAATATCAACGGGGTTTACGCAAAGCGCAACGTTAGAGGGAAGGGTCCAGGGGGTAGTTGTCCAAGCGAGGAAGTAAGCATCTTCGCCTTTAACCTTAAAGCGAACAACCGCCGAGCGCTCCTTAACGTTTTTATAACCCTGTGCCAGTTCGTGTGAAGAAAGGGGAGTGCCGCAACGGGGGCAGTAGGGAACAATTTTAAAGCCCTTATATAAAAGACCTTTGTCAAAAATTTGCTTTAATGCCCACCATTCAGATTCAATAAAGTTGTTGTCGTAGGTAACGTAAGGGTCATCCATATCAGCCCAGAAGCCAACGGTTTTTGAGAAATCTTCCCACATACCCTTATACTTCCAAACACTTTCCTTACAGTGACCGATAAACGGGTCAAGACCGTATTCTTCGATCTGTTCCTTACCGTCAAGACCTAAAAGCTTTTCAACTTCCAATTCAACGGGAAGACCGTGTGTGTCCCAACCTGCTTTTCTGGGTACCATATAACCCTTCATTGTGCGGTAGCGGGGAATCATATCCTTAATTACACGGGTTAAAACGTGGCCGATGTGCGGCTTGCCGTTTGCAGTAGGGGGACCGTCATAAAAAACGTAGGGCGCATTATCCTGCTTTTCGATAATACTTTTTTCAAAGATTTTATTATCGTCCCAAAACTGTTTGATTTTCTTTTCTTCTTCAACAAAATTAACGTTGGGTGAAATGTTTTTATACACTTCATCTACTCCTTTCGAAAATAAAAATGCCCCTTATCCACAATAGGATAAAGGGCATAAACACTTTATAACCACCTATTACGAAGAACTAACATTCACGGTTTTGATAACGGAAAACAACCGGACAAAGCTTACTTTAATTTTCAGCCGTCTGCTCAGGAGTGATTCAGGCAACCCGAATTTGCAGAGCTCACACCAACCTCTGCTCGCTTAAAAATTCGTGGTGGTTACCACATTCTCCATCAAAGCATTTAAAATATAATATTAAAACCGAAACAAAATTATAATTATTCGTTAACGGTGGGGATTTGCTGTTTTAAAGCGGCGCGAGTCTTGCGAACTTCGCCAAGATTAGCGGTAAGACCTTCATCTGCGCGGCGCATAATATCATCAACAAAGTCCTGAGCGGCCTTGCGCATTTCACGGCTCTTGCCTTGTGCGTTTGCAATGATTTCAGCAGCCTTCTGCTGTGAAAGCTTAACAATTTCTTCCTGTGCTACCATTGCTTTTGCCTTTTCTTCAGCATTGCGGATGATAGCGTCAGCTTCGCGCTTTGCAGTGGTAATAATTTCAGCACGGTCAGCAACGATGCCCTTTGCCTGCTTAATTTCAGCAGGGATGTTAAGGCGGATGTCATCAACAACTGCTCTTAACTTTTCAATGTCAACAACAGTCTTTTTGCCGGGGATTTTAATACCGCTGTCGATAACCTCATCAAACTGTTCCAATAATTCGTCAAGTGTCATTTTGTTCTTCCTCCATAAACCGTTTTAGGTATTATTTTTTAAAATTTATCCTGTCAAGAATGTCCTGCTTAATTACTTCGGGTACGAAATCGCTGATGTCGCCGTTCATTGAAGCAATTTGTTTAACCATACTGCTTGATAAGTACATATTTTGCGATGCAGTTGATAAAAACAGGGTCTCAACGTTTGGATTCAACTTCTTATTTGCTAATGCCATCTGGAATTCATACTCAAAATCCGACATGGCACGAAGTCCTTTAATAATTGCGGTTGCACCGCGAAGGGCGGCGTAATCTGCAAGTAAGCCGTCATAATGCACAACCTCAACGTTTTGAAGGTCAGGTATGCATTTTTTAATCATTTCGACGCGTTCGTCGGGTGAAAAGCAGCTTTTCTTTGCCGCATTGTGCGCCACCACAACGATAATTTTGTCAAACATTTTTGCCGCACGGGTGATAATATCAAGATGACCGTTTGTAACGGGATCAAAGCTGCCGGGGCAAATTGCAATACTGTTTTTCATAATTACAGCCCCTTTCTGTAAATTGCAGCGTTTATCTTGCCGTAACGGTAGGTGCGGTAAATGTACCATCCGCCGATATTTTCGGGAATTTCAACTTCGGGCGGGTATTCGCACACTATCATACCGTAATCACTCATAAGCGGAAGCACTGACTTAACAGCATCAACAAGCATTTTGGCCGCATAGGGTGGGTCTAAAAAGACAATATCAAAGGTGTCACAGCTTCTTGCCGCGAAGGACATAAAATCACTTTGAACCACCGTTGCATCATCTGAAAGACCGGTAATTTCCAAATTCTTTTTAACAAGATTAATTGAATCACGGCTGTTGTCAACAAAAACACAGCTTTTAGCACCGCGGCTTAAGGCTTCAATGCCTAACTGACCCGAGCCCGCGAATAAATCCAAAATTCTGCGGCCTTCAATGTCAAATTGTAAAGCGCTGAAAAGTGCTTCTTTAACCTTGTCGGTGGTGGGGCGAACATCGCTGCCGGTAGGGGTTGCGAGGCGCTTACCCCGAGCAACACCGGTTATAACACGCATTTGCATCACCTAATAAAGAACTTAATAAGACATAATAAATCTATTATCTTACTATTAGTTATATTATCGCACTAAACACCCCGTTTTGTCAATAGTTTTTTATAATATTGAAAAAATAATAATATTATTATATAATATACATATGAATAAGATATATGTTTTCAAGGGCGAATGTGACGCTTACGCCTTTTTACAGAAAAAAGCCGCGGAAAAGTATAATAATGTTGAAATAATGAAAACCGAAAAAGGCAAGCCTTATTTTAAAAATGCAATTGGGCTTTATTTCAGTTTATCTCATACTCACGGTCTTACTATTATTGCATTGGGTGACAGTGAAGTAGGGGTGGATGTTGAAAAAATAAGAAAAGCCGATTTGCGGGTAGCCCGCCGTTTTTTAAAGGAAGAAGCCGACTATATAACTGCGCCTGACAGTGACCGCCGCTTTTTTGAAGTCTGGACCAAGAAAGAAGCCTTTTTAAAGTATAAAGGCACAGGTCTTGCAGGCGGGCTTGACAGCGTTAACGTTTTTGAGTGTCACCCCAAAATTAAAACGATTTGCTTTGAAGATTATATAATTTCGGTTTGTTCAGAAAGTGAATATGAAATAGAAAAATGACTTGCAAGATGCAAGTCATTTTTTATGCTGTGATTTTGCTATATGTATTTAATTGTTCTTTAAGTTCGTCAAGCTTGCCTTTGAAAATACATTCTAAATTTTCTATTTTTAAATAATCATTCGGTCGCATAAGGCATGGCTCATACGGAAGCTCAATGGCTTTTGAATGGGTAAGAATATGGCTTACAAACTGCGAACAAAAATAATAACGCTTGCGGGTTAGGGGGATACGCATACCGCAAAGGGCAAGCCCTAAAATGCTGAAGCGGTAATATTTTGTTTTTTCAAGCATTTTTTCAACCTCGGCCTTAGCTGCTTCAAAGGTTTCTTCATCAACCTCAATCTTATAAACAGCGCACGGAATGTGTGAATGCTTTTTAAAAAAGCCGCGGTCAAGCGGTTCATTGTGAAGACCCGCGGGCAGGGGAAGGTAGGTATAGTAACGTGAAAAGCTGTAAAGCGGCTGCAGACCTTCTTCAAAAGACATTGACGCGTGGGTATAATCCGCGCGTGTAATGATTTGAATGAATTTTGAAAGATATGTACCGGTTTTTGTAAGTACAACATAAATAGTCCGCATTTTTTCACTTCCTTTAACCCAAACCATTATACAAAAATAATAGAAAAAAGGCAAGACTTTTTTACAAGTCCTGCCTTTTGGTAGTTTTTGCTATTATGCTTTTTTCTTTTTATCTATAGCACGCTGAATTGCTTTTACAATTTCGACAATCGGAATTACAAGGAATGCAAGACCAATTGAAATCGCGTAAGCCTTAAGGTCAAGGTGTGCAAAATCGAACATATTTGCAAGGAAGGGAATTTCAATAATTGCGGTGGTAAGTGCCAAAGATGCCACCATTGCGCCGTAAAGCACCCAGTTGTGTGACTTTTGTGCAAATACCATACCTAAAACAGAGCCGCGCTGAGAACGCATATTAAAGGAATGGAAAATTTCACACATTGACATGGTTAAGAATGCCATTGTCATACCTTCGTTGCTGTCCTTAAGGTTAATAAAGTGAAAGTTCTGTAATGCATAAGCCCAACCGTGGCTGTCGTAAAGCTCTAAAAATTCGCCAATGAAGAAAGCCGAAAGGGTAAGAATGGTAACAAGCGCGCCCTGATAGAACACGTCAAATGCCATACCGCCTGCAAAAACGCCTTCCTTACTGTCGCGGGGCTTGCGTTTCATAATGTTTCTTTCGGGCTTTTCAAGACCAAGCGCCAAAGCGGGGATAGAGTCGGTTACAAGGTTTATAAAAAGAAGATGAACAGGCTTTAAAATCGTGAAGCCCATAATGGTTGCGGTAAAGATAGAAAGCACTTCCGAAAGGTTAGAACCAAGTAAGAACTGAATAGCCTTGCGGATATTGTCGTAAATTCTTCTGCCTTCAGAAACGGCCGAAACGATGGTTGCAAAGTTATCGTCGGCAAGCACCATATCAGCAACATTTTTGGTAACGTCGGTACCGGTAATACCCATACCTACGCCTATGTCCGCACTCTTAATAGATGGGGCATCGTTAACACCGTCACCTGTCATAGCGGTGATCATACCGCGTGCACGCCAGGCGTTAACAATACGGGTTTTGTGTTCGGGCTGAACGCGGGCATAAACACGGAATTCTGTAACGCGTTCGGCAAAGTCTTCGTCGCTTATTTCATCAAGCTGTGCGCCTGTGATAGCGGCAGACGGGTCTTCAATAATGCCAAGCTGTAAAGCAATTGCAACAGCGGTGTCCTTGTGGTCACCTGTAATCATAATTGGGGTAATACCCGCATTGCGACATTCAACAATTGCATCCTTAACTTCGGGACGCGCAGGGTCTATCATACCTGTAAGACCAATGAAAACAAGGTCGTTTTCAAGTGCTTCGGGTGCGAAATCACCGGGGGCAGAGCCATGCTTTTTGAAAGCAACCGCAAGCACACGCAGTGCCTGGTCAGCCATACGCTTGTTGTCTGCTAAAACAGAAGCCTTAATTTCTTCGGTAAAGGGAACAATCTCACCATTAATAAGCGCATAAGCACATTTGTCGAGCACAACGTCGGGTGCGCCCTTGGTGTACTGTACAATACCGTCGGCAGTTTCGTGAACGGTTGACATCATCTTTCTGCCCGAATCGAACGGAGCCTCACCAATACGGGGAGCATTAGCCACAAGGTCATTTTTATTAAGACCCAAGGTGTTTGCATAGTTAACCAAAGCGGCTTCGGTCGGCTCACCCGTAACAATGCCGTCTGCATCAATTTCAGCATCACAGCAAAGAGCCATTGCTTTTGCAATTAAGGCTTCATCTGTGCCGAAATGGTCAACAACGGTCATTTTGTTCTGGGTTAAGGTGCCGGTTTTGTCGGAACAAATAATCTGTGCGCAGCCAAGAGTTTCAACTGCAGTAAGCTTTCTGATAATGGCATTCTTTTTAGACATATTTGTAACGCCGATAGAAAGTACAATTGTAACAACTGCGGCCAAGCCTTCGGGGATAGCGGCAACCGCCAATGATACAGCAACCATAAAGCTTTCAAGGAAAACACCAAACGTAAGACCAGCGCCTAAAAGTGATGTAATTACCTGGAAGCCGAGAAGCACAACGCAGATGCCGAGAACTAAGAAGGTAAGGATTTTTGAAAGCTGTGAAAGTTTAATTTGAAGGGGGGTCTGACCTTCTTCAGCTTGGGCAATTGCATTTGCAATTTTACCCATTTCGGTGTCCATACCGGTTGCAACAACAACTGCTTTACCACGGCCGTAAACCACGGTAGAGCCCATATAAGCCATATTCTTGCGGTCACCAAGCGGAACGTCGTCCTTTTCGCCGCCGTTTAAAACAGCGATAAGCTTATCAACGGGAACAGATTCACCGGTGAGTGCGGCTTCTTCAATTTTCATACTTGCACATTCAAAAATTCGGCAGTCAGCGGGAACAGCATCGCCTGCTTCTAAAACTACAACGTCACCGATAACAAGGTCTTCACTTCTTACAGACACAAGCTTGCCGTCGCGAATAACCTTGGAGGTTGCGGCGCTCATTTCCTGAAGCGCTTCAATTGCAGCTTCGGCCTTGCTTTCCTGTACAACACCCAAAACGGTGTTAATAACAACAACCACCATAATAATTATGGTATCGGTAGGTACTGTCAGACCGTGTTCAATCCATTCTGTAATTGCCGAAATAACAGCGGCAACAATAAGAATGATAATCATCGGGTCGGAAAGCTGCTCAAGCACACGCTTAAGCATCGTTTTCTTTTTGCCTTCATCCAGCTTGTTTTTGCCGTACTTCTGAAGGCGGGACTCTGCTTCGGATGATGTAAGACCTTCGGCAGTGCTGCCGATATGTCCGAAAACATCCTCAATTTTTTGAAGATAATACTTCATTTTCGGGTTTTCTCCTTTTTAAAGATAGTATTTTATTTTGTTTGCGAATATATACTTTAATAAAAAAATAAAGACCTATCCGCCAAACACAGATAAGTCTTGTCATTTAATACGAAGCCAGGAATAAATCCAAGATGTTGAACTTCGCAACACAATAATGTGTCGACTACTCCCTTATTGAAAATTATAATACCATATATTATTGCGTTTTTCAAGTAAAAAATGTAAATAATCTGTTAAAAGCATTTAATTAAAATACCTTGATTTGTACGGCAAATGAAAGTATAATAATTTTCAAGGTGATTTATGTGAATAAAATGATTTATGAACAAACAAAAAGCGTTATAACAGAACTTTGCGAAAGGGCACGGCTCGGAAAGGGAAGCATTGTAGTTGTTGGCTGTTCTACCAGTGAGGTGGTGGGGGCTACTATAGGCACAAATTCAAATTTTGAGGTTGCTTCTCAGATATTTGATGCGCTTTATGATTTTGCAAAACAAAAAGGCATTTATCTTGCAATACAGTGCTGTGAGCACCTTAACCGCGCAATAATAACCGAGCGTGATGCTACTCCGTTTGCAGAGCAGGTTAATGTTGTACCTCAGCCAAAAGCGGGCGGCTCACTTGCGACACAAGCGTATAATAAATTTGAAAATCCGATAGCCCTTGAAGAAATCAAGGCGGATGCGGGCATTGATATAGGTTTAACGCTTATAGGAATGCACTTAAAAAAGGTTGCGGTGCCCTTACGGTTAGAAAACAACAAAATTGGTGAAGCGTTAGTTGTTGCCGCAAGAACCCGCCCAAAATTTATCGGCGGTGAAAGAGCAATTTATAATACTGAAATGCTGTAGATATATTTTCAAATTATAGTTTATCGCTCAGTTAAATTGGTGGCACATCGTAGGGACAATTCACGAATTGTCCGTAAAACTTGGCAAATATCTGGCGGGCGATTCGTGAATCGCCCCTACGAGTTATATCAATCTAAATACATACGAT
>JAZNOE010000068.1:0-6861 GCA_045580625.1 Acutalibacteraceae bacterium | reverse complement strand
GGCAAGGCTTCCCCTTGAGGGGAAGCTGTCACGAAGTGACTGATGAGGTGTAATTTGCAGTGATTAAACGGTTTTCCACCTCATCCACCACTGCCGTGGTCCCCCTTCCCCTCAAGGGGAAGGCTTATAAACCCCAATTTATTTACCTCATATTCTGTATTTCTGCGCCGGATTTTCCGGCAACGTCGCTGATATATTTATGGCAGGTAAACATTATGATCTGGTTATTTTTTGAATATTCCTTCAAATAATCAATAGCTAAAGCGGTGCGCTTATCATCAAACTGTGCCAATGAATCGTCAAGCATAATGGGCAAAGCACCGTTTGAATCGGTCATTAATTCGCTTAAGGCCAGACGAAGGCTTAAATATGCCTGGTCAAGCGTGCCGCTTGAAAGATAAGCCGATTGGAAGCTTCCGAAGGTGTCAGCCTTTTGAACCGAAATATCAAAGGATTTCGAAATGCTGATACCGTTATAATTTCCGCCCGTAATGCCGCTGAAAATCTTTTCGGTCTTGCTGTCAAGCACACCGCCATAGCTTCTTCTCACTTCTGCAAAGCTTTCAGATAAAACCGACATCGCCAGGACAAGATCATCTATATACTGCGCTTGGTTTTGTGTCTTGGCGGTAAGCATATCAATTTGCTTTTTAAGAATTTCGGGGTTTTGTATAACCTTTTCTGCGGCTTTAATTTCGGTAAGAATAGCGGTGACATCGGTCTTTTTATTCATGATTTCTTCTGAAATTGTGTTAAATTCGGCTTTAATTTCACCAAAATTATCAGTTTTGCCAAAGCTTTCGGCCTCTTTGATTTTTTGTGCCGCCGCTTCATAAGTAATGTTGCCAACGTCTTTTAGAATATAATTAATTTTTTGCTTAATTTCCTTTTGCAGCTGGGCTTTTTCGCGAAGCGAATTTAAGGCGCTGTCAATGTCGGTTGTGTTGAAGGTGCTGCCCAAAAGTGTATTAAGCTCATTTTCGTAAACTGCTTTTTCTTTGAGATATTCTTCAGCATATTTACTGTTTTCTTTAAGGCGGTTTTGCTGATTTTCTATCATTGTTGCGTTGGAATTAAGGGCAGCATTTATTGCGTTAAGATTTGACTTTTCAAGTGCAATGGCTGTCATTAATTCGTTAAGCTGAAGCTTTATATCAAGCACGTGTTCTGACAATGCTTTTTGCTTTGCATTTTTTGAAACGGTCATAATTATATAAGCAGCAATTAAAATTATGCCAACTACGGCAATACCGCCGCCCATATAAAGGTTATAGGTACAGGCCAGTGCTCCGCCAAAAACTGCAATAATACCCAAAATTAGCAGAAGAATTATCGGTGCGGTTTTTTGGCTTAAAGTAGCTTGAATTTCTGTATATTCTGCTTTAAGTGAAGCCTGCTTTTCTTCAAGCAGTTTAATCTTCTGTTCAAGGTCGCTTGATTTTTCGGGGCTTGCCTTTTGCGGGTCAAGCGCTAAATCAATTCCTTCTTTTATAATTCTGCTTTCGTTGTCAAGTATTGCAATTTTTTGTTTTACACCGTTAATTTTTGAAAGGCAAAAATCTATCTTTTTAAGGAACATTTCATCAATTACCGTACCGTTTTGAAGGGTAAGGTCTTTGGTGATTTCATCAAGCTCGGCTTTCAGCTTTAAAAGCTCGCGAAGCTTTTCGGCATTTTTGAAATCCTGCTCTTTATCAATTGTTACCTTTAATTCATTTGCTTTTTGTTGCAGTCTTTCAATTTCGGCAATAATTCCCTTTGCCTTTTGTTTTCCAAAAGCAATTTGTTTTTGCTTTTCTTCGGCGGCTATAAGCGCTTCATTAAGCTCTTTAAGTGAAGCTAAGTTTTTGTCGTAAGCACCTGCCTTGCCGTTTTTGGAATTAAGCGCAAGCTTTGCGGCTTCCAGCCTGCCGTAAACTTTGTCAAACGATGAATCTTCTTCACCGGTTAAAGCAAGATTTGAAAGCTTTGAATTAATTTCACCTTCGGCACTTGCATTATTTTCGGGAAAGCCAAACTGACCTATAAAAATGCTGCGTTCAAATGCGGCGGACGAAAGCCCGAAAAGCTTTGTGCCGATATCTGCCGAAACGGATTTCGATTCATTCAAATCGGTGTCAATTAAGGTGACCTTGTCGGTTGAATTTGATTCTCCGAAAATTCTCTCAAGTCTGAAATTTCGGCCATCCTTTTCAAAATCAATACTGCCTGCCATTCGGCTGTTATCCCAAGGCGTATATTTCTTTCTGGGGTTTTTGGCTAAATCGTTTTTGGCACGGTCACTGCCGTAAAACATCATTTTAATAAAATTCATAACGGTGGTTTTGCCGTTTTCGTTTTCACCGTAAATAACGCTGAAATTATCATTTAATTGAAGTCTTAAATCTTTAACACCGCCGAAGGCAGAAATATAAATGCTTTTAATCTTCATTATACTTTACCTCCGTATCAAATGCACGAAGACCAATATTAAGCGCGCGTTTTACTGCATCTTTATCATCAGCGGTCTTCATTTTTTCGAGCATATTTTTTACAAAGACACCTTTAAGGGTGGGTTCATTTGCCAAAAGCTCTAAATCAATGGCAATTTCTGTTTTGTCGCGAAGCTTTACAAAATATAAATGGTTTGAAAGCCTTGCCGTAATTTCGGCAATATTTAACTGTGTGTCGGGTGCAATACTGCCTGTAAGCTCAATTTTATAAAGGTTTTCGGTATAGTTTTGTACGGTTGCTTTTAAATCTTCCAAAACCTTTTGGGTTATGTCTTCACAGCCTGTAATATCAACCTGCTTTATTATGTGCTGACGCTTTGCAACGGGAATAAATTGAAGGTCGGTCCCGTTTTTAAAAACGGTGCCTAAATATACACCCTTTTCATCCAATTCATCAAAGCCCTGACCTTCGGGACAGCCCGGGTAAGCAAAGGACGTATTTTCAATTTTACCAACGGGTGTGTGCGAATGTACGTGACCTAAAGCAATATAATCCATACCGCTTTTTTTGACGAATTTGGGGGTAATTGAATTATAGTCCGACCCCATATCGGCACGAAGCTCTCCGTGTTGAACCATAATATTAATGTAGTCTTCATCAGAATTTAAGGTAAACTCTTCTTCGCCCTTTAAATAAACGCTTTCAAATGAACGACCGTAAATTTTTACTTTAAGCTCTTCAAAGGTCATAACACTGTCCTTTGAGGGCAAAACAAAAAGATTTTGCGGTAAGGCGCGGGTAAGAAAGGGTGAAGAGGCAGTTAAAGGGTCGTGGTTGCCTGCGGCAAAAATCACTTTAACTTCAGGTGTGGCGGCAATTTTATTAAAGATCCCGTCAATAAAGGCGGCTTCAATATCGTTATTTTCAAATAAATCGCCTGCGATAAGTAAAAGCGAAGCACCGTTTTCTTTGGCCAAATCAACAATTTTTTCAAAGGTTAAAAGGGCTTCAAAGCGGCGGCCTTCGGCGGCGGTACCTAAAAAAGCGTCGCGTGCGCCTATGTGCAGGTCGGCCGTATGCAAAATTTTTACACTATTCATCAAAATTCTTCCTTTTTCGTGCGCGTAATATAATAATATTAGCATTTTTCATACAATATATCAAGTCACAAATTGACTTTAGCGCTTTTATGTGTTAAAATGTTTTTAAAGTTTGACAGTGAGGCGTTTTTTATGAAAAGAACCGATTTTGCCGACCAATTATTTGATGCAGTTTTAACCCTTGAAAGCAGGGAAGAATTGTATATGTTTTTCGGGGATATTTGCACCCCGAAGGAAATTGAAACCTTTGCACAGCGTTTTGTTGTTGCAAAGCTTCTTAATGAGAAAAAGGTTTACAGTGATATTGTTAAATCTACCGGCGCATCAACTGCTACAATAAGCAGGGTAAGCCGTTCAATGAATGAGGGGCTTAATCTGGCGTTTGAAAGGTTAAAATAAAATGTACAGTGTTTTTGCTGACTTTTATGATGAATTAATGGACGACGTCGACTATAAAAAGCGCGCGGCTTATTTAATGCGGCTTTTTAAAAGGTACGGTAAAGCACCGTCGCTTTTGCTTGACGTTGCCTGCGGTACGGGCGGCTTTTCAAACGAATTTGCGCGAATGGGTGTTGAAGTCATTGGCACCGACATAAGTGAAGAAATGCTTGGCATTGCGCGTGAAAATTCGGCAGAGGCGGGGCTTGACGTTTTATATCTTTGTCAGGCGGCGCAGGACCTTGATTTGTTCGGCACGGTTGACGGCGCGATATGCTGTCTTGACAGCCTTAATCACATAACCGATTATAAAACGCTTTGCAGGGCTTTTAGCAAGATTTCCTTGTTCTTAGAGCCTGACTGTCTTTTTATTTTTGACGTCAACACCGAATATAAGCACCGCGAAGTTTTGGGTGATAACGTTTTCGTTATGGACAGACAAGACGTTTACTGCGTGTGGGCAAATGCTTTTGAAGAAAAGAAAAAAACTGTAAAGGTTATGCTTGACTTTTTTGTTAAAGAGGGGGATAATTATTCCCGCTTCAGTGAAGATTTTTCTGAAAGGGCATATTCTTGCGAAGAACTGACTTCCGCTTTAGAAAAAGCAGGTCTTCAGGTTGTGCATATTTTTGATGATATGACCGAAAAGCCCTTGAGTGATGACAGCCAAAGGGCAATTTATGTTACTAAAAAGGTGAAATGATGGGTAAGCTTATAAGATGTATAACAAGTGAAGGCGCAATTATGGTGTCGGCAATTGATTCGACCGATATTGTCGCTAAAGCCGAACAAATTCATAAAACCTCTGCGGTGGTTACTGCGGCTTTGGGTCGACTTTTGACTGCAGGCGCTATGATGGGGAATATGCTTAAAGGCGAAAATAACTCAATCACCTTAAAAATTGATGGCGGTGGCCCGATAGGTAATATTACCGTTGCGGCCGATTACCGCGGTAACGTGCGTGGCTATGCGCAAAACCCTGTGGTTGAAATTCCTTTAAAACCCAACGGCAAGCTTGACGTTTCAGGTGCAGTCGGCACTGACGGCAGCCTTTACGTTATTAAGGATTTGGGTCTTCGCGACCCTTATAACGGCTTTGTGCCGCTCGTGTCGGGTGAAATTGCCGAGGATATAACCTCTTACTATGCCACAAGCGAACAAATACCCACCGTTTGCGCTTTGGGTGTGCTTGTCGATAAGGATTTAACGGTTAAAAAGGCAGGCGGCTATATTTTGCAGCTTTTGCCCTTCACCGAAGATGAAATTATTGATAAATTGGAAGAAAATTTAAAGCAGGTAAGACCTGTCACCGCCCTTTTGGATGAGGGTATGGACATTGAAGACATTGTGCGTGACGTGCTTCGCGGTTTTGACGTGGAAGTCATATATACCGAAGAAGTTGCATATAAATGTAAATGTTCAAGGGAAAGGGTAGAAGCCACTTTAAAAAGTCTTGGTAAAGAGGAGCTTAATGAAATATTGGCAACCGAGCCCACAATAGATGTGTCTTGCCATTTTTGTAACACTACTTATAGCTTTACAAAAGGCGATGTAGAAAAAATACTCAAGTAGCCTTTTCAGGAGTTTTATATGTATACTAAACACGAATGGAAATCTGACATATATTTCAATTTTAAGTATGTTAAAAATTTACCTAAGGATTATGATGCCACAAAGACCTATCCTTTAGTTTTCTTTTTGCACGGCGCAGGGGAGCGCGGTGATGATTTAGATGTGGCTTCGCGCCACGGGTATATGAAATATGTTCGTGAAGAGGATAAGGACTATCCCTTTATCTTTATAGCACCACAGTGTCCCGATAATAAATATTGGGGTTGCTATACAGAGTCATTACTTGCTTTTCTCGATTATGTATGTGAAACCTTGCCTGTTGATAAAAACAGGATATACCTTACAGGTCTTTCAATGGGTGGCACAGGCACCTGGATGCTCGCAATGGCGGCGCCCGAAAGATTTGCGGCAATAGCCCCTGTATGTGGCAGCGGTATTTGTTGGAATGGTGTAGTGTTAAAGGATATGCCGATTCTTATCTATCACGGGGATCTTGATACCGGTGTTCCCATTGAAGAAAGTATCAGTATGATGCGGGATATTCATCAATACGGCAATAAAAATGTAGAGCTTAGAATATGCTATGGTGTGGGGCATAATGCTTGGGATTATGCCTATGCGGGTGATGAATTGGCAGATTGGCTGCTGTCGCACAGCAAATAGGATTTGTTATCAGTCCCGTCAAGGTGCGATGAAGGCGTTTGCTAAAAAATAATAAAAAAATTTAAAAAAAATTAAAAAAACTGCTTGACAAACGATATTAATTGTGTTAATATATTGCTTGTCGCCGGTGAGTTGCCATTGGCAAGCCAGCGCGGTCATCGTGGGAGCATAGCTCAGCTGGGAGAGCATCTGCCTTACAAGCAGAGGGTCACAGGTTCGAGCCCTGTTGTTCCCACCATGTGGCCTGGTAGTTCAGTTGGTTAGAACGCTAGCCTGTCACGCTAGAGGTCGTGGGTTCGAGCCCCATCCAGGTCGCCACATTTGCCTCTGTAGCTCAGTCGGTAGAGCAGGGGACTGAAAATCCCCGTGTCGTTGGTTCGATTCCGACCGGAGGCACCATTTATTATGCGGATTTAGCTCATCTGGTAGAGCGCCACCTTGCCAAGGTGGAGGTAGCGAGTTCGAGCCTCGTAATCCGCTCCAAGAGGACGCTTAAAGAATTTCAAGCGTCCTGTGGAGCGGATTGCGAGGCTCGGACTCGCTACCTCCACCTTGGCAAGGTGGCGCTCTACCAGATGAGCTAAATCCGCATCAAGTTGGTGCCTCCGGTCGGAATCGAACCAACGACACGAGGATTTTCAGTCCTCTGCTCTAC
>JAZNOE010000067.1:0-29158 GCA_045580625.1 Acutalibacteraceae bacterium | reverse complement strand
GTTAATCGCAACGGGCGATTCGTGAATCGCCCCTACGGGTAATATCAATTAAATTACAGATTATTTACATCCGTCACGGAGCGACACCTAACCTCTTCACTATTACCTCTTACCTCGCGTAAGCGATAAACCCCAATTTATTTTCTTAAACAGAACACACCCACTTATAACTAAAAAACGCACCCCGAAGGGTGCGTTTTTCTTATCTTCCTGCCTTTAGTTTGGCGAACAGCTTTGTACTGCGGCACTTTACAAATGAAATTGCCTTGCCTTCCAATAGGGTGAGGGTAACGTTGTTCATTTTAATCGGGATAAGCATTATCTTCATATAAGAAGACCTGGGCTTTGCGGTCTTAAGCGACCATTTTACGCGCGGATTTGAAAGCATTTTTTTGATTTCGGCGCGTTTTTCCTTTGTTTTTAAAACACATTTAGGGTTAGTCAGATTTTCAACACAACCGATAAAGCGTTCAATATAACGTCTTGCCAAAAATTCGTTTGTTTCATCATTCGATAAATTCCAATGCTTATAAAGGTCTTCCATCCAGCCGTGTTCTTCTTCGCGCTTTTCGTACATATTGGGACGGTAAGCGGCAGTTTCGCTTTCGGCACGCTTGCGGATGAAATGATAATACTGCTTGTCGGTAACGGTCACACGCTCAATATTGCGCACCACGTCGAGATTAAAGGGAAAATCGTCCCATAAGGTCTTCGAATAGCGGATGTTGTTTTCCATTATATACTCGGTGCGATAAAGCTTGTTCCACGGGGTGTAAAGCAAGTTTTTATCAAAAAGCTTGTGCGCATTTTGGCGGAATTCATCAGCGTTTTTATAGACCGCGCTTTCAACCAACTGATTATCAGTGCGGTATTCAGTATCAGAATAATAAGTATCTATAAAAAAGCCTGCAACAACCAGCTGTGCATTATCGCGCTCGGCCAGATTATACATATCCTCAAGCATTGTCGGCTCAGCCCAGTCGTCCGAATCCATAAAATAGAAATACTTGCCCTTCGCCTTTTCGATTGCAAGATTTCGTGCGGCGGGCGCGCCGCCGTTTTCGGTATGAAAAACGGTTATACGGCTGTCATTTTTGGCATATTCATCACAAATTTCACCGCTTCTGTCGGGTGTGCCGTCATCAACAATCAAAAACTCCCAATCACTTAAGGTCTGCGCCTGAATACTTTCAATTGCCTTACCAACATAATCCTCTACCTTATAAACCGGCATTATAATGCTGATTTTAATATCGCTCATTTTTAAAACTCCTCGTCACAAAGCGCCAAAGCCGAAGCAATGACCTTGTCCATATCATAATATTTATATTCCGCCAATCTGCCGCCGAAAAGCATATTTTCTTCTTTTTCGGCCAAGGCCTTATATTTAACGAAAAGCCTGTTATTCTTTTCATCGTTTACGGGGTAATACGGCTCCATTCCCTCCTGCCAGTCGGCGGGATATTCACGGGTTATTACCGTTTTGTCAGACACGTCATTTTCAAAATGCTTGTGTTCAATAATCCTGGTAAAAGGTATTTCGCGTTCGGTATAATTCACCACCGCAACACCCTGATAATTTTCGCTGTCGATAATTTCGGTTTCAAACTTAAGACTGCGATATTCAAGCTTGCCGAATTTATAATCATAAAGACTGTCAAGCGTGCCGGTGTAAAGCACCTTTTCGCCTAATGAATTATAATGCTCGCGGTTTTGGTTATAATCGGTTTCAAGCATAAAGTCACAACCTTCAAAAAGTCGGTCGATAAGCACGTTATACCCGCCGATTACAATGCCCTGATATAAATCGTTGAAATAATTGTTGTCATAGGTGTAACGAACAGGTAAACGCTTGATGATAAACGACGGCAATTCTTTACAGTCGCGACCCCATTGCTTTTCGGTATAGCCCTTTATAAGTTTTTCGTAAATGTCACGACCAACAAGGCTTATTGCCTGTTCTTCAAGGTTTTGCGGCTCGCCTTTAATTTCTTTTTTCTGTTCTTCAATAACTGCCTTTGCTTCATCAGGGGTGCGAATGCCCCACATTTTGCTGAAGGTATTCATATTAAACGGAAGGTTATACATTTCGCCCTTGTAATTTGCAACCGGACAATTTGTATAACGGTTGAATTCGCAAATTGAATTTACAAAATCCCATACACGGCGGTCGCTTGTGTGGAAAATGTGTGCACCGTATTTGTGCACGTTAATATTTTCCACCCTTTCGCAATAAATATTGCCGCCAAGGTGATTTCGCTTTTCAAGAACAAGGCAGCTTTTGCCCGCTTTTTTTGCATGATAAGCAAACACGGCCGAAAACAAACCCGCGCCTACAAGTACGTAATCATACTTTTTCATACCTTCACTCCCAAGTGAAAAAACTGTTATGTGATTATTGTACCATATATTTACGAAAATTTCCACATAAATAATAAAATGAATATTTTTTAAATTATTGCAAAATTTTTGTTGACAACCGAGTTACTCTTTGATATAATAATATGGCGTTGTGAAAACTAGTTAATATTTGCGAGTGTGCTGGAACAGGCAGACAGGCACGTTTGAGGGGCGTGTGTCAACCGACGTATGGGTTCAAGTCCCATCACTCGCACCAAGTAGAGACTTACCTTTTGGTAGGTCTTTTTTGTTTTATGTGGTTTTATTATATGTTTGGGACTTGAACCTTCGGTTCTTTCTCTCTTGCGGTACCCGACGACTCGACACTACCGTATCTCGCTTGTCGACCGCGGCGCTTCGTTTTGCTCGCTACTTCGTCCACCGGACGCGCTCGCAACCTCACCCATCACTCGCACCAAAATCCAAATTCAACCTTTTGGTTGGGTTTGGATTTTTTATTATCTCAATGTGATGGAACCTGAAACCTAAAAGGGCTGCGAATATTTCAAAAATATGGACGAGCCTGATTTTTTATTGCCAAAATGCTTGATTTTATGATATAATTATTCACGGTGATGAAATGACACATTATATGAACCTTAAAAAGTGCCCCTTTGAGATGATAAAAAGCGGACAAAAAACAATTGAACTGCGCCTTTTTGATGAAAAACGCAACCTTATAAAAATTGGCGATGAAATTGTGTTTAATTTCGGTGAAGAAACGCTTTGTGCAAAGGTTTTGGCACTGCATAAATTTGAAAATTTTGAGGCACTTTACAGGTCGCTTGACCTTTTAAAATGCGGTTATTTGCCCGAAGAGCTTGCCAATGCAAAAGCAGATGATATGAACGAATATTACCCACCCGAAAAGCAACAAAAATATGGCGTAGTGGGGATTGAAATTAAAGTAATATAAAAAAACCGCGGGGATTCCGCGGCTTTTTTAGTTGATACTTTGTTTTAAATAACCTTTAATGGGTCAATGGTTGTATTTTTTAGAACATAAGTACCTGAACTTAAAGCACAGCCGTTTCCAACCTTTGCGCCATCGCCTAAAAATACACCGTTTTGTTGCGACGTGTCATTTATATCACAGCAACCGACAGATGAATCCAATAGTACGTTATCACCCAGCACTGAATAGCCGACATAATTATATCGTTTTAGCTGAACTCCGTCACACAAAACGCAATTTTTAAGCTCGGACGAATTACCGATAAAACAGTTTTCGCCAATAATTGTGTTGCCGTTTAAGACTGCACCCGCACAGATTTCGGTATTAGCGCCTATAATTGCAGGCCCCTTAATAATTGCCAACGGACTTATTCGCACATTTTCGCCCATTAGAATATCATCGTCCATAAAGAAATATCCGTCAATTCTTTTTAAAATTACCATATTTATATAATTATTTATTTGGCAAATTGCATCACACGGATATTCGAATCGGTTCAAAAAGGGACTTATATATTTATTTTTTGTTGCGAATAAATCCTTTGTTTTTACACGTCTGTTCATTTGCAAAACCTCCTGCGTTTTTTACAAAAATAAAAAAGTGCGCCAACCAAAGTCAACGCACCGAAAAACGCAGACCCCGATTGTCGCCAAACAAACTCAAACAGACGGGGATAAATATCCTGCCATACCATTTTACAGGATCCGCGGTTTTACCGTATTCCAAAAATAAGTATGACTAAAAAAGGGTATTTTTATGCTTAACGATAAAATATCCCTACATCTGTTTATTAAGTTTGTTTGGCAAATTAAGTTTAACACATATCGTTTTTAATATCAAGACAAAAAGCAAAAGCGGACAAAATTATCCTATTATAAAATTTGCCGCAGTAAGTAAGGCCGAAATAATTGCATGTTAAATTATAGTTTGTCGGAGAGTTAAATTGATTGCATTTTTGGCTCCCTCTGGGAGGGAACTGGATTTTTGCGTAGCAAAAAGACTGAGGGAGAGCGCATATAAACGCATTCTCCTTCCGTCAAAACCTTCGGTTTTGCCACCTTCCTCCCGGAGGAAGGCTTACGGGCGATTCGTGAATCGCCCGTACGAAATATACAATTAATTTTTCTATAATTCCGAATTACGCATTACGAATTACGAATTTCGCCTCAGTGACAAACTCCAATTTATCAATAATAAATCTCTCTGATAATTTCTTCGCTTTGTGCGGCGGTCATACCGGGGGTAATTCGTTCGCAATATAATAGGCGCATAATGCTTTCATCTTCTTTGGAAAGCTTGGGGGCATTTCCGCGCTGATAAATTATACTATCTTTTCTGACAAGTGTGTCTTTTGTGGGACCGAGAATCTGATACATTTCTTCCAAAATTACAGAATTGCGGTTTGTCTGGTCAATATCGGTGCGGATATAAACGTCACCGTCGGTTATAACGCCTGTTTGGTTGTTATAATTATAGGTTGCAAGACCGTCAGCATCGTTTCGTTCGGTTTCAGCGGCAAACTGCGCCTGACCGTAAAAGTGAATTACCAGATTCGCCTGCGTTTTGTCGTGAATTTGCATTATTCCTGGAAAACCGTCAATATCGTTTAAAAAGTCAAGAAAATCGGTCAAAATTTCATAATCGCTCATAGTGGCAACCCCGTCAATATATAACATAATGGGATCCTGCCATTTGGTAAGGGTTTGCTTTGAAACACTTGCGCCATATTCACTGCCATAGCAAACGTCATTAAAATAATATGCCATTTTGTCAACACTTACACGGTCGGCATAATAAACGCTGTGCTTATCGGAATTTGCGTCTGTTGGGGTATTATCAGTGCCGTTGCACCCTGCAAGCAATAAAACAAGTGTAAAAGCAAAACATAGTAAACGCTTCATAAAAACACATCCTTGAAATGTAATGTGTGGGATACTGTATAGATTATAACATATATGTGTGGCGGTTGCAACATTGTGAAAATATGAACAAACTGTTAAAAAGTCAGGGAAAGTCAAAAAACTTTTTGAAAAACTATTGACAAATGGAAAATTAAGGGTATAATAAGGTTGTTAGCACTCGAAAGGTGAGAGTGCTAAATATTGAAGGGAGTGAAAATTTTGGAGCTGACTCCACGTAAACAAGCGGTTTTAAAGGCAATTGTTAAGGCATATATTGAAACCGGTGAACCGGTAGGCTCTAAAATTTTGACCGAGCTTATCGAAAACGCACCGTCGTCTGCAACCCTTCGCAATGAAATGAGTGAGCTGTGTGAGCTTGGTCTTTTAGAACAACCCCACACCTCTGCGGGAAGAATTCCCACAAGCCGTGGCTTTCAGTTTTATCTTAAAAAACTTATGCCGACAGGCGAAATAAGTGAAGGCGATAAGGCTTTTATTGATGCCGCGCTTGAAAATATTACCGAAGTGCCCGAAAAAATCCCCGCTGCAGTGGGCAAAATACTTTCGGATATGACAGGTTATCCCGTTATAAGCTGTCTTATGAAAAATTCACAAGCGGCAGTAAAAAGGGTAGAACTGCTTCGCGTCAGCCGAAATTCGCTTATGCTTTTGGTTATTACCAACGACGGCCGCACCCGAAACCGCATTGTCAGACTTTCGCAGGATATCACCCCCGAAATTATGGACCGTTTTAACGAAATAATTGATAAAAAAATTAAGCGCCGTCCCCTTTCGGAATTAACCCTTGGCTATATGCAAAGCACGGTGGTTATGGCGGGTGTCAATGCTTTCAGCTTAATGCCGCTTTTAACCGCAGTTTTTGAAGCAATAAACGAAATTGACAGCTCGGCCGTTGATTTAAGCGGCATATCCCGTCTTTATGACATAAGCTCAAATGAAGAAGCCGCCCGTCGCATTATTTCACTTATCGAACGCCGTGACCCGATAATTTCAATGTTTGAAGAGGTTGGCAAAGGTGTAATTTTCGGCAGTGAAAGCGGTTATAGTGAGTTGTCAAACGATACGCTTATCGCCGCAAGCTTTGATTCAGACAATAAATATCGCGGATATATTGCTCTCTTGGGACCTAAACGAATGTCTTATGAGAGAATAATTCCCGATATTGAATATATCGCCGAAAAACTCGGTGGTCTTATTAGTGATGCACAAAAGGATATGGAGGACTGATTTCGTGGAAGAAAACAAGGAAAACCTGAAACCCGAAAAGAAGAAAAATAAAAAGGATATTGAAATTGAAAATTTAAAGGCCGAGCTGGAAGCCAAAAGCGATCTGCTTCTTCGCACCGCCGCTGAATTTGATAATTTCAAAAAGCGTACAGAACGCGAAAAGCTCAACATTGCCGAATTTGCAAAGGCAGGGCTTATCAAACAGCTTTTACCGATTTTAGACAACATTGACCGTGCCGCACTCTCTGAAAAGGGAAGTGAAGATTATATCAAGGGCATTGAAATGATCGTTAAGCAGTTTGAAGCTACGGCAGGTAATCTCGGCATTGAAGAAATTGCGAAGGTTGGCGACACCTTTAATCCCGAGCTTCACGAGGCAGTAATGCATATCGAAGACGAAACAGTCGCCGAAAACACCATTACACAGGTTTTACAGAAGGGCTATAAAATCGGCTCAACAGTTATAAGACCTGCAATGGTTCAGGTAGCAAATTAAAACATTAACATATTATATTTAAAGGAGAAAATTATTATGGGAAAAATTATTGGTATTGACTTAGGTACAACAAACTCTTGCGTAGCCGTTATGGAAGGCGGCGAAGCTGTTGTAATCGCAAACGCTGAAGGCGGCAGAACAACCCCTTCTGTTGTTGCTTTTTCAAAAACAGGCGAAAGAATGGTAGGCCAGGTTGCAAAGCGCCAGGCTATCACTAACCCCGACAGAACTATCAGCTCTATTAAGCGCGATATGGGTACTTCTAACACCGTTGCCATCGACGGTAAGAACTACACCCCGCAGGAAATTTCTGCAATTATTCTTCAGAAATTAAAGGCAGATGCTGAAAGCTATCTCGGTCAGACCGTAAGTGAAGCTGTTATTACAGTTCCTGCTTACTTTACCGACGCTCAGCGTCAGGCAACCAAGGACGCAGGTAAAATTGCAGGTCTTGAAGTTAAGCGTATCATAAACGAGCCTACCGCTGCAGCTTTGGCTTACAGCATCGACAAGGAAGACGACCAAAAGGTTATGGTTTATGACCTTGGCGGCGGTACCTTCGACGTTTCAATTATTGAAATGGGCGACGGTGTTCAGGAGGTTTTGGCAACTGCCGGTAACAATAAGCTTGGCGGTGACGACTTCGACAAGCGCGTTATGGACTACATCGTTTCTACCTTTAAGGCAGAGCAGGGCATTGACCTTTCAAACGACAAAATGGCTATGCAGCGTGTAAAGGAAGCGGCTGAAAAGGCTAAAATCGACCTTTCGGGTATGACTTCAACCGACATTAATCTTCCCTTTATTACTGCTGACTCTACAGGTCCTAAGCACTTTGAAACCACTTTAACACGTGCAAAGTTCAACGAGCTTACTGCAGACTTGGTTGAAGCAACAATGGCTCCCGTTCGTCAGGCAATTTCTGACTCGGGTCTTCAGAAGGACGAAATCAACAAGGTGCTTATGGTCGGCGGTTCTTCAAGAATTCCCGCTGTTCAGGAAGCAGTTAAAAACTTTATGGGTAAGGAACCCTTCAAGGGCATTAACCCTGATGAATGTGTAGCACTCGGTGCGGCACTTCAGGCAGGTGTTCTCGGTGGCGACGTTAAGGGTCTTCTTCTTCTCGACGTTACACCCCTTTCACTCGGTATTGAAACCATGGGCGGCATTTCTACAAAGGTAATCGACCGTAACACCACTATCCCTGCAAAGAAGAGCCAGATTTTCTCAACTGCGGCTGACGGTCAGACATCAGTTGAAGTACACGTGCTTCAGGGTGAACGTGAATTCGCACGCGATAACAAGACTCTCGGTGTGTTCCACCTTGACGGTATCGCATCTGCGCCCCGTGGTGTACCTCAGATTGAAGTAACTTTCGATATTGACGCTAACGGTATCGTTCACGTTTCTGCTAAGGACCTTGGCACAGGTAAGGAAAACAACATTACCATTACTTCCAACACCAATATGTCAAAGGATGACATTGATAAGGCTGTTAAGGAAGCTGAGGAATATGCGGCAGAAGACAAGAAGCGCCGCGAAGCAGTTGACGTTCGCAACAATGCTGACCAGATGATCTACACCACTGAAAAGACTCTTACCGATCTTGGTGATAAGATTACCGAAGATGAAAAGAACAAGATCAACACCGCAAAGGACGCTTTAAAAGAAGCTGTTAAGGGTGAAGATATTGATCTTATCAAGGCAAAGCAGGAAGAGCTTCAGAAGGAACTTTACGCTGTAAGCGAAAAGCTTTATAAGGCAGCAGCCGCTGAACAGCAGGCTCAGCAACAGGCACAGCAGAACGGTCAGCAGGGTAATACCGATAACGTTTACGAAGCTGATTATACCGACGTTGACGATAACAAATAATTTATTGTAATCGGGAGGCGAAACGCCTCCCCTACATATTGTAGATATTAGGAGAATTATTTTGGCTGATAATAAACGAGATTATTATGAAGTCTTGGGTGTTGACCGCGGTGCATCTGAAGACGAGCTGAAAAAAGCATATAGAAAAGCGGCAAAGAAATACCACCCTGACTTGAATCCCGGTGACGCTGCAGCCGAAAAGTCGTTTAAAGAGGTTAACGAAGCTTACGAAGTTCTTTCCGATAAGGAAAAGCGCGCCCGTTACGACCAATTCGGTCACGCAGGTGTTGACCCCAACTTCGGCGCAGGCGGCGGCTACGGCGGTGGCGGCTTTAACGGTGATTTTGGTGACTTTGGCGATTTGGGCGATATTTTCGGCTCATTCTTCGGTGGTGGCTTTGGCGGAGGTTCACGCCGTTCTAATCCCAATGCTCCACGCAGGGGTAACGATGCTTCAGCGGCGGTTAATATTTCCTTTGAGGAAGCGGCAAAGGGCTGCACTAAAACCGTAAAGGTTACCAAAATTGATACCTGTGATGAATGTGGCGGCAGTGGTGCAACAAAGGGCACTTCTTCAAAGACCTGTCCCGTTTGTCACGGCAGCGGTCAGGTGACCTCGGCCCAGCGCACCCCATTTGGTGTGTTCCAGACACAAACCGTTTGTAACCATTGTCACGGTACCGGTAAGGTTATTGAAAACCCCTGCAGTCGCTGTAACGGCAAGGGCAGAATTCGCCATACGGTTGAAGAAACGGTGGAAATTCCTGCAGGTATTGACGACGGTCAGGTAATAAATATGCGCGGCAAGGGTGACAGCGGTGTAAACGGCGGTCCTTCTGGTGACTTGCGCATCAACGTTAACGTACGTCCGCACCCCATATTCCACAGAAACGGTTATGACGTTTTTTGCGAAATTCCGATAACCTTTGCAGAAGCGGCCTTGGGCGCTGATATAACGGTACCCACCCTTGACGGCAAGGTGAAATTTACCATTCACGAAGGCACACAGCCGGGTGATGAATTCAAGCTTAAGGGCAAGGGCATTCAGCGACTTAATTATTCGGGTAAGGGTGACCAGTACGTTAAGATAGTGGTTGAAATACCAAAGAATTTATCGCGTGAGCAAAAGGAAATTCTTAAAAATTTCCAAAATACCTCAAGTGAGAAAAATTATAAAACTCAAAAAAGCTTTATGGATAAGCTTAAGGATTTTTTTGATTAATAAAAGAAGCATCTTCCAAACGGAAGATGCTTCTTTTAATTTATTTGGTAAGCTTTTTTATATCTTCAGCCGAGCCTAAAACAAGAAGATGTTCATCTTCTTTAAAAATATAATTCGCACTGAAGGGAATAATTTTTTCGCCCTGCTTAAAGGCAATTATGTTTACATTATATTTATTGCGGATATCAAGCTCGATTACGTTTTTGCCTTGCCATTTTTTGGGTACGAGTATTTCGAAAATAGAATAATTATCTGCAAGATTAATATAATCAAACACGTTTTGTGAACATTCAACACCTGCAATTTTGCGACAGATATCACGTTCGGGATAAATTATGCGGTCAGCGCCGCTTCTTTTTAAGAATTTTTCTTCAATGTCGCGGTTGGCTGTACTGTAAACCTTTTTTGCACCTAATTCCTTAAGCAAATCGGTGATTTCAAGACAGGCCTGAAAATAATCCTCAATGCAAACAAAGCAAACGTCAAAATCTTCTACACCAAGTCCTTGCAAAACACTGCGGTTTGTGCAGTCGCAGACAGGGGTTGAAACAAGGTTTCGGTAAGCCGACTTAAGGCCCTCAAGCTTACTTTCGTTCATATCCACGGCCATAATTTCGCAGTTTTGTTTATCAAGCTCTGCCAAAAGGTGATTACCAAGCGAGCCCATACCGATAATTAAAAATGATTTCATAATTATTTCTCCTTTGAATTAACTGTCGCCTTACAAGAACGGATTGGGTAAAAAGCGCCGAAATAAGCCGCTTTGAGGCGGGTTCGGATTATTCGCTCTACCCTACGGTTATTGCTTCTGTGGGGTAAGAAATCGGGGGATTAACTTTCTTTTCAAACAACGCACTTGCAAATGAAACACTGCCTACTCTTCCGCAGAACATCAAAAGCATAAGTACTACTTTTGAAATGGGTGAAAGGGTTGAAGTTATACCAACCGTAAGCCCTACTGTGCTCATTGCCGAAACGGTTTCTAACATACAGTCAGACAAGCTAACCCCGTCAACTGCGCAAATTAAAAGGGTTGCACAAATAATAAGTGTAAGGTTTATTGTAATAATTAAAATTGCTTTTTTAAGAAAATCAGTCTTTATGGTTTTGCCAAAAACTGCAACCTCATAATTTCCGCGTATTGTTGACATCGCAAATGCGATTATAACGAAAAAGGACGTTGTTTTAACACCGCCCGCGGTCGAGCCTGAGGACCCACCGATAAACATTAAAAATACGGTTAGCAGTACTGATGACGGTGAAAGTGCTGCCATATCAATGCTGTTAAAGCCCGCGGTGCGCGGAGTTACCGAAGCGAAAAGTGCATTTAGTATTTTTTGCGGCAGTGGCATATCCTTTAAAAGATTGTCGTATTCAAATATGAAGAATAGCACTGTACCTAAGGCCACTAAGAATACTGACATAAAAAGTACAATTTTAGTGTGTAAATTAAACGATTTAAGCTTAAATCGTTTAATTGTGATGTCATCCCACACCAAAAAGCCAAGACTGCCTATTATTATAAGGGCCGAAACGGTCAGCAAGACAATATAATCGCCGTTAAAATCAACAAGTGAAATAAACGGTGTATCTTCACCCAAAAGGTCGAAGCCCGCGTTGCAAAAGGCTGAAATCGAATGGAAAACAGCAAAATAAATGCCCTTGCCAACACCGAAGCGTTTGATGAAGCTTATTGATAAAAGCGCGGCACCCAATGCTTCAAATAAAAATGTGCCGAAAATAATTTTTTTAATAAGAGAAGAAAAGTTGTTAAGGCGGGTAGTGTTGATGGTTTCAGCCATCATTACCTTCTCGCGAAGACCATTTTTGCGAATTACCAGGCGGTAAAAAAAGGTTGCAATGGTCATATATCCCAGACCGCCAAGCTGAATGAGTGTTAAAATTACTATCTGTCCGAAAAGTGACCAATAGGTTGCGGTATTTTGTGCAATAAGCCCTGTCACACAAGAGGCTGACACCGCCGTGAAGGCCGCAGTTAAAACAGATGTTGATTCACCGCTTTTGGTTGCAAATGGCAACATTAAAAGTACCGTGCCCAAAAATACGATGCAAAAATAACCTAAAGCGATTATTTGTAAATGGTTAATTCCTTTGCGTTTGATAATATCACCTCGAAATGAAATAACAAAAACATTATACAATATTTTTTCATCAATTTCAACAGTATAAAAAAGGGATTGTATTATTGCTGTTAAAGTGATAGAATACAAGTATATATATATTAATATGGTGAGTATTATGAAAATTATTGTAAACGGATGCGGTAAAATCGGTACTACCATTTTGGCAAATCTTGTAGCCGAAGGTCATGATGTTACCGCCGTTGATACTAATCCCGATGTAATTCAAAAGCTGACAAACATATATGATGTTATCGGCGTTTGCGGAAATGGTGCTGACAGCGACATTCTAAGCGAAGCAAACGCAGGCGCACATGATTTGCTTATATCCACTACGTCTTCTGATGAAATTAATATGCTTACCTGTTTTTTGGCAAAGCGTATGGGTGTTGAAAATACGGTTGCACGTGTAAGAAACCCCGAATATAACGATAAAAGCCTTGGCTTTATGCGCCAACAGCTTGAAATTTCACTTATCATTAATCCCGAGCTTATGGCCGCGCACGAGCTTTTTAATGTTTTAAAGCTGCCTTCTGCTGCTAAAATTGAAAACTTTTCGGTAAGAAATTTTGAAATTGTTGAATTTAGAATTAAAGAGGGCTCGGTTTTAGACGGGCTTAAAATTTTTGAGCTTCGCAGTAAGTTTAAAGCAAAATTCCTTATTTGCGCCGTTCAGCGCGGGGATAAGGCATATATTCCCGACGGTAGGTTTGAGCTAAAATCGGGTGATAAAATAGGTGTTACGGCTTCTCCTTCGGAAATTTTGCGGCTTTTCAGCGAAATGGGTATGAAGCAGGCATCTGCCAAAAAGGTTATGATTCTGGGCGGCAGTAAAACTGCAGTTTATCTCGCAAAGCAGTTGTGTACTGTCGGCAATGCGGTAACAATTGTTGAAAAAGACCGTAAAAAGTGTGAAGAGCTTACTGAAGAATTACCTAAAGCATTGGTGGTTTGCGGTGATGGTTCTTCACAGGAGCTTTTGATAGAAGAAGGCTTGTCTTCAGTTGATGCGGTAATTGCGCTGACAGGCCTTGATGAACTAAATATTTTAATTTCTTCCTATGCTTCATCACAAAAGGTGCCCAAGGTAATTGCCAAGATTAACCGACAGGAGCTTATTCCTTTGGCGGAGCATTGGGGACTTGATACAGTCGTTTCGCCGCGCAAGACAATTTCAAACACGGTTGTAAGGTATGCCCGTGCGCTTGAAAATTCGCAGGGCAGCAGTGTTGAAACGCTGTATAAGCTTATGGATGATAGGGTAGAAGCCCTTGAATTTATTGCAAAGCCCGGTCTTGACATTTTAGACGTTCAGTTTAAAGACCTTAAGCTTAAAACAAACGTGCTTATTGCGGGCATCTTCCGCGACCGTAAGGTTATAATTCCTACAGGTACCGATATGATAACCGCAGGGGATAAGGTTATTGTTTTTGCGGCAGAGCACCGTATTAATAACCTTTCCGATATTGCAAGGTGACAGCCTATGAATCGCAAAATGATTTTTTATATGCTGGGCAAAATTCTGCTTGTTGAAGCGGGACTTCTTGCTTTGCCGATAGTATGCTCGCTTATTTACAGGGAAGCTGACGTCATTTATTTTATTATCACAGCCGCTATTGCGGTGGCGCTTGGTGTTTTAATGACTGTTTCTTGCAAGCCGAAGGATAAGACCTTTTTTGCAAAAGAAGGGTTTGTAATTGTGGCACTGGCCTGGATAATGATTTCGGCAGTGGGTGCGTTGCCGTTTTTCTTAAGCGGGCAAATCCCCAATTATATCGATGCATTTTTTGAAACAGTCAGCGGTTTCACAACAACCGGTGCATCAATTTTAACCGACGTTGAGTCCCTTTCGAAGGGTATGCTTTTCTGGCGAAGCTTTACACACTGGGTCGGCGGTATGGGTATATTGGTTTTTGTAATGGCAATTTTACCCACAGAAAGCGGTCGTACAATGCACATAATGCGTGCCGAAGTGCCGGGGCCTGTTGTGGGCAAATTTGTGCCTAAAATTAAGACAACTGCAAAAATTTTATATTTGATTTATATGGTAATGACCCTTATTCAAGTAGTAATGCTGATTTGCGGCGGTATGGATATATTTGATTCAATCGTGCTGTCGTTTGGTTCTGCAGGTACGGGTGGTTTTGCTGTTAAGGCAGACGGCCTGGCAGGGTATAGTGAATATTCGCAATGGGTAATTGCCGTGTTTATGATGCTTTTCGGTATTAATTTTAATATTTATTATTTAATTCTTACCAAAAAGGTTGCCAACGCGCTTAAAAGCGAAGAGCTTTGGACCTATATCTTAATAATTTTGGCGTCTACCGGTATTATCACCTATAATGTTTATAATATCTATGGTAATTTGGGTGACTCAATCCGACAGGCATTTTTTCAGGTTTCTTCTATTGCAACTACGACGGGTTATTCCACAACTGACTTTAATTTATGGCCGCCACTTTCAAAGGGTATTCTTATATTACTTATGTTTATAGGTGGCTGTGCAGGCTCAACTGCGGGTGGATTTAAGGTTAGTCGAGTTGTTTTGATTTTCAAAAATTCGGTTGCATCGGTTAAGCAGATGATACATTCCCGTTCTGTTTCGGCCATCCGCTTTGAAGGCAAAACTGTTGATGGTGTAACCATGACGGGTGTCACAAATTATCTTGCAGTTTATACACTTTGCTTTTTTGTAATACTTTTGATGATTCTTTTTGAACCTTTTTCATTCCAGATGAATTTTGCTGCTGTAACAGCATGCTTTAACAATATCGGTCCTGCTTTTGAAGTGGCAGGGCCCATGGGCAATTATGATTGCTATTCATATTTTGCAAAAGCGGTTTTGTCTTTTGCAATGCTGCTTGGCCGACTTGAAATTTTCCCAATGCTGGTGTTATTCTCACCCTCTGTCTGGAAAAAACATCGTGCAAAGGCATAAAATAAAAACGCTACACTAAAAAGTGTAGCGTTTAATTTTTTGAAAAAATTATTCTTCGTCAGCCTTTTCGTCATCAAAAGCAATGTCGGCAACAATAACGTTTACGCGGGTTACAGCGGTGTTGGTCATGGTCTGAACCTTATCCTTAACGTTTGCCTGAACCTTGTCGGCAACGTCCTTTACCCTTGCATCCTTTTTAACGGTAATATAAATGCCAAGCTCAAGCGCACCGTTTACGCTTTCAATTTTAATGCCCTGCATCGGACCTTTTGCTTTTACGGCATCCTTAAGGTCATAATTTTTCTTAGCGATAGAAGCTACGCCTTCAACCTCAAGGGTAGCAATCTCAGCCATTTTTCTGAGAACTTCTGTATTTATTGAAAGTTTTGTTGCATTATCTGCCATTTGTGTAACCTCCGTATAAAACTTCTTGTAAAATAAGTCGGCAATAAACACCTTGCCCTTATCCCTATTATAACACAAATTTTTCATAACACAACAGAATTTTTATTTAATTGGAATAATTTTAATTTTTGAAAGGGGAATTTCGGTCTGATTTGTAACAATATCCTGTATTTGCATTGTGTTTGCGGTGGTAAGTCCATCACTTTTTACGATAATATTTATTTCGTCATCGCTTATAACGGCAAGCGCCTTTGTAAAGCCTTTTGCTTTAAGAAGGTTTTCAATATTAACCTCATTTGTCGTGTTTTTAGTAATTTTTTCGATAAGTGCCAAAGCCGATTTTTTATCATTTTCGGTAAGCTTTGAAGCCTTTAAAAGCTCTTGGGCCTCTTCAACAGCTGACTTACGGGCTTTTTCACGTTCGGTTTTAGCAGTGGTGAAATAATCACTGGCGGCAGCTCCTGTCTGCACGGCATCACCGTCGGTTTTATTGTTAACATAGGTGGATTCACCCAAATATTTTGTAGAAGAGGGGAGATATTTTGTGTTAAGCCATATCGCACATGCAAGTGCTAAAACCATTACACCTACTACAATTTGCCCTTTACCTAAAACCTTGCCTTTTTTCATTCTAATTTCCTCCTGCGATAAATACTCGTTTAGATGTAATATTCAAAGCCGACGTAACGGCGTTTTGAATTTTTTCATTAAGGGCAGGGGCGTCGCCGCCCTCGCATACAATTGCAACCCCGCGGATTTCGGGCATTTGCTTTGAAATTAAAATCGCCTGTTCGCTGCCGTCGGCATTTTTAACCGTTATATAGCCCTGTTTAATTTCACTTTTCTCGGCGGTGTTTTTATCATCATTCTTACTTTCATCCGATTCCTCAACCGTGTCAGCATACTGATAATTGATGCTGCTTTCAAGGGTTACGATAACAGTAACCCGCCTGCTGCCCGAAATGCTTTTAACCAGTTTGGTTATGTCCTTTTCAAGGCTTTCTTTATATTCTTCAGCCGAAAAATCCTCAACGCTTTTTGCTGTGTCTGCGTCATTACCGCCAAGTGATGAAAGAAAAATCAGTGCAATTCCAATTATGCCGACAATTATTAAAACCCGTGGGTTTTTAAGCTTTTGCGAATACTTTTTTAATATATTATTCATTTATAATTTCAACCTCTGTATTTTGCTCAAGACCCTCAAGGGCGGTTAAAATTTTGCTTTTGTCCTCTTGTGAAAAAATTAAAACCTTACTAATAACTATGCTGCCGTCATCGGTTTTATTAGTAAAAACTGAAATTTCTGAAAATTCAATATCGGCTTTTTCAAGAAGGCTCTTGTAAACGTAAACAGCCGTTGCCTCATTAATTGCCTGCGTTTGAGCGTGTGTGTCGCCGGCGTTTGGTTCTAAACTTAAGTTAAAGTCAATTTTTAAGGCAGAAGAAATAATAATTAAGGTAAAAACAAGGCTTAAAATATATTTGACCGAATTTTTCATTTGCCCGTTTGGACAGATAATAAAAACAAAGCCTATAAAAATTGAAGACACGCAAAAGGATATAAAAAAAGAATTCAAATGGTTCATACAGTCTTACCGCCGATAATTACTACCGTAAGTGAAATCACAAACATTGCCGCGGTCAGCAGCACAATGCCTACAAGCACAGAAAGAATGGCATCAACACTTTTTAAAAGCGAAGAAATTTTTGTCACCCCAAAGGTGTCACTAAAAAATGACAGTCCCCAAAGACCAAGCCGCCAAAGCAAAAGCTCGGTTATTATGGGCAAAAAGGTCAAGGCACAAATTAAAACGCCCCATATACCCACGCTTGAGCGCAAAAGCGACAATGAAGCGGTGACAGTTGAAAGCGCTTCGGATAATACTCCGCCCGCAACCGGCACTGTAGAGCCGACAATAAATTTTGCCGTTCTTAAAGAAAGACTGTCAGCGGTGGAATTGACTGCAGTTTGAATGCTTAAAATACCAATAAATATTGTGGAAATAAAGCCCATTATCCAAAGTGAAAGCTTTTTAATTCCATCGGCAAGATGTGTGTTTTGGAGCAGTGGTGAAACTGATGAAGCGATGCTTAGAGAAAGGTGCCCGCCCATAAGCGGAATAACTGCATAATTTGCAATAAATGTGACAAAATTGGCAGAAAGCAGTAAGACTGCACTCATTGAAGCTGAAGTTAGCGTCTTTCCGCTTGCCGCAACAATTCCCGCAAAAACAGGGATAAATGCTGTCATAAACGAAGTACAACCGCGAAGAGTATCAACTGCGGCGGTTATGACAGAATAAACAGGGTGTAAAAGTGCGGCACAGACTGCCAGCAAAATTACAAAATCCACCGTTTCGGTCATATTGCTTTTCAGTGACGCAGTTATCAAGGTGCCTAAAATTATAAGCGCTAAAATAATGCCAAAGGTTTTTAAAGGGGCGGCGGCACCGCTTTTAATAAAGCCCCAGATATGTAAAAATGCATTTTCGCTTGTTATGCCGTTTATCCAGCCGCTGTCACTTAAATCAATTGAAAATTCGTTTGAAAAATCACGCGCACTGTCGGGAATGTTTTCCTGCAATTCTTCGCCGCCCGCTGCTGAAAACTGCTCTTTATATAGGTCGGTCTGTTCTGCTGAGACATTAATTATAAGACACAGCATAATTAAAACGATAATTAAAGCTTTTTTAATCATTTTATAAATCCCAATGCTAAATCAATAATATTTATAACAAGCGGTAGTGACAGTAAAAAAATTCCGCATTTTCCTGCCGTTTCTGAAAGCGAAGCTAGGGCGGTTTGTCCCGCATCCCTGCAAATGTCAGCCGCAAAGCTTGTAACGTATCCAATACCAAGCGCTTTAAGGGCAATTTTGAAATATGAAAGTTCAATGCCATAGCCTTCAATTTTTTGTATTATGGTGCTAATTGGACCTGTTATTGTCTTTAATATAAAAACAAGCACTAAAACGGCGGTAATTATCACAAGCGTCAGTGAAATTTCGGGTCGGTGCTGTCGAAGTATAACTGCAAATATTGCGGCAATTATGCAAAGCACACAAATTTTAAAAATATCCATTTAAAGGCCGAAGAGATCCTTTACGGTTGTGAAAAGCTCTGCCACGGCATTTACCACCATTAAAAGCACTACCACAAGCCCTGCCAGAGTTGTAAGCATTGCCTGTTCTTCGCGCCCCGACCGTATAAGCACCTGATTTAAAACCGTTACAATTATGCCGATAGCGGCAATTTTAAATATAAAATCAACATCCATTTAATTCACCTACGAAAAGAAAATACATATAAAAATACCGCACAAAAAACCAAGACTTTTATAAAGCCGCGACTGATTGTCAAATTCGTTTTTTGCGTCATTAATTCTTATATCCAAAAGTCCTATATAGCTGTCGCACCGTTGAAGCTCGCTGTTTGTGTCACCGTTCCCAAAGGATTTTAAAAAACTTTGCCAAAGGGCAACGTCATCGGCTTTTAAATTATCTGTTGCTTTAATACTTTCCGAAAAACATTCCCGCAAAAGTCGGCTTTTATCCCCCGACCGAAGCCTTAGCTTTTCTTTAAGAACCGACAGCCCGTTTTTAATTTCAATAAGGCGGTCATATCTTTTTTTAAGCGAAACTGCCTTTAAAAAACCTGCTGCCGTGCAAACCGTCATAATAATTGCAAGCCCCAAAATTTTAAACAACAGCCTCACGGTAAAGCTCCTTTGCGGTTATAAATTGCGGTGTGCCGCCGTAAAGTGCAGGCAATATGACAACCTGATCAATAACACCGCTTAAAAGCAGTTTTTTTGTAATTTCGCGGTTTTTAAGGTCAAAAATATCTTCAATGTGGGCGGTGGTTATAATTTTAACACCCGATAAAAAGCAAAGGCTTACGGCATTTAGTTCATCAATGTTGCCGATTTCATCAAAGGCAATATAATCAGGGAACATTGTTCTTAAAGCAATTTCGGCGCCTGTTGCCTTGTTTTCGGTTTGTAAAACGTCGGTGGCAGGTCCTAAATCAAGTCTGCCGTCACCCGAAATTTCATTTCGTGAATCAATTACCGCAACGCGGTTAATTTTGCCGCGAATACCGTTTGAAAGCTGGCGGATAAAGTCACGAAGAATGGTGGTTTTGCCGCTGCCTGGCGGTCCTGCAATTAAAAGTCCGCCGCCATTATAATTTGCCAAAAGCTCATTTGCACAGCCTTTAGCTTCACGGCTTATGCGAATGTTTATTGAAGTTATGTCGCGCATTGTTCCGCTGTCCGAAAGTCTTCCGCAAATACCTGCGCGACACCCGTTGTTCATAATTACAAAGCCTTCGCGCAGTTCGTTTTCGTGTGCAAATACCGAATTTTCACATAAAAGGAAAAAGCATTCGTTAACGTCGTCTTCATTCACGTATACAAGCTCTTTACAAAGCGAAAAGCAGGTTTGTCCGTCCTTTTTAAGAAAAACGGTTTCGCCCTGCACGGTTAAAGCCAGCGGTAAATTTTTGCGAAGTCTTATTTCTGCCACGTTTTGCTGAACGGTGGGTGAAAGGTTGAAAAGCGCGCCCTTAATTTTTGGCGGCAGGGCATATAAAACGTTTGATAATGCATCGTTGGTTATCAAAATTATCACCTCAATAGATGATATGTGTGACTTGTCCAAAATAGAACAACGGGTTGGAAAATTCCAACCCGTTGTTTTAAAGAATAAATAATAAATAATAAAGAATAAATTTGGTGTGCCTTCGGCACGAATGTAAATTAATGCGTAATTCGTAATGCGTAATTATTTTAACAATTTATAATGATAATTCGTAGGGGCGATTGTTGATCGCCCGTTTGTGATTTGCTGTATTTTACGGACAATTCGTGAATTGTCCCTACATAGTACAAATAAAATTAAGCTTCGTAGGGACAGGCGTCTCGACTGTCCGCAAAATAAAACGCACCCAACAAAAGTTGGGTGTGAGCAATTATTTATATGGGTTGGGATTGTCAGTAAGACCGACAAGGTAATCAATGCTTGTTCCGTAAAATTTTGCTAATTTCATCAGTACATCAACGGGTATGTTTAAATTACCTAGTTCATAATCAGAATAGGTGGTTTGATGTACCTGTAAAAATTCTGCCATTTGTGCTTGGCGTATATCACGGTCTTCTCGCAAGTTCCTAATTCGTTCAAACATATAATCACCTCAAGTATTATTATGTCTTAAGGGAATATACCTTATTGACTTTTAAGGGAAATTCCCTTAAAATTTTAAAGAGGTGATATAATGTTGTCGTGTACATTTATAGGTCATAAGGACTTTCCACAAAACCTTTATGATAAATTATATTTTGAAATAGAAAATTTAATATTGCGAAAAGGAGTATATATTTTTTATGTTGGCACAAACGGCGCATTTGATAAGGCGGTATATCGTGCATTGTGTGATTTAAAGAATAAATATCCGATACAAATAAATGTTGTTTTAGCATATTTGAACCAAAAAGATATAGGCACATATTTGAATGAAGAAACTGTTTTTCCAAGTGTTTTAGAAAGGACTCCGTTTAGATATGCAATAAATAAACGAAATATGTTTATGATTAACAAAACACAATATATGATATGTTATTTAAATCATACATTTTCAAATTCATATACGTTTGTAAAATATGCCGTGTCGCATAAATTGGAAATTGTAAATATAGGAAGTTTAGATATAACACCTAATTAGTTGATTTCCACGGACAGTCGAGGCGCCTGTCCCTACAAAATGTCAGTATAATATGATATAAAAAAACGCACCCAACATATCGTTGGGTGCGTTAATTACGCATTCCGAATTATGAATTACGAATTAGTATGCAACACCTTGTGCGAGCATAGCATTTGCAACCTTTTCAAAGCCTGCAATGTTAGCACCTGCAACCAAGTCACCGGGCATACCATACTTTTCAGCAGCGTTGAGAGATGCTGAGAAGATGTTCTTCATAATCTGCTTGAGTTTAGCATCAACTTCTTCAGCGGTCCAGCTGTAGCGCATTGAGTTCTGGCTCATTTCAAGACCTGAAACTGCAACGCCGCCTGCATTAACTGCCTTTGAAGGAGCAACGGTAACACCGTTTGCCTTAAGTAAAGCAACTGCTTCGTTAGTGGTGGGCATATTAGAAACTTCAACGTAATATTTTACGCCGTTGGCAATAATCTGTTCAGCCTCTTTAACGTCAACTTCATTCTGGGTTGCACAGGGCATAATAATGTCAACCTTTGTGCCCCAGGGCTTCTGACCTTCAAAGTAAGGAACACCGAATTTGTCAGCATAATCCTTAACCTTGTCGCGGCCTGAAGAACGCATTGAAAGCATAAATTCAATCTTTTCATCGGTATTGATACCGTCTTCATCATAAACGTAGCCATCAGGACCTGAAATGGTAACAACCTTACCGCCAAGCTCGGTAACCTTCTTAACAGTACCCCAAGCAACGTTACCGAAGCCCGAAACTGCAAAGGTCTTGCCCTTGATGGTGTCACCGAAGGACTTGAGCATTTCATCTACGTAATAAACAGCGCCAAAGCCGGTTGCTTCGGGACGGATAAGTGAACCGCCGTAGGGAAGACCCTTACCGGTGAGAACGCCTGTAAATTCATTGCGAAGACGCTTGTACTGACCATAGAGATAGCCGATTTCACGAGCACCTACACCAAGGTCACCTGCGGGAACGTCGGTGTCAGCACCGATGTGCTTTGAAAGCTCGGTCATAAAGCTTTGGCAAAATCTCATAATTTCACCGTCGCTGCGGCCGCGGGGGTCAAAGTCACTGCCGCCCTTACCGCCGCCCATGGGAAGACTGGTAAGGCTGTTCTTAAAGGTTTGTTCAAAGCCCAAGAACTTAATAATGCTGGCATTAACTGAAGGATGGAAACGAAGACCGCCCTTGTAAGGACCGATAGCCGAGTTAAACTGAACACGGAAGCCACGGTTTACGTGAACTGCGCCGTTATCATCAACCCAAGATACACGGAAGGTAATCATTCTTTCGGGTTCTACCATTCTTTCAATAATGCCCCACTTTTGATATTCGGGGTTGGATTCAACAACAGGTTCAATAGAAGATAAAACTTCATAAACTGTTTGATGGAATTCCTTTTCGCCGGGGTTGCGTGCTTCAACGTCGGCGTATACTTTTTTAAGGTATTCTGATTTAAGCATATATGTATCTCCTTTACATAATAATATATATTTTATTTTTTTAGGATACTACCATTTTTTTTATATGTCAATAAAAAATTTAAAAAAATACTTGAAATTTACATTTTATATGTTATACTTGTATGTAATTGAATAAGCTATGTGAAGTTTGCAGAAGCTTTTGACGACTGTGAACGGATAGCACTTTGGAGAATTCTGTTAAATCAGATGCCGAAGGGGCAAGGCGGTTTAAAGCCGTTAATCTCTCAGGCAAAAGGACAAAGGCTTTATTTTTTTTTTTGTACTTTTGCCGAACTGTTTTTTCAGTTCGGTTTTATTTTTTAAAAAAGGAGTTTTAAAAATGGAGAAGTTTTTAGAAAGTGTAGCGGCTATAAACGGCGAAATTAACAGCGTCGTTTGGGGTATTTTTGGTTTGGCGCTACTCATCGGTACGGGTATAATCGTTACCTGTTGTACTAAGTTCTTCCAAGTATCACATCTTCCGCACTGGTGGAAGAACACAATAGGAAGTCTTTTCAAAAAGGACGTTATCGGTCACAGTAAGGAAAAGGGCTCAATTTCACCCTTTCAGGCACTGTGCACAGCACTTGCCGCAACTGTTGGTACAGGTAACATTGCCGGTGTTGCTGCAGCAATTTGTGTTGGTGGCGCAGGTGCAGTTTTCTGGATGTGGGTTGCCGCCTTCTTTGGTATGATGACAAACTATGCCGAAAATGTTTTAGGTATGTATTTCCGACGCAAAAACGTTAATGATGAATGGTCGGGCGGTGCGATGTACTATCTTCGTGATGGTCTTGGTGCTTATAAATATAAGGATAAAAATACAGAGGTCAGCTTCAAAAAATTAGGTAAGGTTTTAGCCGTTCTTTTCTGTATTTTTACAATGCTTGCCTCTTTCGGTATCGGCTCAATGGGCCAGGTAAACAAAATTGTTGCTAACGTTGCAGCTGCATTTGACGTTAAGGCGCTTTCTTCAATTAACGTTTTTGGCGACGTTTCACTTTATAACGTGCTTATTGGTGTTGCTATTATGGTTTTAACCGCGCTTATTACATTGGGCGGTCTTAAAAGAATTGCGGCAGTAGCCGAAAAAATCGTTCCCTTTATGGTTGTGCTTTTTGTTCTGGGCTCGCTTGTAATTATCGGTGTAAACTACGATGCTATTATTCCTGCATTCAAGGCAATTTTTGTTAATGCATTCAAGCCCGAAGCGTTTGTGGGCGGCGGTATCGGCGGCGTTATTGTTGCAATGACCAACGGCTTTAAGCGTGGCGTTTTCTCAAATGAAGCGGGTCTTGGTTCGTCGGTTATGGTTCATTCAAACTCCAATATTAAAGAACCTGTTAAGCAGGGTATGTGGGGTATATTTGAAGTATTTGCCGACACAATGGTTGTTTGCACAATGACTGCACTTGTTGTTCTCACATCGGGCGGTCTTACTACAGGTGTATTTAATATTGAAACAGGCAAAATTGCCGCAGGTCTTACTGATGCAACCTTGGTTGGTGGCGCATTTAATGCGGTGTTCCCTTGGGGCAATATCGGTCAAAGATTTATTGCCATTGCAATGTTCCTCTTTGCATTTACTACCGTTCTTGGTTGGTCGCATTACGGCAGCAAGGCGTGGGAATATCTTTTCGGCGCAAAGACAACCGTTATTTTCCGCATTATTCACGTTATAACAGTAATCTTCGGTGCAGTGCTTACATCTTCACTTGCTTGGGATATTTCGGACACATTTAACGGTTTAATGATGGTTCCCAACCTTATTGGCGTGCTTGTGCTTTGTCCGTTGGTTGTGAGAATTACAAAGAATTACATAGAACGTAATATAAAGAAAAAAGAAGTTGCACCTGTTTTATCTTATGATGAGCAGTACAATAAATTAGATGAAGAATAAACTGTAAAAAAGGATGCCTGAAGGCATCCTTTTCTATTTAAGGGTTGTTTTGAAGTATAATATTTGATATAATATATTAAATACCGTATCGGAGGTGAAAAGGTGAATCCGCTTTTAGCTAAAATTAAAGAAGCGTTGCTGTCAGCATTGCCGATAACGGCAATTGTTTATATTTTATCGTTTACGCCGCTTTTTAATTTCACAAAATACGAGCTTATCACCTTTACCGTTGGTGCGGTGATGTTGGTTTTGGGTATCGGCTTTTTTAACCTTGGCGCTGATATTGCAATGACACCTATGGGTATTCACGTAGGTGCGGGGCTTTCAAAGCAAAAAAAGCTGTGGCTTTTGCTTGCAGTCTGCTTTTTAATGGGTGTGCTTATCACCGTGGCCGAGCCTGATTTACAGGTGCTTGCAAAGCAGGTAAGCGCCGTTATGAACGGCACACTGCTTACCTATACCGTCGGCATTGGTGTTGGTATGTTTTTAATGGCGGCAATTTTACGTATTATTTTTAAAAAGCCGTTGTCACTTATCTTGGCCCTTTGTTATATGCTTGTTTTTGCTTTGGCTTTAATGCTGTCGGTCAGCGGCAACATTAATCTTTTACCTTTGTCGTTTGATTCTGGCGGGGTTACCACCGGTCCCATAACCGTGCCCTTTATTATGGCATTGGGCGTTGGTATTGCAAGCGTTTTAGGTGACAGAAAATCCAAGGAAAACAGCTTCGGTCTTGTTGCACTTTGCTCGGTAGGACCCATAATTGCAGTTATGCTGCTTGGCATTTTTTCGAAAAATCAAATGGTTTACAACGTGCCCGATTATAGCGTTTCGAACGAAGTGTTAAATGCATTTTTAAATAATTTAATGCACACCGCAAGGGAAGTCGGCATCGCACTTTTGATGATTGTCGCATTTTTCTTTGTGTGTCAGCTTACGTTTTTGCACCTTTCAAAGCGTCAGCTTCAAAAAATAATTGTGGGTGTAATTTTCACTTATTTTGGTTTGGTTATCTTTTTAACTGGTGTAAACGTTGGATTTATGCCTATAGGTTATCAGATAGGGCACGAGCTTGCAAAACATAACAACATCTTTTTGACTGTGTTTGGCTTTGCGGTTGGTGTGCTTGTTGTCTTGGCCGAGCCTGCAATTCACGTGCTGAATTCTCAGGTTGAAGAAATTACGGGCGGTGCAATTACCAAAAAGTCAATGATACTGGGTCTTTGCATCGGTGTCGGCAGTGCAATTGCGCTTTCAATCATCCGCATTATTTTTGATTTTTCAATTGTTTATTATCTCATCCCAGGTTATTTTATTTCTCTTTTATTGTCACTTGTGGTGCCGCCTGTTTATACGGCAATTGCGTTTGACTCGGGCGGTGTGGCAAGCGGGCCTATGACGTCGGGCTTTATTCTGCCATTTGCAACGGGCATTTGTGTAATGCTTCAAGGTCCCAATGCCGTTTTGCAGGACGCCTTTGGTGTGGTTGCATTGGTTGCTTTGTCACCGCTTATCACAATTCAACTTCTCGGCTTCCGTTCAATTGTAAGCGAATTTATTAAAGAACGTCGCGCAATGCGCCGCATCATTACTGCTGACGATAAGCAGATTATTAATTTTATGTAAGGAGGACACTATGAGCAATGTTGTTAATGAACAGTCAATAAAAAAGCTTGAGCTGCTTTTTACGGTTGTTGACCGTTCAAAAACCGAATTTTATGTTGACGTGCTGTCGCAGTTTAAAATAAGCAGCCAGTTTGTAGTGTCAGGCCTTGGTACTGCGACAAGTGAATTTCAAGAGCTTTTGGGTCTCAACAGGCAAAAGTCGGTCATTATAAGCATTGTCAAAAAAGATACGGCGACTGCCGCAATTAAGGTCTTACAGGAAAAATTTGAAACGGTTAAAAAGGGGAAGGGTATTGCGTTTTGTGTACCGATGTCAAGCATTATCGGTATAAACGTTTACCAGTTTTTATCTGACAACCGCTTCGGAAAGGAATGATTTTTATGCCAAATAATAAATATGAATTAATTCTTGCAATTGTTAATGAAGGAATGGCTGACGACGTTATGGATGTTGCGCGTGAACAGGGTGTTCGCGGCGGTACAATTTTAACTGCCCGCGGTGTTACAAATGAAGAGGCTGCTGCATTTTTTGGCATAAGCATTCATTCTGAAAAAGAAATTTTAATGATGGTTGTTGAGAAAAAAATTAAAAATGCGGTTTTAAATGCCGTATACGACAAGCTTGAAATGTCTAAAAAAACAAAGGGAATTGTTTTCAGCCTTCCTGTGTCTGCCGCGGCAGGTCTTGTCGGACAGGATGAGGATTAATATAGAATTAAAGCCACCGCGCCGAAGCTTTCGGCGCGGTTTTTCTATTATAAAGTACTTGACAAACGATACTATGTGTTGTATAGTATTATGTGTAGGGAGGTATGGTATGGATATTCAGTTGAAGCGCGGTCTTCTTGACGTTGCGGTGCTTGCCGCAATTAAAAACGAAGATTCTTACGGTTACCGTATTATTAAGGATTTAAAGCCCTGTATGGAAATTTCAGAATCCACCCTTTACCCGATTTTAAGGCGGCTTGAAGTGGGGGATTTGTTAACCGTTAAAGATACTGTTCATAACGGCAGGGTGAGAAAATATTATCATATAACTAAAAAAGGTCTTCAGAAAATTGAAGATTTTAAATGTGAATGGCAGGAAATAATGGCAATTTATAATTTTGTTGCAAGGGAGGAAGCGGAAAATGACGAAGCTTAAATTTTTAAATGAGCTTGAAAAGCGGCTTAATGCTTTTGAAATGCCGGAGATTAAAAATTGGCTTAATTATTACGGCGAAATGATAGATGACCGCATTGAAGAAGGTCAAAGCGAAGAAGAAGCGGTTGCCTCGCTTGGTGATATGGATAAAATAATTGATGATATTTTGCGGCAAACCCCAATCACCAAGCTTGCTAAAACCAAGCTTAACCGCAAAGCTCTTCGCGGATGGGAAATTGCGATGCTTATTATCGGTTTTCCGCTTTGGTTTCCGTTATTAATTGCTGCAATAGCGGTTGTAATATCGCTTTATGCGGTATTATGGTCGGTATTTATAAGCCTTTGCGCGGCAGCACTTACCATTGCGGTATCGGGCTTTGCGCTTTTAGTTGTGGCAATCGTACACGCAGCCTCTGCTGATATTGTTGCAGGCTTATTTATGCTCGGTTTGGGGCTTTTGCTGTGCGGCCTTGCTATGTTTGGACAGCTTGGGTTAAATTACATTTTAAAGGGATGCGTTTTTCTTTCTAAAATGCCTTTTGTTCTTATAAAGCGCAGTTTATTTAAAGAGGTGGCTTAAATGAGTAAATCAACAAAAATTATATTAATTATTGCCACCGTTTGCACGATATCGGGGTTAGTAATCGCGATAGTGTCGGGTGCATTTATTGGGTTTGATTTTAACAGACTGAACACCCAAAAATATGTTGATAAGGTTTATACTGTAACAGAGGATTTTGATAGTATTGATATAAAAAACATCAATGCCGATTTGCAGTTTGTTCTGACCGAAAATGAATGCAGGCTTGAATGCAGACAAAGTGATAAAATAACTTATGACGTTACGGTAGAAAACGGTGTTTTAAAGGTAAAATGTATTGATGAACGCGAGTGGTACGACCATATCGGCATTTATTTTGAAAAAGAAAGAGTCAAGGTATATCTGCCGAAAAACAGCTTTAAAAATCTTAAGATTTTTTCATCAAGCGGTAATGTTAATTTATCAGAAGAATTTAACTTTGGTAACATAACTATCAAAACAAATACGGGGAATATAAGCCTTAACTCAAAAGCTTCCGAAGCAGCCGAAATTGAAAGTGACACGGGAAATGTAACGGTTAATAGTATCAGTCCCGAAAAGCTGTATTGCAAAACCGACACGGGAAATATAGCTCTTGAAAAAATTGTTGCGGGTAGTATGGATTTAGAAAGTGATACGGGCAACGTTAAATTATCTGCTGTTCAATGCAGTGACTTGGATATTGAAACGAATACGGGAAATATAATAAATAAAAATGTCGTTGCAGATGGTAAGGCTTCACTTTCGAGTGATACGGGTAACGTAAAATTTGACGGCTGTGATGCGGGTGAACTGATTATCGAAACCGATACGGGTAATGTGAAGGGCACGCTTTTAAGTGATAAGGTGTTTATTACCAAAACCGATACGGGAAGTGTTAAGGTTCCCGAAACGACAAGCGGCGGAAAATGCAAAATCACCACCGACGCAGGCGATATTAAAATTGAAATAAAGAAATAAAAGCAACCCGCGGAAAACCGCGGGTTGGCTGCTTTTAAATTATAGTTTGTCGGGCAAGGCTTCCCCTTGAGGGGAAGCTGTCACGAAGTGACTGATGAGGTGTAATTTGCAGTGATTAAACGGTTTTCCACCTCATCCACCACTGCCGTGGTCCCCCTTCCCCTCAAGGGGAAG
>JAZNOE010000066.1:0-49406 GCA_045580625.1 Acutalibacteraceae bacterium | reverse complement strand
ATCCAAAGACGGCAACTGCGATATTAAATAATATTCAGCCATAGTTATTACTTCGCCTCTTTCAAAAGCTCGGTAACCTTAGGGCTAAGATAATTTGAAAGCATATCCACAACCGCCTCCGCAGAGTAATCGTAATATGCGCTGCCGTTATTTACAGCAATGCGGAAACCCCCGTCAAAATTATCATTCGCCTTCAAGGTGATGCCTTTTAACATTTTTTCTTTAAGAACTGCCAGTAAGGTTTCTTCCAACTTATTAAGGTCTTGAGTATTCAAAATTACTGCGATATCTTCTGCATCCGGCTTGTTTGCCCAATTTTCAACAATGCTGATAATCAGCCCTTCGAATGCATCCGATGAATATACAGCAGTAACATTTTCGCTAACGATAGCATTAAGCTCTCTCGTTACACTTTCTCTGAAAGAAATAAGCAGATTGCGACCCGCCTGACGAATAGCATCCTCGCTTGATTTCGTCATTCGATCGGTTTCAGTTCTTGCAAGGTTCAAGATTTTATCTGCCTGTGCCTGTGCATCAGCAATAATTTGTTCCGCATTTTCCTTTGCAGCCTTCACTATAGCTTCAGCCTCGGTTTCAGCAGCTTCTACACCATCCTTTTTAATTTGGTCAATCAGTTCTTGGAGTTGTACTTCCATGATGCTATCTCCTTTTTGTATTTAGTTAAATTTACTGCTAAATAACAAAATGGATCCGACTTCCTCTGCAGACAGCTGGATCCATTAATGTAATTATACCTATTAAGCTTTTGTATTATAGCACAGTTTTCTTATTTCGTCAAGTATTTAGGAGGATAAGTCCCCCCGAAAAAATTCAATTTTGTAAATTCCACAGTGCAAATTGAAGTGGAATTTACTTTGGAAATTCATCAACATATAAAATTTTTTCATTCAATCCGCATATATCCGCTTAAAAAGCAACTTTAAATAACTAAACGGATAAGTCTATAACTCATCCGGTTTTTCTTGTGGCAGTATGAATATTTAGTTTTAGCTAACCCAAACGATAAAAAACAACCATCCCTTCTTATTTTTAGCCGAAATTATTTATTATTCACTCGCAAGGGTCTACCTTACGCTTATGTTAGTTTTATGTAATAAACCTCACCCATTTGCAAAATCAAAAATTTTGAATGAGTGCCCAAGAACCTTGCCACGCAAAGCGTGTAACATTTCTTCTTAAATCACAGATTGTGACGTTATTATCTGTAATTGTGGAAAAAATATACTGAAATATTTACTTTTTGAAAGTGTTGTGATATAACAAAATAAAGAGGTGTCAATTTTATGGATCGTATTAAGCAGTTAATAAACTGTTACGACCCTCTTTCAGAAGAAGCTCTCGCGAATATTATAAATCTCACTTTTGCAAAAGAGATTTACAGGTGTTGGGAGTCTAATGACGAAGGAGAAGACTTTAGCATTTATACAGGGACTGCTGCAGACGGCATCACACCTTGCTATTTTCTTAAGCACTTTGAACGCGTGTGGTGGGGCGGCTGGACTTCTGAAGATAAAACAATATGGTATGAAATTCCTAGGCAAGAATATTTAAATCTTTACCAAAATTACCCCCAAACATAAACATAATTATTCCAAATAAAATATTTATCATCAGCGGAGTAAAATTCACTCCGCTCATTTTTATGTTTTTCCACACATTTACTTTTTCATCTTCTTATGCTATAATATGAGCATTAAAATACTTAAACGGAGAATAATATGCGTGAAATTGATGCTTTAACAATTACAAAGGTTGTCAAAAAACTTTGTATAGATGCCAACTGCCATTTAAGTAAGGATATTAAAAACTGCATATCTAACTGCGCCAAAAACGAGCCCTGGCCAACCGCCAAAGGCATTTTAGACCAGATTATTGAAAATTACACCATAGCCGACAGTGAAAACCTGCCCATTTGTCAGGATACGGGGGTTGCCTGCGTGTTTTTAAAAATTGGGCAGGACGTTCATATAAACGGCAATTTAACAGATGCCGTAAACGAAGGTGTGCGCCAAGGGTATTGTGAAGGTTTTCTTCGCAAAAGTGTTGTGCGCGACCCGCTTGACAGGGTTAACACAGGCGACAACACCCCCGCAATGATTTATTATGACATTGTTGACGGTGACAAAATTGAAATCACCGTTGCGCCCAAGGGCTTTGGCAGTGAAAATATGAGCGCGATTGCGATGCTCCGCCCGTCTGACGGGGTTGAAGGTGTTAAAGACTTTGTTTTAAAAACCGTGCGTGAAGCAGGACCCAACCCCTGCCCGCCAATTGTTGTGGGTGTGGGTATAGGCGGCACCTTCGACAAGGTGGCATTTCTTGCCAAAAAGGCGCTTTTGCGACCTGTAGATGAACAGAACAGCACTCCCTTTTATGCCGATTTAGAAAAAGAACTGCTTGAAAAAATTAATGCACTGGGCATTGGTCCGCAGGGCTTTGGCGGAAAAACCACCGCTTTGGCTGTTAATATTGAGCACTTCCCCACCCATATTGCAGGGCTTCCCGTTGCGGTAAACATAAACTGCCACGTCACCCGCCATAAAACGGAGGTTATTTAAATGGAAATTAAAATTAAAACCCCGTTAACAGCAGAAAATGTTAAGGCTTTAACCGCCGGTGACTGTTGCCTTATTTCGGGCACTATTTACACCGCGCGCGATGCCGCGCACAAGCGCCTTCAGGAGCTTATTGACCGCAATGAGCCGCTACCGTTTGATATTAAAAACAGCATAATATATTTTGTTGGCCCCACCCCCGCAAAGGAAGGGCAGGCTATCGGCTCGGCAGGGCCGACCACATCATACCGAATGGATGCTTACAGCCCTGACCTTATACGTCTTGGTCAAACAGGAATGATTGGCAAGGGCAAGCGAAGCGATGAGGTTATAAATGCAATGAAAGCTTATGGCGCGGTATATTTCGGTGCGACAGGCGGTTGCGGCGCGTTACTTTCTAAATGCATTAAAAAAAGCGAGGTTGTGGCCTACCCCGACCTTGGTGCCGAAGCAATTTATAAGCTTGAGGTTGAAAGCTTCCCTGTTGTTGTAGTAATTGACAGCAAGGGCAATAACCTTTATAAAACCGGCCCGAAAGAATATTTGAAACAAAATAAATAAATAAATATAAAAACCGAGGGTTACACCTCGGTTTTATTTTTACATTAAAACAATATCATTAAAACGTCCCGCAAAGAGCCGGGAAGCATTTCCCTCGCTGATAAGACAGTCAATTTCATTAAGGTCACATTGCTTAAACGGGGCGCGTGCGCCAAATTTTGTACCGTCACAAAGCAACACCCTCTTACGCGCGTTTTTAAGCATTGCCCGCCTTACGGCAATCTCTTCAAGCGAGCAGTCGCTGACTATACCACCATCATCTAAAGCCCTGACCGAAAAGAACGCAACGTCGGCGAAAATACCGCCGAAAGTATTTTGCGCCTCACTTCCGACAAGACAATTGCGGTTTTCATCACTTAAGCTGCCGCCCGAAGATATTACCTTTATGTTAGAATTTGACAAAAGCATCATAATTTCTATGTTATTTGTAACCACCGTAACCGAGCTTTTTTCCATAATAGCGGCCGCAAGGTAAAATGCGGTTGAAGACTGGTCCAGAAAAATTATATCCCCGTCATTTATAAGCGCGGCGGCCTTTTGGGCAATTTCTCGTTTTGCGGCAATGTTTGCACGCGTGCGCTGACTAAAGGTGGATATATTTGAAAAATTCATCACAGCTGTTGCCCCGCCATAGCTTCGTTTGACAAGACCGCGTTCCTCCAAAGTCTTTAAATCACGTCGGATGCTTGACTCGCTTGCAAACAAAAGCTTACACAGTTCTTTTACCGTCACAAAACCGTTTTTATCCTTTAATATATTAATAATTTCCTGCTCGCGTTCACGATTAAGCATAAAAACACCCCATTGACCGTTTTTGACCGATTTTAAACAAAAAAGCATAAAATAATCATTATTTATGCAAGTTTTAGGATAATTGTTGATTTATTTTGACGGAAATATTATAACTTAATTAAAGTCAGTTGTAAAGGAGTAGTTCGCGTGGATATAAATAAAATGCTTTGCGGTGTGCAGTGCAACTGCCAAAAGCACCACACCTGCGATATCAAATACGTTTATATTGAACAAGGTGCGACAAAGCACCTTAAAGAAATTTGCAAAGACAGCCAAAACGTTTTATTGGTGGCCGACGGCAATACATTCGACGCCGCGGGTGAAATTACCCTTTCGGCCCTTAACGATAAAAAGGTGAAAAAGGTTATTTTCAGCGGCAATGAAATTCTTGTACCGAATGAGCAAGCAATTGCCACAGTAACCGAAAATCTGGGTGACAGCGACATAATAATCGGTATCGGGTCAGGCGTTATTCAAGACCTTTGCAAATATGTTTCATTCTTTAATAAAATACCCTACATAATTGTTGCAACTGCACCTTCAATGGACGGTTATGCTTCAAACGGCGCCGCAATGATTACAGGAGGTATGAAAGTGACATACCCCGCGGGACTTCCGACTGCTATTATTGCTGACACCGGCGTGCTTAAAAACGCGCCGATAGATATGCTTAAGGCCGGATATGGTGACGTTATAGGTAAATTTTCTGCCCTTAATGACTGGAAATTAAGCCGCGCGGTTAACAATGAATATTTTTGCGATTATATTTATGACCTTACGTATCAGCAGATAAAAACCACCCTTGATTTAGCAGACGGAATTTTAAAGCGTGAAGAAAAAAGCATTGCGGCTTTGATGGAAGCACTTGTGGTTATTGGCATTTTAATGAGCTTTGCCGGCTCTTCCCGTCCAGCTTCGGGCAGTGAACACCACCTTTCACACTTTTTTGAAATAACCGGCATTTTGGAAAACAGCGAATATTTTTCACACGGTATTGACGTTGCGTATTCGACCGTTATTACCGCAAAAATAAGAGAAGAAATATTAAAACGCCCCTTCCCTTCAGAAATTTTTCGCCCCGACCGTGATGCATACAGCCAAAAAATGCAGGAAATTTACAAAACGTCGGCCGACGGCTGCATTGCGCTTCAGCAGAAGATGGGGCGTTATGAAAACACCACCATTGATATATATTTAAACCGCGAAGAAAAAATAAGACAAATACTTTCAGAAATGCCAAAGGCTTACGAAATTGAAGAAATGCTTTCAAAGGTTAACCTTGACATTAACGAATTTTACACCCATTACGGCAAAGAAAAAATTACAGACGCGGTGCTTTATGCCAAGGATTTAAAAGACAGATACACCGTGCTTTGGCTTTATTACGACCTTTTTGGAGATGATTTTGATGTTAAATAATATAAAAGCAATTGCAATGGACCTTGACGGCACACTCACCCAGCACAAAACACCCATAAGCCCCGAACACAGAAAAATCCTGAGTGAGCTTTCAAAAAGGTATAAGCTTTTAATGGTGGGTGCGGGTCAGGTTATGCGAATTTTTAATCAGCTTGAAGGCTTCCCCATTGATATTATCGGTAATTATGGTATGCAGTACGGTGTTTATGACCCAAAGACCCAAACCATTAACATTGTAAAGGACGTCACCCTGCCCTGTGACAAGCAAAGCGTTACCGATAAAATTAATTTTATGCGCGAAAAATACGGCTTTAAAGAATTTCGCGGTGAAACGGTTGAATTTCACCCGTCGGGCTGTGTCACCTTCCCGATTTTAGGCACAAAGGCTTTGCAGGAAGACAAGCTTGCCTTTGACCCCGACCGCCAAAAACGCCGCAAAATTTATGATGAAGTGGTAAACACCTTTAACGATTATTGTGTATTTGTCGGCGGGTCGTCGTCCTTTGATATGGCGCCAAAGCCTTACAATAAGTATTACGCGCTTGACCTTTATTGCAAAGAAAACGGCTATTCACACAATGAAGTGGTATATATCGGTGATGATTACGGCCAAGGCGGTAACGATGAATCGGTTTATAAATCTGATTTCAATTACCTGACTATTGACAATTATCTCGACTTCCCGACAGTTGTAAAAGAGCTTTTATAAAGCAAAAAGAAGATTCGTTTTACCGAATCTTCTTTTTTATTAAAAACTAAAAAGCAAAATTACCGCCGCGCCCAAAAGCAGAATTATCACCGTTTTTATTGTAAGCTTTTCTTTAAATAAAATTATGCCCAACACCGCCGAAAGCAGCACGGTTGAAATGTTCTGAAGCGGGAAAAACACCGCGCTTTTCATTTTACCTGCAAGAATTGTGTTGCAAAGGTTTGCACCGCCAAAGCAAAGACCTGCCAAAGCGGGAAAGGCAACTGCCGGGAAATTTGGTTTTGTTTTTACGCGACTGAAAAGAAATGCCGCAAGCGAGCAAAGAAAAGCCACCAAAAAACCGATAAGCAAGAATTGTTCCTTTTGCTGTGGGGCACTGCCCGACTGCTGAACCTTTTGCATAATACCAAGCCCGCCCGAAGAAAGCATTGCAATAACAATAAAAGGAATAAACGCTTTGCTGATCTTTTCTTTTTTGTCGCCGCTTTTTGCACTTAATAAAATAATTACAACAGCCAGTGCTGTACCAATGGCATTGATAAACGTGAAATCTTCATCCCAAAAAAGGGCGCCCGAAGCGGTTGGCAATATAAAGCCCATTGCATAAACCACCGAACAAACCGACGTTGTACCAAGCCCCATTGCAAGGGTCAGCATCCATTGTGATGATATAAGAAACATTCCGTATATCAGCCCGAAAATAACCGTTTCTGTTGCTATGGCGGTTATATTTTTTATACCCAAAGCCAAAAGCAACACAGCCGATACGCCAAACAAAACCATTTGCGAAAAGAAAAATTGCGAGCGCTTACCCGATATTGCGGATATTTTTTTAGATGCAATATTTCTGCCGACTGTAAGTGAGACCGACATTATTAAAATAAATACAATTAAGGGTGTCATACTTCACCTTTTATAATTTCAGCCATTCTATCACTTAAAATTTTGCGGTTGTCATCATCAATAAGACTGAAACGGTTGCCGTCATTCGGGGTGCTTAAATAATTCCACGCGCAGTAAGGAATTTCGTTTTCCTTTAAAACGGTGATAACGTCCTTCATCCAGCTCTCACGCCATTTGATATCGGCATGACGAATTGTGCCGAATTCACCGCACCACAAAATTTTATCGGGGTGCTGCTTTGTAAATTCAATGGCATTGCGAAGTGAAAAACGTATGTATTCGATATCCATCTTTTCAAAATTCGGGTAAGCCGCATCATTACCGAAAACAACCTTATGATAATCGCGGTAGCGTTCAATATCACAAGGGTAAGGCATTGTACGGTTATAATAAAGCGGAGCCGCCTGCAAAACACCGCGCTGATGTGTAAATTCAAACGGTGCATAGGTATGGAAGGTGTAAATAATGTTTTCATCATCATAAACCTTAAGATGCCTTAATGTGTCGGGGCTGTTCCAGCTGGTCGAGCCGATGATGATAATTCGGTTTTTATTAATTGCACGAATGGCATTTACCGTTTTTTCAGCCAAAGCATTCCATTTTGCGGGATTAACGTCACGCACTTCGTTAAGAAGCTCAAACGCTAGAGAATTATCCCCCGCATAACGCTTTTCAAAAGCAAGCCAAAGTGAAATAAAGCGGTTTTGAAGCTCATCATCATCCAAAAGCTCAACCTCTTCTTTAATATCACAATAATTGCCTACTGCTTTATGCATATTAAGCACAATGTTAAGACTGTATTTTTTGCACCACGAAATGAAATTGTCAATATGCTTAAAGATTTCTTCACGGTAAACGTAAGGTGCTTCTTCAAAAACTATCTGGTCAAAGCCCAGACGGATATGGTCCATTCCAAGCGATGCAATATATTCAATATCCTTTTCGGTAATATAGGTCGCAAAATGCTCCATATCGCCAATTGTTAAGCAAAGGCGTCTGTCCTGCGGTAAAACGTTAAACCGCTTATAGTTAGTAAGCCAACCGCCTATGCCCATACCGTGTTCAAAACCGATAAATTTTTTCATACAAATTTCTCCTGCCTAAATTTTTACTGTTTGCCCTGCGGGAATGTGAATTATTTGTGTTTTATTCTTTTCAACCCAAACGTCAATTGCCGACGGGTTATAAAAGGTTTTTTCATCCGCACTTATCACAAGTGAACGCTGTGCCGTAAGATAACGGTATATTTCATAATTTGTTGCATACCATATTTTATCGTTATGTGACAGCTTTTCCAGAATTTTCACCATTACGTCCCAGTCAGCATCAGTTCTGAATTCGTGCGAATGACCCCAGATATAAAACAACGGTCCGCACCATTGCGAATCAATTTCATTAATAAACTTGTCGCAAAAATCCAAAGCGCGGCTGTGGTGACAGGTCGGGTGCCATTCCATAAAGCTTTGCGGCAATTCAAAATTGCTTGAATTTTTAATTGTTCTTGAATAAACTATACCGCAAGACTGCATTGCCTGAATAGAAATACTGTCATACGAACCGCTGGGATATGACATACCCACAACAGGGTAGCCTGCCATTTTTTCGAGCAGCAGTCTGTTGCCGATAACCTCATTAACCACCGAAATGGGCGGCATTCGTGAAGGCCAACCGTGGGTTACGGTGTGACAGGCAATTTCGTGCCCTTCATACAATGCCCTTTTCTCACAAAGCTCATCATCTGAAAGATAACCGCCGTTTAAATGGAAGGTGGCCTTTACGCCGTATTTATTGAAAAGCTCAACAAGCGGCACATCGTTTCGGCCGTCATCATAAGAAAAGGTGACAATTCTTTTTTTACCGTCTTTAAAAACGTTAAACTGTATCATAAAAACACCCCTTTTTTGTGATTATAACATATCATTTTTGACGATGCTATGATAAATTATATTTACACTTGCACAAAAGATAGATTTGTTATAAAATTAAAGCGGTGATGTTATGAACGGTTTTTCAATTTCAATTACAAAACCCGGCACAAAAAGATACCCCATGCACAGCCATAAGCATTGGGAAATTATGTTTTATTTAGAAGGGGACGGCTTTCTTGCAACAAAAGGCAATAACATTCCTTTTACAAAGGGCAGTATTATAATTGTACCGCCCGACACGGTGCACGGGTCGGTGTCACAAAACGGCTTTGTAAATATTTCTATCGGCGGTGATTTCGGCAAGCTTTTAATGTTTGACACAATAATTGCCTTGAAGGACAACGGTGCTTACGGCAGTGAACAATTGGCGCGGCTTATTTACTTAAACCGACATCTTAATAATGATTATCTGGCTTCCCTTTGTACGGCATACTTACATTCAATTTTGCAAAGCTTTATTTATGAAAAGAAAATTAACCGCGTGATAAACGATATTGTAAATGAAGCCTCTCTCAATTTTTCCGACCCCGAATTTAACATAACCGACCTTTTAAGCCAAAGCGGCTATGCCGAAGATTACATCAGAAACGAATTTAAAAAGGCAACGGGGCTTACCCCTTTGGACCTTGTAGCAAAAATGCGTATACAGCACGCGCGGCAGCTTATTGATATATACGGCGAAAGCCTCTCTGTTGCAGAAATTTCAACCGCCTGCGGCTTTGATGACCCGATATATTTTTCAAGAAGATTTAAACAATTCCTAGGTACATCCCCTAAAAAATATCTTTTAATTTCAAAAAACAAAACAGCGGAGTGATTAATCACTCCGCTTTAAAATTTCATTCACCCTTAAGCGCTTTAATTACAAATTTTGCAATGTCGGTATTATCAACCGTCTTGCCCTTAAAGTATTCAGTACCCTTACCCACACCAAAAACGCGCACAGGTGTTGCGGTGTGTTCGGTAACGGTTAAAAGCTCACTTAAATATTTTGTATTTTCATCCTTTAGCTTTACACCGCCGGTTTCGTGGTCGGACGTAATGATAAGCAAGGTGTCGGGGTTCTTTTCCATAAACTTAAGTGCCGCCGCTACCGTACGGTCAAGAGTTACAACACTGTTAAGCTTACCTTCAATGTCATTACTGTGACCGAATTTATCTGTACCTGCACTTTCTATCATCAAAAAGAAGCCCTTTTCGTTTTGAAGTCGCTTGAAGGCAACCTCGGCACAGTTTGCAAGATTATAAGAAGCAACCGAGGAATAACCGTCCAAAAAGCCTAAAAACGGCTTTTCACAATTAGGGTCGGTGTCAAGAATATCTTTATAACGTGCAAAATCCTTGGCAACAAGGTATTCGTTTTCAAAAATTTCGCGTTCTTCTTCGCCAAGTGCCATAAACACACTGTTATAATCCTCACCCATAAGCACGTCAGGCTTGAACTTTATCATTGAATTAATAAGCTGCTGTGTGTTATAACGTGATTCATTGTGTACGGTAAAGGCCGTAGGTGTTGCACCCGAAATTGCTTCATCAGTAATGATACCAACCTTTTTGCCCATTTCACGCGCAAGCTCGGCCATGGTCTGAATATCGTTGCCGTTCACGTCTTTACCGATGTAACCGTTGTTGGTTTTCTGACCTGTTGAAAGGGCGGTGCCCGATGCAGCAGAGTCGGTAACGTCAGCATTGGCAGAATGTGTCTTTGCCAGACCGTGATTTTTTATCTGGTTTAAAACCAGACCAAAATCGTAAACACCCTGTACCTCATCTTCAGCGAGGGTTATATCATTAGGTCCCATGCCGTCACCGATAATAATTATTACGTTTTTGGGTGTGGTGAATTTACCGTTTATAATTTTTTGCACCTGCTTTTTGGTAACGGTAATTTCACCTTCGGTATACCAGCCCTCAGGCTCGTCCTTACCGCAAGCTGTAAAACCCAAAATCATAAAAAGTGATAAAATTATTGCTAAAAGCTTTTTCATTTTAATTTCCCCTTTAGATTTATACCTTAATTTTACTTTAATATTATTTTCTTGTCAAGCCAGCAAGTCAAATATTGACTTTTTTAAAAAACAAAATATAATTTTAAAAGAGGTGTTTATTATGAGTTTGGGAAACGTATTAATCTTTGGTGACAGCTATTCAACCTTTGAAGGGTACATACCAAAAGGTTATAACTGTTATTATTATACGTACGAAAGAGATGTAACCGACGTTACACGCTTAGAAGAAACCTGGTGGCATCAGGTAATAACCGAAACGAAATCAAGCCTTTTGCTTAATGACAGCTGGTCGGGCTCGACTGTGTGTAATACAGGATATAGCGGCGACTGTTCAAAAATTAATTCTTTTATTTACCGTTTTGAAAAAAATAAAGCCGAAGGCTTTTTTGACAAAAACACCATTGACACGGTTTTTGTTTTCGGCGGCACAAATGACAGCTGGGCAAATTCCCCTTTAGGCGAATTAAAATTTGATGATTTTTCAAAAGAAGATCTATTTTGTGTTTTGCCCGCAATGGCTTATTTGTTAAAAAATATTCGCGAAACTTTACCAAACATTAAAATTTATTGCCTTATAAATACCGACATCAAGGTTGAAATTGCCGATGCATATAAAGCCGCGGCAGAGCATTTTGGTGTTAAACCAATTGAATTTAATTTTATAGACAAACAAAACGGTCATCCCACAATTAAAGGTATGGCCGACATTAAAACCCAGGTTTTAGCACAGCTTTAGTACGATAAAAAAACGGCGAACATTGTTCGCCGTTTTTATTATACCTTTTTCCATTCATCGGGGTCGGGATATTTATGTTTTAGTCCCAAGAACTTAACCCCGCGTTCATATTTTTCAATTTCTTCGGGGTGTTGCGCTTTACAGCGGTCTATCCACCACCAACCGATATCCTTAAAATGATAAGCTTCTTCTTGACCCAGACTGCAAGCGAAAGCATCGGGGCTTTCAACACCCTTTTCCATTGCAAAAATAAGCTCGTCAAGATAATCGGTATAAACCTGACGCGGTGTGCAGCCGTGCGCTTTACAAATAACACTTGCAAGGCCTGCCACTTCACCCAACTGACCAAGGGTGCGCATTACCCTTACAGCCGAAAATGCAACGTGGCTTGTGCTGACAATTCTGCCGCCCAAAAACAAATTTTCACAGTCCCTGGCATAAAGGCAACGGTATGGCACTTCATAAGCCGACACAATACCGCGGTGATATGCAAAGGAACGGAAGGCTTCACCAAACTGATTAAGGTTTGTCGGCTCGGGGAAGTGCATATCAATACTCCAGCTGATAGAAGCGGTTGCATCCTTATACTGCACCTTATCTTCAATGTCGTTTTGGGTCATTATATAGTCACCGACAATGCGGTAGCCTTCGCGCTTACCGCCAATGGGTGACACCCACACAATGCGTGAATTTGCAAAGCGTTGCTTGTCTTTAAAATGGTGCTTCTGATATGCCCAGTTTGAATAAATAGCGCGAAGACCGTAGTCACGGATATATTCCATTTCAAACACCATATCACGGGTAAAGCCTGTTTCCTGCTCCCAGTCACCCGAAAAACAGTTAAGACAGCTATCGTCATCAAGCTTTAAGCCCCAGTCGATATCGGGAAAATCAACAAAGCTGTCACCGCCCTTGGTGCACCAACGGATCGAATGCCCCATAACAAGCTTTTCTGCCTTTTCGGGGGCAAGACTTTCATTAAAACGGCTACTTTCCTCGCGTCCATACATTGTTTCGCAGCCCATTTTACGCGCCAGAACAGCATCGCCCGTACAGTCAGAAAAAAGCGGTGCCTTAACGCGGGTCTTTTCACCCGTTAAAGTGTCGGTGAAAATAACAGCGGTTATTTTATTGCCGTCACGTTCAAGGTCAGTAACTGCTGAATTTAAGAAAATTTTATACTTCGGGGCAACCTTTTCCCAGTTTTCAAAAGCAAAAAGCTTTCGGTGGTCTTCAAAATATTCAGCACGGTATTTGCCCGGGTCACCCATAACGGGGGCAATCTCTTTAACAACGTTGCCAAGGTTTGGGTATTTACCAAAATGAATCATACCGCCCTGACAAACCCTGACTTCACTGCTGTTACAGCCGCCAAGCATTTCACGGTCGTGAATAAGGGCAACTCTTAAGCCGCCACGCACAGCGGTAAGCGCAGTACATATACCCGCAATACCGCCGCCTGCAACAACCAGATCAAATTCGGTATCATAATCCTTAATTTCTTTATAGCCGAGGGCTTTTCGCATTTCATCAATGTCGGATATTTCGTTGCTCGGCACATCACCGTCAGCAGTCAAATAGATTGCATCAACACGCCCATTGAAGCCGGTTTTGTCACAAAGGGCAATTATATTTTCACCCGATAAAAGCTCAATTTCACCTGCTTTTTGCCAAGCCCAATCCTTACCGTTTGTGCCAAGAGTTTCGGGCAAAGCGGTGCCGTTTATTTCAATATTAAATTTACCTGCGCTGTCCTTTACGCCCCAAACAGCCGTCCAGTCGCGGGTAAGCGCCCAAACGGTATATTTTCCACCATTTTCAACCTTAAAGGTGGTCACGGCATCACTCACAGGCTCGCCCATACCGTGTGCCATTAAATAAGCCGAATGTATAACCTCAAAGGACTGTGTGTCAACCACCCATCCGCCTTTTTGCTTAAAGCTTTCGGCTTCAATAAAGATTTTGTTCATAATTATCCCCCATTAAAGCGGATTAACCTGTTTATCAATACCCCAAACGGTAACGTCTTCAACAACTGCTCGCTGCGGAAGATTTGCAACGTATAAAACGGTTTCGGCAATATCTTCAGGCAAAAGCTTGTCTGTAGTCTCCCCTATGCCGCACGCAGACTGGAAGCCTGTGCTTGCACTTGAAGGCACAATGCAGGTAACCCTTACGTTATAGGGTTGCATTTCAAGGTACATACCCTTTGAAAAATTAAGCACACCTGCTTTTGCAGCAGCGTAAACCGACCAGGTGGGCCAGCACTGACGAGCACAAACTGAAGAAATGTTTATCATTGTGCCGGTTTTCTGCTCTTTCATCATATCGGCAAAAGCACGGCAACCGTAAATAACGCTGTTTAAGTTAAGCTTAATGGTGGCATCGATCTCATCGGTGGTAAATTCGCTTACCTCCTTAATGGTGATACCGCCGCCTGCATTGTTTACCAAAACATCAAGTCGGCCGTATTTTTCTTTCACCAAAGCCACGATATTATCCCAGTCTTCCACTTTAGTAACGTCCATTGAAACGGCCATATCACCGTTAACTTCTTTTCTTGCGGCCTCCAGCTTTTCTATATTTCTGGCAGTCATAATAACAACGTCGCCGTTATCCTTAAAAGCCTTTGCGGTAGCCTTACCGTAACCGCTGGATGCACCTGTGATTAAAACAATTTTTGACATAAAAATTTCTCCTTTATTCTATTGGTATTCTGATTTCCCACTTAAAGCCATCCTGTGACATATCAAACGGATAGACCTCAATTGTAGGTAATAAATTATTTCTTTTTAAATTTGCGCTTGGCAACCATTCATATAATATCTTACTATACTGACGGTTAACAATGTCATCATCTACTGTATCAAGGGTAAAACAGGCAAATTTAGCTTTAGGTATATATATATTGTCCATGCCACTAATTTCGCTATCGCTTTTCTTCCCGATACTACATAAAACATTACTGCCTTGATTTTTATATGCAACATATATCTTATCTGACCGTAGCTTTTCATCGGTTTTGCTTTCATAAAAAGTCGACCATACATTTTCACAACAGCAGGTATCGGTTATAACAGAAACTCCTGAAAAGCCCGAAATGTAAAACCCGTCAGTCTTAACAATTTTAAATGGCACATTTTCCCTGCCGAAAACACTCATTTCAAAGCGCGGACGGGTAAACAGGTTAACATCGTTTTTACCCTTAAGATATGCCGTTGGTGAAACCCCGTGTTGTTCACCGAATGCTTTAATAAAGGCCGACTGGGTTGAATAACCGTATTTTTGGCTTATAGCGCGCATATCCTTGTTTTCACCGCTTAATATTTCACAAGCGGCAAGGGAAAGCCGTCTTTTGCGGATATATTCCGAAATCGGACATCCGACAATAAAAGCAAATATCCGACGGAATTCATAAACCGACAAATTCATTTTTGCAGCAAGCGCATCACAGCTTATATCAGTTAAAATATTATCTTCGATAAAATCAATAACATCTTCGATTTTTTGAATTCCGTTATACATATTTCACCTGCTTTTTTGTTTTTTTATTCCATTATACACCCTTTTACAAATAAATGTTGTCTTTTTTTGCACAATAAAGAAAATTTCATAAAAAATATAGCACTGACATATGGCCAATGCTATATTTCAAAAACTTAATCTTCATCCACGTAAAGAACGTGCTCAATTTCCAAAATCTTATTAAAATCAAAATTCATTGTGCGGTCAAGCAAAATAATAACACCTATGTTATTTACATTGCCGCTTTTAGCCGAATAAACCTTATGCGGACAAGGCTTGCCGATAAGCGTAATGATCTTATCAATAACCTCGTTAGTTTTGCTCATATCATCAATTTCAACGTAAACCGCTTCGGTACGGCGCTTTGCCCTTTCAAAGCGTGCCAAAAGCACCATTGACAAAAGCATTAAAATTGCCACAATTACAGCACCTTCATAAAAGCCGTAACCCAAAGCAATGCCGACAATACTTGTTGCCCAGATGCCGGCAGCAGTTGTAAGACCTGAAACAACGTTGTTGTTTTTAATAATGATCATACCGACGCCCAAAAAACCGATGCCCGACACCACCTGTGCCGAAATACGCATTGCGTCACCTTCACTGAAATGCATACCGACCATTGCGGTAAGTGCCGCGCCAAGGCAAACAAGAATGTGGGTTCTCATACCCGCCGCACGTCCGTGGCGTGCGCGTTCGCTACCGATAATGCCACCGATAACAACTGCCGCTATCGATTTGATAGCAACCTCAAGAATTAAATTCCAATCCATTATAGTGCCTCCCCATTAAATTTATGAATAATATATCGATTATATACTTTCAGCAACACTTTGTCAATGAATTTTTAAATTCATTTTTTTGTTTAAAATTGTATCTTTTATTGTATTATAACATTTTTTCGTTTATAATGCAAATAAACATATAACTTTAAAGGGCGTGGCTTAATGAAACTGCAAAGATATGCTACAAAAATCAATGCCGAACCGTGGGCCAGATATAAATATTATCTGACAAACGGCATTGGCGAAAACGGCGAAAGAGTCACAGGCAGCAAAGCACATATTGACCTTTCTCACCACGTTGCCACTGAGGGTATGGTGCTTTTGGAAAATAATGGTATTTTACCCCTTAAAGCAGGCACAACCGTTGCGCTTTTCGGCGTGGGCAGTGTTGACTACGTCAAGGGTGGCGGCGGAAGCGGTATGGTATATTCGGCTTACGTGCGCGACATTTACGAAGGCTTTTGTGAAAAAGCCGATAAAATTAAAATTTTTGAACCCCTTACACAATATTATTTAGATTATTGCCTTCCAAAAGTAGAAGCATATTCTGCCGACAGGGCATCTGCCCACGCGCGCGACAAGCTTTTTGATGAAATTCCCCTACCGCAGGAGCTTATCGAAGAAGCCAAAAACAATTCCGACGTGGCAATTATCACAATTCACCGTTTTTCGGGCGAATTTTTTGACCGACATTCTGAAAAAGGCGATTTTTACTTAACTGACGTTGAACAGGATATGGTTGACCGCGTTACCGCCGCTTTTGATCACAGCGTTGTGGTTTTAGACGTAGGCGGTATGGTTGATACCGAATGGTTTAAAAATAACCCAAAAATTGATGCCGCATTACTTGGCTGGCAGGCCGGTATGGAGGGCGGTCTTGCCATTGCAGACATTTTATGTGGCGACGTTAACCCGTCGGGTAAGCTGACCGACACCTTTGCAAAAACCTTTGCGGATTATCCTTCGGCTGACACCTTTAACGAAAGCGACGATTACGTTTGCTATTATGAAGATATTTACGTCGGCTACCGTTATTTTGAAACCGTGCCCGGTGCAAAGGAAAAAGTAAATTACCCCTTTGGTTACGGTCTTTCTTACACAAGCTTTGATATTTCAACCCCTGTTGCAAAGCAGGTTGGCGATAAAATTGAAGTGAAACTCAATGTTAAAAACACAGGCAAGCTTGCCGGTAAAGAGGTTGCTCAGGTTTATTTTTCGGCACCGCAGGGTGTTTTGGGCAAAAGCGCAATTGAGCTTGCCGCATTTAAAAAGACCCGACTTTTAGTCCCTGACGAAACCGAAGAAATTACCCTTTCATTTGATATAAAGGATATGGCAAGCTATGACGATTTGGGCAAGCTTCAGATGTCGGCTTACGTGCTTGAAAAGGGTGAATATAAATTCTATGCAGGTAACAACTGCCGCAATTTAAAGGAAGCCGAATTTAAGTATACCGTAAACGAAGAATTTATCGTTACCGAACAGCTTATTCAGTGTATGGCACCAAACAAGCTTGAAAAACGTATGCTTTCAGACGGAAGCTATGAACCGCTTCCCGATTTTCCGATTATCGACCACGAGGTTTTTGAACCCGTTAACCCCTGCACTGCACCGCAGACTGATGAACCCGTAACCCTTACACAGGTATTAAGCGGTGAATATAATCTTGATGAATTTGTTGCGCAGGCAAGCATTGATGAGCTTATTAGAATTGTCGGTGGCAGCCGAAACGCAGGTCTTGCCAACACCGCAGGTATGGGCGGAGGCTTCTGGCGGCTTGGTGTTCCTCCACTTATGACAGCTGACGGCCCTGCAGGTCTTCGCATTACGCCCAAAAGCGGTCTTGCAACAACCGCATGGCCCTGTGCAACCTTAATTGCCTGCACCTGGGACCCTGACCTGATTTTTGAGGTTGGTGCCGCAGGAGCCAGAGAATGTAAAGAAAATGCATTCCCGATTTGGCTTACCCCCGCGCTTAACATACACCGTAACCCCCTGTGCGGCAGAAACTTTGAATATTTCAGCGAAGACCCGCTTTTGTCCGGTAAATTTGCCGCCGCGAAGGTTAAGGGTATTCAAAGTGAAGGTGTTGTGGGCACACCGAAGCACTTTGCCTGCAACAATAAAGAAACCAACCGTAAATACAGCGATAGCCGTTTGTCAGAGCGTGCACTTCGTGAAATTTACCTTAAAGGCTTTGAAATTTGTGTAAAAGAGGCAGACCCTTGGCTTTTAATGTCGAGCTATAACCTTATAAACAACCGCCGTTGTATGCAAAGCTATGAACTGCTTACACATATTTTACGTAATGAATGGGGATTTAGCGGTGCGGTTACTACCGACTGGCATACGCCCGGTGATACCGTTTACAATGCGCTTAACGGTTGTGACATTTCAATGCCCGAAGGTTACCCCGACCAGCTTAATGCAGGGCTTTCAGACGGCAGACTTAAACGCGGTCATTTAGAAGCCTGCGCAAAGCGTATTTTAGAAATGTATTTTAAAATTGAACAGTAAACAAATGCACTTCCGTTTGGAAGTGCATTTTTTATTCACCACAGCATTTTAAAACTGTTTTGAAAAGCTCTAATTCATAATCCGGGGTGTAGGGGTTTTCAATTTCACCGCGCACCATTTTTGCGAAGGACTGCAGCATAAAATCATACCTGTTATAAATATCACTTGTTGCTTTATGCCCTGTAACGTTCCAACCCATATCGGTATATTCTACCTTATCGGTCACCTGCATGGCACCCGGTGCGGCATTTATTTCAAATGGTTTAACCTCAATTGTTGCCTTTTCGGCATTGATTACAAGCTGACGTCTTATAAAGCCGCCGATTTCGGTTGAATTCGATTTTATAAAGCTCGCCCCGTTATCATATTCAAACACAGCAAAGCCGCTGTCGGTTACGTTAAGTCCGTCCTTACCGCTTGCTTTATTAAACGGAATAATATTATTTGGTGTGCCCTTAAGTTGAAGCATTAAATCAACCAAATGGCACCCCAAAAAGAACATTATTCCACCGGGGAAGCTTTTTAAAAATGCCCTTTGCTCTTTTTGGTGCGGGCTGTTCATCTGAATTTCTACAGAATAAATCTCTCCCAGCTCACCGCTTTTAACCCGATTCATAATTTCCATAACGTAAGGGTTATAACGGTACATATACCCCGTGTGAAAAACCTTGCCGCTTTTTTTGATTTCATTTATAAGCATTTCAAAATCCGCAAGGTTTACTCCGCCGGGTTTTTCCATATGAATGTGCTTTCCTGCCTTTGCGGCCATAAGCGCGTATTTAGTTAAATAAATTTCATCGGTTTCAATGGTGACGGCATCAATTTCGGGGTTATTTAAAATTTCTCGAACCGTCATTTTTCTATACTTTCCAAGTCGTGCCGCCTTACCTGGCAAACGTTTTTCTTCATTTTCGGGCAATGCATAGCCGACAATTTCAAAAATTTCGCTTTGCTTTTGCAGACTTTCAAAAATTTCAACCGAATGGCTGTATTCATTAAGCCCTATTTGCGCAATTTTAATCTTCTTCATTTAAAACGCTCCAATCAAACTGGACTATCGGGAAAGTTTTGTCATTACACAGTCGGTTATAAATTTCGGTTGCCTTTTCGGGCGAATGTATTTCATCCACAAGTGAAGAAAGCTTAAGCCTTCCCATTTGGTGAAGTGTTGCAACCGCCTGCATATCATCAGCCTGTGTCCACCAACCTGTGCTTGATTCCGCTTGTGGGCGGGCATCAGTATGTGCACCGATAAGGGTTATACCCGGGCCGTGCACCTTTCGGTAATAGTCAATTGAAAAATCACTGCTGCGGGTACAGCCCAAAAGCGCCACGCGGCCAAATGGCGCCATACAGTCTAAAATACCGTCAAGCCCCGCACCAATGCCGGTAACTTCAATACCGACTTTAGCACCTCCGTTTGTTATTTCCTTTGCGGTTTTTGAAAAGTTACTGTCAAACGGGTCAAGGGCAAAATCTGCTCCGCTTTTTAAGGCCTTTTCACGCTTTAAGGGGTCGGGGTCAACCGCAATAATAGGCGCCGCACCTGCCGCCTTTAAAAGCGAAAGTGCACACAGCCCCAAAACACCCATACCCATAACGACAGCGCTTTCCCCTATCTCTAAACGACATTTGCGAATTGCCGCCAAAGGAAAAATTGAAATGTGAAAAAGAGCCGCATCGCTAAAAGCAATATCACCAATTTTAGTCACCTGTGACCTGTCGATATTTTGTATATGGGTGTGGGTGCTCCACCGAAGAGCAACCCTGTCACCCACACCAATATCCTTAACATTTTTGCCAACCTTTAAAACCACCCCGGCCGAGCTGTAACCCGCATAACGCGGAAAAACCGCTTTGTCGGCTTCGGGTACGCGCCAGCTTGTTGTTTTGCTGCCCATAAGATTTGCTCGCTCGGTCCCACTGCTGATAGTCGAAGCAAATATTTTAACCTGAACCTGATTATCATTCGGATCAGTTAAAGGCGTATCCAAAAATTCGGCCTTGCCGACAGATGTGAAAACTATTCTTTTATTATTCATAAATCATCACCATTTTTATTTTAATCGTTGACAAAGTGCATTACAATGTAATATACTTTATAAAAAAGGTAATTTTCTTTAATTATTGGGGGGATTACGGCTTGAACGATATAAAATTCTTTAAAAGTTTCACATTCAACCTTTTTCAGTATAAGCAATACCACACAACAGATATGACAAATGGCTGCCCCGTGCATTATTTTGCAAAGCTGATAAGCGGAAGTGCAAAAATTATCACTGCTGACAAAACCCTGCACCTTAAAAAGGGTGATGTTTTTTATATCCCCAAAGGGCTTCGTTACCGTTCATTCTGGTACCCCGAAAATGAAAACGTCAGCTTTTATTCCTTTGGATTTGAATTCTTTCCCACGCCCCACCACGGCTTTGCACTGCAAAAAATCACCTTAAACCACGGCGAAGATGCGCTTTTAAATGCATTGGCCGAAGATATAACCCCCACCCCGCAAACCATTGGTAGGCTATATTATTTGTTGGGTGAAATTTCACCGCGGCTTATATCTGATGAACAGTCCCCCGACAAAACAATATATCTGGCACTTGATTTTATGCGGCAAAACGAGGAATACAGCATAACCGACGTTGCAAGATTTTGCGGAGTGAGCGAATCAGGACTTTATATAAAATTTAAAAAGCATCTTGGTAAATCACCTGTCACCGTACGGCAGGAAATTCTGACCGAACGAGCAAAAGAATTATTATCAAACACAGATTTATCTATTGAAGAAATCAGCGACAGGCTTGGTTTTTCTTCTTCGTCATATTTCAGAAAGATTTTTTATTCACACACCCAGACAACCCCCACAGCCTATAGAAAAGAGAGCAGGAATATTTAATTAAATTGGGGTTTATCACTCAGTTATATTGGTAGCACATCGTAGGGACAGGCCTCCCGGACTGTCCGCAAATAAAGTAGGGGTTTAACGGGCAGTCGAGGTTACGGCTTCGCCATTACCCCTTTGTCGCTTTGCGATATTTCCCCTATTAGGGGAATCTCGCCTGCCCCTACGCGCGTCTACAATAAAGTTCCCTACAAACTATAATTTGAACACTATAAACAAAAACGGACGGTTACCCGTCCGTTTTTATTATTTCTTAAACTTTATAAAGCCATAGCTTTCCAAAACCTTGAAATATTTTGCCAAGCGTTCGTAAAGCGGTTCAGCCTTTTCACCGAAATGGTCTTTTACAAACACACCGATGTCGGTAATATTTCTTTCACCGTCAATAAGCGGCCAGACAAAGCTGCCCATTTCATCAAGGTGAATATAACTGATTTTAGGCTTTTTCAAAAGCTTTTGTGCAACACGGTTAAAAACGCCTTTGTTTTCAATTTCAAGGGTTATTATTCCCTTTTCGTCGGTTGAAAAGCGTTCAATGCACCTTTGCGGCACAAATTCAAGATAATTTTTACTGTTTTTCTTACTCATCTGCATTTACACGCTTTTTCCAAACGGTGAATTTTAAAAGGGTGAGAATAATTACTGCAAACAATGCAATACCGCCAAGGTTTGAAACAGTTGCAGGGATATATTTTGAAAGGTCAATAACCTTATCAACACCGAACACTGCCAAAAGTGCAAGTGCAATACCGACAAGACCTTCACCTGCGATCATACCTGATGAGAAAAGAATACCGTCGTTAACAACAGCTTCCTTGTTCTTCTTGCAAAGCTTGTCAAGCGCCAAGCGTACAAGACCGCCCACCATAATGCAAGCATTAAGCTGAACAGGAAGATAAATACCAATTGCAAAGGGTAAAACAGGAATGCCGATAACTTCAACAACAACTGCAATTGCAGCGCCTGTGAAAACAAGACCCCAAGGAAGATTAGCATCCATAACGCCTTCAACGATAAGCTTCATAAGTGTTGCCTGAGGAGCAGCCAACTGTTCAGAGCCGAAGCCCCAAGCCTTATCAAGAAGATAAAGTGTGCCGCCGATAGCCAAAGCAGAAGCAACAACACCGATAACTTCAGCATATTGCTGTTTCTTAGGTGTAGCACCCAAAAGATAACCTGTTTTAAGGTCCTGTGAGGTGTCGCCTGAAATTGCGGCAACAATACAGATGATAGAACCGATAGCAATTGCACTTTGCATACCAACACTGCCGGTGCTGCCTGTAAGCTTAAGAATTAAGGTTGCAATTAAAAGTGTGGCAATTGCCATACCGGAAACAGGGTTGTTAGAGCTGCCAACGATACCAACCATACGTGAAGAAACGGTTGCAAAGAAGAAGCCGAAAATAACAATGATAATTGCGCCAATTGGATTAACGGGAATTGCGGGAACAAGCCAGATAAGAAGGGTTAAAACTGCAATTACAATCAAAACAACCTTCATATTCATATCTCTTGCGGTGCGTTCGGTAGAAGCGGCACCCGCACCCTTCATGCTCTTTACAGCACCTGTAAAGGTAGTAACAATTAAAGGTAAAGACTTAATAAGACTTATAATACCGCCGGCTGCCAAAGCACCTGCACCGATATAGCGAACATAGCTGCTCCAGATAGCGCTTGCGCCGCCTTCGGCAAACATTTCACCGATGGGGGCTGTGCCGGGATAAAGCACGCTGTTTTCACCAAAAAGCACGATTAAGGGAATAAGCACCATCCAACTTAAAAGACCGCCCGCGAACATATAAGAAGAAATTCTTGCGCCGCAGATATAGCCTACCGACATAACGGCGGGATAAATTTGTGTGCCGATAGTACCCTTAAAGCCTTTAATGGTGTAAGAAACTTCACCTGCAACAACCTTTAAGCCGTCGATGATAAACTTAAAGAGTGCCGCAAAGCCCATGCCTGCAAAAACGGTTGAAGCATTTGCACCGCCTTTTTCACCCGCAAGCAAAACCTCTGCACAAGCGGTGCCTTCGGGATAAGGCAGGGTTGCGTGTTCCTTAACAATTAAAGCATTGCGAAGGGGCACCATAAAGAAAACGCCCAAAAGACCGCCGATTAAAGCGATAAGAGTGATTTCCAAAAGGCCGGGCTTGTCCATTTTGCCTTCAGCCGCCCACAAAAATAATGCAGGCAAGGTAAAAATAGCACCTGCAGCCAGGGATTCACCTGCCGAGCCTGCAGTTTGAACGATGTTACTTTCCAAAATGGAATTTCTACGCATAATAATTCGGATAACACCCATTGCGATAACGGCCGCAGGAATTGAGGCCGATACTGTCATACCTACGCGAAGACCAAGGTATGCGTTTGCTGCGCCGAACACTACCGCCAGAAGAACACCCATAATAATGGATGTAACGGTAAGCTCTGCAGTTACCTTTTCGGCGGGAATATAAGGCTTAAATTCATTTTTATTGTCCATATTCTCTCCATTCCGTCGGAAAAACCGACATTTTTTATTGAGTGGTCCTTTTATAATACCACAAATTACACTTTAGTACAATAAATTTATTTACATTTTTTGAGAATTTCCAAAAGCAGCTTGTAGGTGCGCTCAATTGAAGAAATGCTCGCGCGTTCCTTGACAGTGTGAACGTCAAAAAGCGCAGGACCCATTGCAATGCAGTCAATGTCGTTGATTTTTGATGCAAACACCGCACATTCAAGACCCGCGTGTATGGCTTCTGCCTTGGGGCTTTCATCAAAGAAACGCTTGTAAACTGATGTATAAATGTCACGCAAGGGTGAATCTGTGCGATATTCCCACGGGGGATAAAAACCGCTTGTTTCGTAATTTGCATTAACACCCTTTGCAAAACATTCAAGTCGGTCTGCCAAAGCATTCAACGCCGATTTTTTATTGCTTCTTAAAGCAAACTGCATTGAAACGCTGTTATCATTAGTTTTTAAAATACCAAGATTAAGTGAAGTTTCAACCAAATTTTCAATATCGGCACTCATATTAAGAACACCGTTTGGCACACAGCAAAGTGTAAGAATAACATTTTTAGCGGAAGAGCTATCCATAACGGTGAAAGTGCCATTTTCGCCCTTTATAAACTGTGCGGTAAAATTTGGCTCGGCCGATAAGATTTCAGATTTAATTTCGGCAACGTAAAGGTTGGCCGCCGAAATAAATTCATCAACATTTTCACAGCAAAGCTTAATTTCGCAACGGTTGACAATGGCGTTTGTCTTATCACCGCCGTTAACCGAAATAAGACCAAAATTAAAACGCTGACTTAATTTATAAAGAAAACGCCCTGCCAGAATGTCGGCATTATAACGGTTTTTGTTGATATCAACACCCGAATGACCGCCCAGAAGGCCCGATAAAACAACCGTTACTTCATTACCCTGCATTTCGCTGCTTTCAAACGGAAGATTCATTTTAAAATCAACACCGCCCGCGCAGGAAACGGTAACAACACCGTCTTCTTCACTGTCAAGATTTATCATTCTTTTTGCGGTAAGGCAGGACATATCAAGTGCCGCCGCACCAAGCATACCGATTTCTTCATCGGTGGTCAGCACAGCCTGAATTTCGGGATGGGCAACTTCATCATTTTCTAAAATTGCAAGAATCATTGCCAACGCAATGCCGTTATCTGCACCCAAGGTTGTGCCGTCAGCTTTAATAAAGTCACCGTCGGTATAAACCTTTAACGGATCGGTTAAAAAGTCAAAATTGCTGTCAGGCGTTTTTTGGCAAACCATATCCATGTGACCCTGCAAAATAACAGGTGCGGCATTTTCATAACCCTTTGTTGCAGGCTTATAAATAACCACGTTTTTAGCATCGTCAATGATGTATTTAAGTGAATATTTTTTCGCAAAATCCACACAGTAATTTGAAATTTTTTCCATATCACCCGACCCGTGCGGAATTTGGGTAATTTCCAAAAAATAATCAAACACGCGTTTGCTGTCGTAATTATTAAGTAACTGCATACCAAAAATTTCTCCTATTGTACATTTAATTTATTATACCATAATTAGGTTCATATATCAATAAAATAAATTGGGGTTTATAAGCATTGTTCCTTGCCCGACAAACTATAATTTAAAACACAAACCAATATAAAACCGCGGTAGAAAATTCTACCGCGGTTTTAGTTACAGTCCTAATTCTTCTTTAATTTCAGCAACAGCTTCGCGTTCGTCAAAGTGATATTTAACACCTTTAATTTCCTGATAGGTTTCGTGACCCTTGCCAAGCAGCACAATAAAATCACCCTTTTGAGCATGCTCAATTGCATATTTTATGGCTTGCTTGCGGTCATCAATTTCAATATATTTGCCGTTTGACCTTGCCAAACCAATTTTAATGTCATTATTAATATCTTTTATTTCTTCATCGCGAGGGTTATCACAGGTTAAAATACACAAATCTGCCATAGCGCCCGTAACTTCGCCCATATCATAACGGCGAAGCTTTGAACGGTTACCGCCACCGCCGTAAACACAAATCATACGGTTGGGCTTATATTCTGCAAGTGTATTCATAACACTTTTTGTGCTGACTTCGTTGTGGGCATAGTCAATAATAACCGAAAAATCGGGCGAGCAAGGCACCAATTCTACCCTGCCGCGCACCTTAACCTTTAAAAGACCGTCGGCAATATCTTCATTGCTTACACCCAAAAGCTTGCAAATGTAAATTGTAACAAGCGAATTATAAACCGAAAACATACCGGGTGTGTAAACGGTAAATTCATAATCGGTAGCGCCTGTGGTGTTAAATTTCATACCAAGACGGCCGTTTTCTTTAATAAACTGAATATTTTCGGCCTTTAAATCGGCTTTATTATTTATGGCATAGCTAACCACTTCACAAGTGTGACCGCTTAAAATGGTATCAACGCTTTCATCATCGGCATTTACAACCGCCTTTTTACAGTTGCGGAACAAAATGCTTTTAGAAGCGGCATAGTCTTCCATACTGTCGTGCTCGTTAGGACCGATATGGTCGGGTGAAAAGTTTGTAAATACACCAATATCAAAATTAATTCCTGCCACACGATCATATTTAAGACCCTGTGAAGACACTTCCATAACAACGTATTTACAGCCGCTGTCTACCATAAGTCTGAAAAGGCGGTGAATTTCGTAAGATTCGGGAGTGGTATTTTTAGCGGGAAGCGCTTCATCACCGATTAAAATACCCGTTGTACCGATAAGACCCGTTTTATTGCCTGCGGCTTCAAGCACGCTTTTTACCATAAAGGTTGTAGTAGTTTTACCCTTTGTACCCGTAAGACCAATGGTGGTAAGCTCGTTTGCGGGGTAACCAAAATACGCCGCCGACATAAAAGCAAGCGCACAGCGGGTGTTTTTAACCTTAATAACCGCCATATTTTCGGGCATACCTTCAACCGCTTTTTCAACAATAACCGCCGCGGCGTTTTTTTCTACCGCCTGGTTTACAAAGCTGTGACCGTCAACGTTAGCGCCAACCAAGCACACGAAAACACTTTTTTCTGTGATTTTGCGTGAATCGTAAACCAAATCGGTTATTTCACAGTTAATATCACCTTGTAAAATTTCAAATTCAATATCCTTTAAAATATCAAAAAGAATCATATCATTCTCCTAAATGGCTTACGTCAATTTCGCCTTCAAATACGTTATGGCTGGGACCTGTCATAAACATAGTATTGGTTTCTTCATCCCAGTTAATATCCAAAGGACCGCCGATTTGCTCAACCGTTACGTGACGGTCGCATCTGCCTGTCAAAACGCCTGCCACAACAGCAGTACAACAGCCTGTGCCGCAACCAATGGTCTCACCTGTGCCGCGTTCCCATTCACGCATTTTTATGTAATTGCGGTTTACAATTTCGGCAAAGGTGACATTAGTTTTGTTTGTGAAAAGGCTTGTCATATTTTCGATTTCTTTTCCGTATTTTTCGACGTCTAAATCGGCAACAGAATCAACAAACATTGCAACGTGTGGGTTGCCCCAGGATACTGCAGTAATATAAAAGGTTTTATCAAGCACCTTTACGGGCTGTTCAATAAACTGCGCTAAATCAGTATTAACCGGAATAACACTTGTATCAAGGCGGGGCGCACCGATATTGGCTTTGATATTACTTACAAAGCCGCGGTTATGGTAAGGCATAGCCTTTTCACCATCCAAGGGCGCACGATTGGAAATCGTGAGCTCTATATGTTGCATACCGCCCAGAGTTTCGATAACCAATTCGGTTTTATCAGTAAGACCGTGGTCGTAAACGTATTTACTGAGTGACCTGAGCGCATTACCGCACATTTCACCTTCACTACCGTCGGGGTTGAACATTCTCATTCTGAAATCTGCCTTATCTGACGGGCAGATAAGCACCATACCGTCAGAGCCGATAGCAAAATGCCGGTTGCTTACAAATTTTGCAAGCTCCGGCAGATTTGGCAAAGACTGATGTATGGCGTCAATATAAACATAGTCGTTTCCAAACGCCTGCATCTTTGTAAATTTCATTTTATCACCTATGAATTCATTGCGCGGTCTAAATCGGCAATAATATCTTCAGCATTTTCAATACCCACTGACAAACGTAAGAAGCATTCTGTAATGCCTAATTCTTCCTTTAAATGCTTGGGGGTGTCTTCGTGGGTCTGGGTTGTGGGGTATGTGATTAAGGTTTCGGTGCCGCCAAGACTTTCGGCAAACATTACCATATCAACACCCTTTAAAATCTTTTTAACGGTTTCAAAGCTGTCAACCGCAAAGGAAATCATACCGCCAAAGCCTGTGGTTTGCTTTTTGGTAACAGCGTAATCACGGTGGTCAGAGAAGCCAACGTAATAAACCTGCTTTACTTTAGGCTGTGTACGAAGCCAATGCGCAACCTTATAAGCATTTTCGTTGTGGCGTTCCATTCGAAGATGCAAGGTCTTAATGCCGCGAAGCAAAAGCCAGGCATCCATCGGTGCCAGCTGACTTCCGTGAGACTTCATATGAACACGGATTTTATCCACAATTTCCTGATTATCCTTAACAACCACAATACCTGAAATGGTGTCATTATGACCGCCAAGATATTTGGTTGAAGAATGGGTAACAATATCTGCACCGAGTGTAAGCGGTTTTTGGAAATAAGGGGTTAAGAAGGTGTTATCAACAACTGTAAGCGCACCGATAGATTTTGCGATTTTTGAAAGCTCGGCAATATCGGCAACCTTCATAACAGGATTAGTTGGGGTTTCAATAAATATCATTTTTGTGGAAGGAGTAATAGCCGCTTTAACAGCGTCTAAATCAGCCAAATCAACACTTGTGTGATTAATGCCGTATTTACCGAAAACGTCGTTAACAATACGGTGTGTACCGCCGTAAATATCGTCCGACATAATGATATGGTCACCGGGGTTTAAAAGTGAGAATACCGACATATTGGCGGCTTGTCCGCTTGAAAAAGCAAAGCCCTTGATGCCGCCTTCTAAAATAGCCATGGTGCGTTCAAGCTCCTGCCTTGTAGGGTTTTCAAGACGGCTGTAATCAAAGCCGGTGGAATTGCCCAGTTCGGGATGACGGAAAGTAACCGACTGGAAAATAGGCATACTTACAGCGCCGGTAAGCGGTTCAGTACCCAAAGCACCGTGAACAGCCTTCGACTCGAAATGCAAATCTTCCTTTAAGCTATAATCTTTATAATTACTGAAATTTTTCAAAGATTTCATCCTCCCGAAAAATGATATAATATGTCATATTAATTATTTTAACAAAACGACAATATAAAGTCAAGATATACAGTTTTATTATTGGTGATATTAAAATTAATATACATTGTAAATTGGGGCTTATCGCTGAGGCGAGGTAAGAGGTAATAGTGAAGAAGTTAGGTGTCGCTCCGTGACGGATGTAAATAATCTGTAATTTAATTGATATTACCCGTAGGGGCGATTCACGAATCGCCCGTTGCGATTAACTATTATTTTCGGACAATTCGTGAATTGTCCCTACGATGTGCCGCCAATTAAGCAGAGCGATAAACTATAATTTACAAACCTTAGTTCACCTTTTCCATTTCATTCTGAACGAATTTATTGGGGGAAATGCCGCAAAACTTTTTAAAGGTTTTGCTGAAATGGTAAATGTCTGAAAAACGAAGCTCTTCCGCAATTTCACCAACGGTATAATGCTCGTCTGATAAAAGCAGCTGCTTTGCTTTTTCAATGCGGTGCTTCTGGCGGAAATTCATCGGACTTTCACCGCTGTATTCCTGGAAAAGGCGGCGGAAATAACATTCACTTACACCGCACTGTTCGGAAATTTCGGCAATTGAAAGGTCACTGTCCTGTTCTAAAAGCTCAATTCCACGACGAATGCAGGAAAACTTTTTTCGTGTGGCGCGGCGTTTTTGTTTTTGACAAATGGTTGCCATAAGCTGATAAATTATAGAAATAACTTCAGGCATACAAACAATATTCTTTCTGAATTCTTCAGCCAGAATATCAAGGTTTGCCGCAATTGCGGGGTCCACGTTTTTAAGGCAAATCACCGGCTTTAAAACGGGGGCAATGTCTTCACCGGTTTTGTCGGTCATTTGAAAATGAACAACAACGGTGTCTTCCTTGTCAAAATTTGTGCCGTGAAATTCAACGGTATATTCAATACCCTTTGCCATATATGCCATTTGGTTTTGTTCAACCTCTAAAACAGTACCATCCTTTGAGGTTATGGTCGCACTGCAGTTTTTAAACCAGAGCAGAGTATGTGAAATTTTGGGCTTGCCAATGGCCGAATATATATTTCCGCGCGGTGCCCAGTACTGATAATTTGCAATTGGTTGGGTTAAATAGAATTCAGTATTATAAAGCTTTTCAAACGAAATCACCTTCATAATTACACTCTCCATTCATAGGTGGTAAATACATTATAACACACTTTCGCTCAAATTTGTATCGTTTTTTACAAAAATTATTTCTTTTTTGACATTTTAAATAAAAAGCGAGTGTGCTAAAATGGTAATGTTAACGAAAAGGAGGGCGAATTATGCTCGATTATAAGGTTAAAATTGGCTTGGTTGCAATGCGCCGCAATACAACCGACCGCCCACGCGGCACTTTCCTTACTTGGTATTCTGCCGAGCAACGCGGTAAAAGGTTTGTAAGCTATATTGAAGAAAATTTCAAGACCGAAAACGTCTCTTTTGTTGATAACAAGGGCATAGGTCACGAAGATTTGGTTTTTGACGATAAGTCTGCCGAAGAAGTGGTTGAACGCTTCAAAAAAGAAAAGGTTGACGCAGTTATGATTATTAACTGCAACTTCGGTAACGAAGAAGCCGCGGCCGATATTGTAAAAGCACTTGGTAAGCCTGCACTTTTGTGGGCACCGCTTGATGATGAATATTACGTTGACGGTATGCGCCCGACCGATTCGCAATGCGGTCTTTTCGGTGTATCACGTCAGATGCAGCGTTATCATTTGCCTTTTTCACATCTTCCCTGCTGCAGGGTTGAAAGTGATGAATTCAAAGAAGGCTTCGAAAGCTTCGTACGTGTAGCATGTATGGTTAAAAACTTTACAGGTCTTCGCATTGGTCAAATTGGTAGTCGTCCTTATCCGTTTTTCTCGGTTATCTGGAATGAGGGCGAATTAATGGAAAAATTCGGTGTTAAAATTACCGCACTTAACTTTGCAATAATTGAAGACCGTATGAAGCAAGCGGCCGAAAAATACCCCGAAGAAATCAAGTATTATGAAGAATACATACTTAAAAATTACACCCTTGATGACCTTACCCCAAAATATGTAAACGGTATGGCAACAATGGTGGTAATGTATATTAAGCTTTTTGAAGAATATAACCTCGACGTTATTTCGGCTGAATGCTGGACTGCTACCCCCGTTATGTTTGACGGCTTGGCGCCCTGCACCGTTTACGGTATATTGAACGATTTAGGTTATATGATTTCTTGCGAAAGCGATATGCACTGCGCATTAACAATGGTGCTTTTAAAATCGGCAACGCTTGGCAAAGGTAAGCCCTTATTCGGTGAATTTACCGTTCGCCACCCCGAAAACAAAAATGCCGAGCTTTTATGGCATTGCGGTCCGTTCCCGCTGTCACAAAAGGCCGAAAGCGGAATTGACTCAACTGCACGTCTTGTTAACCAGCGCTCGTGGTTCCGCGGTAAAGATGGTACCTATACTGTTGCCCGTATGGACCAGGAAAGCGGCGATTATATGATTTTACCTCTTGTCTGCCACACAACCCCCGGTCCGCAGACACATGGCACGTATATCTGGGGCGAATTTGAAGACCTGCAAAAGGTTGAAGACCGACTTATAGACGGCCCTTATATTCACCATTTTGTTGAGATAGAAGGCGATTACAGAAAAGAAATCAACGAATTCTGTAAATACTTCCCCAACTTAAAAGTAGATAAAACAATTTAAAGGAGATATAAAAATGCAATACCAAATGAACGAATTTTTGTTTGCAATGATTCTTACCGAGCTTGAAGATGCGGTAGGCGTTGAAAATTGCTCAACCCGTGCAATTGACAAGGTGACACACAGTGTTGACTATTATTGGTTGTCACGTATGTGGGCTGACCGTGGCTGTCGTATGCCCGAAGCACAGTATGTTGTTTGTCCTAAGGACGCAACCGAAGTTTCAAAGGTTTTGAAAATTGCCAACTATTACAAGCTCCCCGTTACCACTTGGGGTGCAGGCGGCGGTACACAAGGCGGTGCTATCCCTGTTTGCGGCGGGATTCTTCTTGACACCAAGAGAATGAACAAAATTTATGAAGTTAACACCGAAGGTATGTACATAGAATGTGGCACAGGTGCTATATATAAGCATATTGAATGGGCTGCAAATGAAGTTGGCAAGGCAACAATGCATTATCCTTCTTCGCTTACCTGCTCAACCGTTGGCGGCTTTTTGGCTCACCGCGGTATAGGTGTTGTTTCCACCAAATACGGTAAAATTGATGATATGGTGCTTAAAATGGAGGTTGTTCTTCCTAACGGCGACATCATTGAAACCTGCTCAGCCCCCAAGCATGCGGCAGGCCCTGACCTTAACCAGATTTTCATTGGTTCTGAAGGTACTTTAGGTATCATCACAAAGGCTCAGATCCGTATTTTTGACCAGCCTGAAGAACGTCGCTTCCGTGGCTTCTTGTTCCAGGATATGACAGGCGCTTTCAAGGCAAGCCGCGAGCTTTTACAGAAATTCAAGCCCTCTGTTATGCGTCTTTATGACGAAGCTGAAACCGCTTCACTCATTAAGAAAATCGTTGGTGTTGAACGCAAGGGCGCATTTATGAACGTTGCTTATGAAGGCGTTAAAGAAATGGTAGAAGTTGAAGAAAAAATTCTTCTTGAAACCTTTGCAAAGTACGGGGCTGAAGACCTCGGCAGCGAATACGGTGAAAAATGGTGGAAGGAAAAGATTACCTTCTTCTATCCCGGTCATATGATGGACATTCCCCAGTGGTTCGGTACAATGGACACAATCGCACCCTATGGCAAGATTGAAGAAATTTACTGGGCAATGAAGGAAGCAATTGAAACCAACTTCCCGCAGGCTAAATTTATTGCGCACTTCTCACACTGGTATGAATGGGGCGCAATGGTTTACGACCGCTTTATTGTTGACGGCAAAGACGTTCCGCAAGACCCCGTTGAAGCACTTCGTTTGCATCAGGCAATCTGGACCTGCGGTGTTCGTACCGCACTTGCACACGGCGGCGTTGTTAACGACCACCACGGTGTTGGCATTAAGCTTGGCCGTCTTATGAAAGAACAGTACGACCCTGCAATGCAGGTATTTGAAGGTATTAAGAAACAACTCGACCCCAACGGTATTATGAATCCGTTCAAGTTGGGACTTTAATAGGAGGTAAGTAGCAATGATAATGTCAGAAAAATGCAAACAGCACGTTGACTCCTGCCGTTTTTGCTGGATGTGTCACCACATTTGCCCTATCGGTAATGCTACCGGTCAGGAAAGAAATACTGCACGCGCACGCGCACTTGGTATTTCACTTGTAAACCGTGACGCTATGGAATTGTCTGAAATTATGGACAACATTTACGAATGCTGCACCTGTGGTGCTTGTGTTCACGACTGCATCACCGGTTGGGACCCCGTAATGTTCACAAAGGAAACACGCTTACAGGCAGCCTTGGAAGGCGCAACTCCCGATTATATTAATGTTTTAATTGATAACTGCTTAGAAACCGGCAACGCTTACGGTAAGACTGCAACCTGCGAAACCCTTACTGCCGCTATCAAAGCACACGCAGATAAAAAGGATACCCTTTTACTCTTAGGCGTTGATGCTAAGTTTATGGCTTGCAAACAGGCGCTTAAAGCAATTCAGGTGCTTGAAAAAGCAGGGGTTGATTTCAGCGTTTTAGAAAACGAACCCGCAAGCGGTGCACAGCTTGACTTCCTTATCGGTGCGGCAAACGAAACCAAGGAACAGATGACCGCTTGTGCAAAAGCACTTGACGAATATAAAACCGTTGTGGTTTATGACCCCAACGATGCAAAGGCAATTAAACAGCTTTATAAGGAATACGGCATTGAAACAAAGGCAACCGTTGTTACCTTCACCTCATTTGTAGCAGGTCTTTTACGTGATGGCAAGCTTGAAGCAGTTAACAGCGGCAAGTCAGTTGTTTTCCAGGATCCTTATCAGCTTTCACGCGATTTGGAAGAAACCGAAGAAGCACGTGAGATTATTATGTCTTACGCAGTTCTTGGCGAAATGCTCTTAAACCGTGCCGAAACCGTTTGGGCAGGTAACATTTTAATGGCACAGTACAAGCCCGAGGTTATGAAGCTTGTTGCCGAAAGAAGAATTTTCAATGCAACATCTATCGGTGCAGATACCATTGTTACCGCTTGTGTTGGTGAATACGTATCACTTAACAACGTTGAGCAAGACAAGGTTAAGATTATTTCTATTGAAGATTTGATTTTGGGCTGAGAGGTATAAAAAATGTTAGTAAACTTAAAGACCGTTCTTGATATGGCGGAAAAAGGCGGATTTTGTATTCCCGCATTTAACGTTTATAATATGGAATCTGCAATGGGTGTTGTTAAAGCGGCTGAAGAAATGCGTGCACCCATTATTATGCAGGTTTATCCCCGTCTTATGAAGGAAGAAACAGGCTATTATTTAGCACCTGTAATTCTTGCGGCGGCTAAAAGAGCAACCGTTCCGGTATGCTTCCACCTTGACCATGGCCCTAGTGAGCTTGAAACCACACGTTCGCTCCGTTACGGTGCAACCGGTATTATGCTTGACGGCTCAACACTTCCTTTTGAAGAAAATATTGCATTAACCAAGCGGGTTGTTGATATCTGTGGCTTTGCCGATGTTCAGGTTGAAGGCGAGCTCGGTCACGTTGGTACAACCAATGATGACGAAATGGATGAATTTACCACCCCCGAAGATGCAAAACGTTTTGTTGAAGAAACCGGCGTTGCCTGTTTGGCGGTTGCAGTAGGTACTGCGCACGGCCGTTATTCAAAGCCGCCCAAGCTTGATATTGAACGCATTAAAGCAATTCGCGAAGCCACCAATAATACCGCACTTGTTTTACACGGCGGCTCGGGTGTGCCCGATGAGGAAATTAAAAAGGCGGTAGCGGCAGGCGTTCGCAAGATGAACTTTGCGACAGATATTTGCTATACCTTCCTTGATACTTGCCTTGACGAGCTTCAGAAACCCGACCGCGCAATTGCTATTGATAACTTTATGAAAAAGCCGATTGAAGCGGTTAAGGAATTCTGCAAGACAAGAATTTTGCTTGTTGGTGCAAATGGTAAGGCTTAATTAAAACATATACAACACCGTCTTTTCAGGCGGTGTTGTAATCGCATAGAAAGGACAATTAATATGTCTAAAATCGTTGGTATAGGCGCTTGTGTAATGGATACGTTATACAATGTTCCGACATATCCCAAGGAAGATACAAAAATGCGTGCCACCGGTAGTAAGCTTGCGGGCGGCGGACCGGTTGCAACAGGTCTTGTTGCGGCGCAAAAGTTAGGTGAAGATACCGCTTATATTGGTGTTCTGGCTGATGATAACGGCGGCACATTTTTAACTAAAGATTTTGAAAAATACGGTGTTAGCACCGATAATATTGAAATTAAAGCAGGCTATCGTTCGTTTACTTCGGTTTTATGGCTTTGTGCAGACACCGCAACCCGCACCTGCGTTTTTGATAAGGGAGATTTGCCCCCGTTGGTATTGAATAATTCCCAAAAGGAAGCTATAATTAATGCAGAAATCTTAATGGTTGACGGCAACGAAATGTCAGCAGCAGTTGAAGCGGCAAAAATTGCAAAAGAAAACGGCACAAAGGTGCTTTATGACTGTGGCGGTCTTTATGACGGCGTTGAAAAGCTTTTAGCTTTAACCGATATTATGATTCCGTCTGAAGAATTTTCTCTCGGTCATACAGGCTGTAAAACTGCTGAAGAAGCCGCCAAAAAGTTATATGATACCTACTCGCCCGAAGTGGTGGTTATCACACAGGGCAAAAAGGGTGGTATAATTTACGACGGTGAAAAAATTACCGCTTACCCGATTTATCCTGCCGTTGTGGTTGATTCAAACGGGTCGGGTGACGTGTTCCACGGCGCATTCGCGGCGGCGGTTTGCAAAGGGTATGATTATCTTAAATGCTGTCATTTCAGTAGTGCCGTTTCAGGACTTAAATGTACAGGTGTCGGTGCGCGTGAAAGTGTGCCGAATTTCGAAACCACAAAAAACTATTTAAAGGAGAACGGTTATGAGTTATAATTATAAAAAGGCTTATATTCCCGCAAAGGGATATACCCCGATTTGCAAAATCGGTGAATGTTCACTTAAAAAGCTTGAATTTGGTATAATTGAATTATCCAAAGGCGAAAGCCTTACCTTTGATACTAAGGATAAGGAAACTGCATTTATTATGCTTAAGGGTCACTGTGACGTTAAAACGGGCGATTTAAAGTGGGAAAACGTTGGCAACCGCCAAAACGTTTTTGAAAACCGCAAGGCCGAAAGCTTTTATATGCCTATTGAAACTATTTGCGAAATTACAGCACTTGACGACATTAAAATTGCCGTTTGTGCAACACCTGTTAAGGAAAAGACCGAACCGCAGGTGCTTCGTGAAGACCACGTTGTATTAAAGCTTTTGGGCGAAGTACCCTTCCAGCGTGAAACCAGCTTTATTATTGACGGCAACTCTAACGCAAAGGTATTAACCATTGGTGAAGCTTATTGCACAGAAGGTAACTGGGCAGGCTTCCCGCCCCACAAACACGATGAAGACAATATGCCAACAGAATGTATTGCCGAAGAAATTTATTACTTCCTTTTCGACCCCGAACAGGGCTTTGCGGTGCAGTGTCTTTACACCGCTGACGGCGAGCTTGATGAAGCATATCGCGTAAAGAATGATGAATTGGTTGAATTCCCCTACGGTTATCACACCACCGTCTCAACTCCCGGTTATAAGAGTTATTTCTTGTGGCTTATGGCGGGCGATTATCAAGGCTTTAACCGCAGTAACGACCCCGAACACGACTGGATAGCACATAGATAATAAAGGAAAGATTACTATGAAATATCTTTTAGGTATTGACTTTGGCGGCGGTGCCTCCAAAGCGACCTTAATTGATGAAAAGGGCAATATTATTGCCGAAAATACAGTTGAATATCCAACCCTTTACCCCGAAAACGGCGCGTGCGAGCAAGACCCGCAGGACTGGATAAATGCCCTTTGCGAAAATAGTAAGGCATTGCTTTTTAAAAGCGGTATTAAAGCTTCTGATATTCTTGCAATTGCGCTTGATTCGGCAACACATACCTCACTTGTTTGCGATAAGGATTTTAAACCCTTACATAATGCTATGCATTGGACCGATACACGTTCACGTATAGAAGCTGATGCTTTGAGAGAAAGCGAAGGGGAAGAAATTTTCAAAAAAACCTTTCACAAGCCCGACACTATCTGGACCCTCCCTCAGCTTGTCTGGCTTAAAAACAATAAGCCCGAAATTTTCAGTAAAACAAGGTACATTTTCTTTGAAAAGGATTATGTCCGTTACTTTTTAACCGACGTTTTCTGCACCGATTATATCGAAGCACAGGGCAGTATGCTTTATGACTGTGTTAAGGGCTGTTGGGACAGTGACCTTTGCAAAAAAGCGGGCATAACGGCAGATATGCTGCCGCCCCTTAAAAACCCGACCGATATTATAGGTCGGGTGACCGAAAAGGCGGCAAAAGCAACAGGTTTAGCAGTCGGCACGCCTGTTATTTGCGGCACAACCGACACGGTAATGGAGGTTTTTGCTTCGGGCGCGGTTAAGAAGGGCGACGTGACCGTTAAGCTTGCAACTGCGGGCAGAATTTGTGTTATAACCGATAAGCCCTACCCCGACAGACATTTGGTTAATTATTCGCACATTTCAAACGGTCTTTGGTACCCCGGCACAGCGACAAAATCCTGTGCGGCATCATACAGATGGTACCGTGATACCTTTGGCGGTGAGTATAAGGAACTTGATGACGGCGCTAAAGACATAAATATCGGCTGTGACGGTCTGATTTTTCACCCTTATTTAAACGGTGAACTGACCCCTTATGCTGACCCAATGCTTTGCGGCAGCTTTACGGGTGTGCGCGCAACCCACACAAAGGCGCATTTTACCCGCGCTGTGCTTGAAGGTGTTGCATACTCACTTCTTGACAGCAAGACTTATCTTGATTCGCTTAATATTCCATATAACACCGTTGCAACCGCCATTGGCGGCGGCACAAAGGGCGAGCTTTGGAGACAAATGATTGCTGATGCATTGGGCATTGCTTTAAAAACCGTTAAAAGCAGTGATTCATCCTTTGGTTCGGCAATGCTTGCAGGCATTGCGGTTGGTGTGTTTAGGGATGCCGAAGATGCGGTTAAAAACTGTGTAAAAGAAGTGGACGTTACTTATCCTAATTTAGAAAATACCGAAAAATACCGCAAGGTATTTGAGGATTATAAAAAAATTCACGACGCCCTGGCGCCGATATATCAAAACCGATAAAGGAGAAGATGAAAATGGATATCAATTTAATTCCCCCCGAAGAATTAGGCAAAGGCAGTAACATCAAGCTTAACGTGTGCGAACACGAGGTCGATATGTACTGGAAGGTAGCTATTGAAGTTCTTGAAGTAATCGAGGAAAACAACCGCAAGGGCGAGCCTACCGTTATGGTTGTGCCTTACGGTCCTATCGGTCCCTATGCCCGTATGGCAGAGCTTGTTAACAAATACCGCATTTCACTTAAAAATTGCGTATTTATGAATATGGACGAATATCTTGACGAAAACGGCAAGTATATCGATTATAACCATCCGCTTTCTTTCCGCGGCGGTATGGACCGCACCTTCTATTCAAAGGTTGATGATGAATTAAACGTTCTTCCCGAAAACCGCATTTTCCCCGACCCCGAAAACCCCGGCAAGATTATGGAAACAATTGAAAAATACGGCAAGCTTGATATGGTATTCGGCGGTGTTGGTATTAACGGTCACTATGCCTTTAACGAACCGCCCGAAGCAGGTGAAAACGTTACCCCCGAAGAATTTGCAAACCGTCCCACCCGTGTTTTAAAAATTGCCCGCGAAACCCGCACAATCAACGCGTTTATGAACTGCGGTGCTAATATCGAAGCAATTCCCGAAAACTGCATTACAGTTGGTATGAAGGAAATCTTCAAGGCTAAGAAAATTCGTATGTGTATGCCGCGTGACTGGAATGCGGCAGCGCTTCGCAAGGTTTTGCACGGTCCGGTTACTGCATTTGTTCCTTGCTCACTTTTCCAGAATCACCCCGACGCACTTTTGTATGCAGCGGCTGTTGCTACACAATGTCCCGTTTCGGAAATTCGTGTTTACAATAAATAATGAAGACTTTAATTAAAAATGCCGCCGTCGTTTTATGCGACGGCGTGCGCACATCTGATGTGTTGATTTTAGACGGTAAAATTGCCGATTTTGATTATAAAGGCGAAATTACCGCAGATACAGAAATAATAAACGCTGACGGAGATTATCTTCTCGCCGGCTTTGTTGATTTGCACGTTCACGGCGGTGGCGGCGCTGACTTTATGGATGCTACCATCTACGCTTTTGAAACGGCGATTAAAGCACATTTAAAGCACGGCACCACCTTAATTTATCCCACCGCAATGTCGGCCACGTTTGAGGATTTGTGCGACTTTTTAAATGCTTTTAACGAATTTAAAGAAAAAAGCGAATTGTCTGCTTTGGCACCCGGCGTTCATTTTGAAGGACCTTACTTTTTCGGTGCCACACAGCTAAGCCGCGGCGCGCAAAACACCGCTGTTTTAAGACTTCCCGATATGGCCGAAGTTGATAAGCTTTTAAAGGTGGCCAAGGGCAGTATTCTTCGTTGGGATGCATCACCCGAGCTTCTCGGCGCTTGTGAATTTGCCAATAAAATGCGTGATAACGGCATTGTTTGTGCCGTCGCTCATACTGATGCCACCGCACCCGAAACCTTAAAAGCATTTGAAAACGGCTTTAACCACGTTACCCATTTTTATAATGCAACTTCACTTCACCGCAAGCGCGAGCAAACGGTTTATGCGGGTGTTGTTGAAGCGACATACCTTGATGATAACGTAACGGTTGAGCTTATCGGTGACGGATGCCATATTCCTAAAGAAACCTTTATGTTGACCCTTAAAATTAAGGGTAAGGATAAGCTTTCGGTTATAACCGACGGTATGCGAATTGCGGGCACGGATATGCAAAGCGGTAAGCTTGGCAGCCTTAAAAACGGCAGTGAGGTTATTGTTGACTGCGGTGTTGCAAAACTTGCAGACAAAGTGTCCTTTGCGGGCAGTATTGCCACGATGGACAGATGCCTTCGTGTGCTTTGCAATGATTTCGGCATTGACCTGCCCACCGCTTCAATTATGCTGTCACTTACGCCTGCCAAACGAATGGGTGCTGATAAGCAAAAGGGTAGTATTGAAGTCGGTAAGGATGCCGATTTGGTTATAGCCGACAAGGACCTTAATATAAAACAGGTTATGGTTGGCGGCAAAATTTTTGGAGAAAACTAATTTTATGAAAATTGTTGTATGCATCCGCCAAGGGCTTGACGGTGAAATAAATCCCTTTGATGCCTGCGCTTATGAAGAGGCGCTAAAAATTGGCGGTGAAATTACCCTTTTAAGTATGGGCCCTTTAACCGCAAGGGACTTTTTGTTAAAGCTTACCCGTCTGGGTGCTAAAAAGGCGATATTACTTTCTGACAAGGCTTTTGCGGGGGCGGACACACTTGCCACCGCCTATGCGCTATCACTTGCGATAGAAAAAATAAAGCCAAATTATATTTTTTGCGGTCGTCAGACCTTAGTTGGTGATACTGCTCAGACAGGACCAATGCTTTCGGTTTATGCCAAAGCAGAGATTATTACAAACATGATGGGTATTTTAGCGGCAAATGAAGAAAAAATCACCTGCAAAACAAGGGATATGGGCGAAATTACCGCTTCTTCACCCGCACTTTTAACGGTTGAGCGCATTAATAATCTGCGGCTTCCGTCAATTCGTTCTAAAATGGGCGAAATTGAGGTTTGGTCAGCAAATGATGTAGGCGCCGATACAAGCCGTTGCGGACTTATAGGCTCACCCACAAGGGTGCTTGAAACAAAAGAAAATTCATCGGGCAGACGTAGATGTCAGTATATAACCGCCGATGAATTATCCACCGTTATTAAAAATTCGGTTGAGAAAAGCACCGAAAAAATCGAGCAAAATACAACTAGCGAAGAAAAGCTTAAAAAGGTCTTTTGCGTGGGGGAAGCTCCGCTTGAATATGCAAAAGCAGTATGCGATAACCCGACGGTTATTGATATTTCTGCACCTGAAAAAATGGCAGAGCTTATAAAAACCGAAAAACCCGATGCGGTAATATGGGGATCTGACAGTCTTTCAAAGCAGACCTCTGCACAGGTGGCGGCAATGCTTAATTTGGGCCTTTGTGCCGACTGCACGTCACTTCAGACCGACGGTGAAATTCTTTATATGGTACGCCCCGCATTGGCAGGAAGCGTGGTTGCAAAAATTAAAAGCATTACCACACCAGCAATGGCAACTGTGCGCACCACCCAAAAGGACACGGCCGATATTTTGGTTGCCGCAGGCTTTGGGGTAAAGGATAATATTGATAAGGTGAAAGCCTTTGCAGAAAAAATCGGCGCAGATTTAGTCACCACCCGTAAAATGGTTGATAATGATTTTCTGCCTTATGAAAAACAGGTTGGGCTTACAGGCAAAACGGTTGCCCCCGCAGTTTATATTGCAGTGGGTGTTGCAGGTGTTGTGCACCACATTGTCGGTATGCAACGCGCAGGCACGGTAATTGCCATCAACCCTGATAAGGATGCACCCATTTTCGATTACGCCGATTATGGAATAATCGCTAATTTTGAAGATATTGAAATTTAAAGATTTAGCACGGCAGAATTTCTGCCGTGCTTTAATATATTTTATAATCCTTTTATTGCCTTTTTTGTTTAATTGTTGTATACTATATACTGTATAATTGTGTAAAGGGGTTGGGGTAATGGATATATCTGTCGGTGATAAGCTTTTAATGAAAAAAAAGCATCCTTGCGGATGTGATGTTTTTACCGTCAACCGCATTGGAATGGATTTTCGGCTTAAATGCGACGGCTGCGGAAGAGAATTTATGGTTCCGCGCGTTAAGGCTGAAAAAAGTGTTAAGAAAATTATTAAAGGTGAAGAATAGTGTTTGATAAATTAGAATCGGTTGTAAACCGCCACGAACAAATTGGTATTGAGCTTACCCGCCCTGACGTTGCGTCGGATAATGAGCTGTTTAGAAAATTAATGAAGGAATACAGCGAGCTTACCCCTATTGTTGAAAAATATAAACAGTACGTTGCGGCCAAAAATGCCGAACAGGAAGCCCTTGAAATTTTAAACGAGCCGAATTTGGATAAAGATTTCAAAGAGCTTGCCGAAGAAGAATTAAAAGAAGCGAAGGAAAATATTGTTATCTTTGCTGACGAGCTTAAAATTCTGCTTTTACCCAAAGACCCGAATGATGAGAAAAACGTTATTATCGAAATTCGCGGTGGCGCAGGCGGTGAAGAAGCGGCGCTTTTTGCGGCATCACTTTACCGTATGTATTCAATGTATGCCGAATCAAAGCGTTGGCAGATTGAAATTAGCAACGCAAACGAAACCGAACTTGGCGGTTATAAAGAAATCAGCTTTATGATTGAAGGCAGCGGCGCATATTCACGCTTTAAGTATGAAAGCGGTGTTCACCGTGTTCAGCGTGTGCCCGACACCGAAACACAGGGTCGAATTCATACCTCAACCGTTACGGTTGCCGTGCTGCCCGAAGCAGATGAAGTCGAGCTTGAAATTAACCCAGCCGACCTTAAAATCGATACCTTCCGATCAAGCGGCGCGGGCGGTCAGCACATTAACAAAACGTCTTCGGCTATACGCGTAACACATATCCCCACAGGTACTGTGGTTGAATGTCAGGACGAGAGAAGCCAGTTTAAAAATAAGGACAAGGCGCTTCGCATTTTGCGCGCACGACTTTTTGACGAAGAACAAAGGAAACACGATGAAGCCATTGCGTCTGACCGTAAAAGTCAGGTTGGTACGGGCGACAGAAGTGAAAGAATCAGAACCTATAATTATCCGCAAGGTCGCGTGACCGATCACAGAATCGGTCTGACCCTTTACAAATTAGACCAGATATTAAACGGTGATATTGATGAAATCGTTGACGGACTTATCACATATTACCGCACCGAAGCATTAAAATCAGAGGAAGAAAATTAAAATGAACACCCTAAGACTTGCAGTAAGCGAAAGTGAATATGAAAATAGCATCTCCACCGCTGCCGAAATTTTAAAAAACGGCGGTGTTGTCGGTGTGCCTACCGAAACGGTTTACGGTCTTGCCGCAAGCGCTTATGATGACAATGCCATTAAAAAGGTTTTCGAAGCTAAAGGCAGACCGCAGGATAACCCCTTAATCGTTCATATAAGCGATATGGATATGCTTAATGAGGTTGCCGAGGATATACCCGAAATTGTTTATACTTTAGCAGAAAATTTTTGGCCGGGGCCTTTAACAATGGTGCTTCACCGCACCGAAAAGGTAGCAAAAAGTGTTTCGGCAGGTCTTTTAACAGTCGCTGTAAGAATGCCGTCGAACACGGTTGCGCGTGACCTTATTAAAAAAAGCGGTTTACCGCTTGCCGCACCGTCGGCTAACGTGTCGGGCAGACCAAGCCCCACAACCGCCGCCCACGTTGTGACCGATTTAGACGGCAAAATTGATGCCGTTTTAATGGGAGATGACTGCGACTTCGGTGTGGAATCTACCGTTATTACCCTTGTAGGCGAAACCCCGATTTTACTGCGCCCGGGTGCAATTACCTATGAACAGCTTTTAAAATTCTTACCCACGCTTGAAATTTCGGACGCGGTGTTAAACGAGCTTAAAAACGGTGATAAAGCAGAATCGCCCGGTATGAAATATAAGCATTACGCCCCCAAAACCACAGCCTTTTTGGTTGAAGGCGACGGCTTTAGCAATTTTGTAAACAAGCAAGAAAATTCCGTTGCAGTCTGCTTTGAGGAAGAAGCCGGTGAAATTAAAATTCCAAAGCTTATTTACGGTAAGCAAAATGATGAATTAAGCCTTGCACATTCAATTTTTGCAGTGCTTCGCGAGGTTGATAAATTCGGCGCTGAAAGCGTATTTATTCACGCACCCGAAAAAGACGGTGTGGGTCTTGCGGTTTATAACCGACTTATACGCGCCGCCGCATTTAAGGTGATAAAATTATGAGCATTATAGTCGGACTTACAGGCCCCACAGGTGCAGGCAAAAGCAGTGCCGCCGCATTGTGCCAAAAGCTTGGCATTAAGCACGTTGACTGCGACCTTATTGCTCGAAAAGCCACTGAAAAAGGACAAAAAGGGCTTTCGGCTGTTTGCCGCGTCTTCGGTGAAGATATTTTAAATCCCGACGGCACACTAAACCGCAAGGCTTTGGCCGAAAAGGCATTTAAAGACCAAAAAAGTACCGAGCTTTTAAACCAGACCCTTTTACCCATTATTAAAGAAATGGTGCTTAAAGAAATTGACTGTGAGCGCGTGCTTTTAGATGCTCCCACCCTTTTTGAAAGCGGTGTTAATGAAATTTGCAATAAAACAGTTGCGGTGTTAAGTGATAAGGAAATACGTCTTAAGCGTATACTTAATCGCGATAATATTACAAAAGAGCAGGCACTTTTGCGAATTAATGCAGGTAAAAGCGATGATTTTTATAAAGAAAAATGCGATTTTGTAATATATAACAATGTGGAAGAGAATACTTTTAACGTTGACTTTTTAAATCTTTTGAAGGAGATTTTTGAATTATGAGTGATATTAAAGAATTAAAGGAACAGCTTTTTCTTAACAAAAAGAACGGCCGCCTTGTTGAGGATGAAGGCGTTTTAGCAAAGGCTGATGAGTATTGCGAGGGTTATAAAGCATTTTTAGATGCCGCCAAAACCGAACGCGAAGCCGTAAACGAAGCAATTAAAATGGCCGAAAGCAACGGCTTTGTTCCCTTTGAATACGGCAAAAATTATGAAGCGGGTGCAAGGGTTTATTTTAACAACCGCGGCAAAACAATTGCCTTGGCAGTTATCGGTAACGAGCCGGTTGAAAGCGGCACAAATATTACCGCCGCACATATTGACTCACCCCGCCTTGATTTAAAGCCCAACCCCCTTTATGAAGACAGTGATTTGGCGCTGTTTAAAACCCATTATTATGGCGGAATAAGAAAATATCAATGGACGGTTATCCCCTTGGCGCTTCACGGTGTTTTTGCCCTTCGCGACGGCAGCGTTATTGAAGTAAGCCTTGGCGAAAAGGATGATGAACCCAAGTTTGTTATTGGCGATTTACTTCCCCACCTTTCAAGGGAGCAGGACAAACGCACCCTTCACGACGGTATCAAGGGTGAAGAGCTTAACGTTTTAGTTGGCAGTCACCCCTTTAAGGATGATGAAGGCAGTGAACTTGTAAAACTTAACATTTTAAAGCTTTTAAACGAAAAATACGGCGTTACCGAAGGCGACTTTTTATCAGCCGAGCTTACAATGGTGCCCGCCTTTAAGGCTTGTGACATTGGCTTTGACCGTTCTTTAATCGGTGCTTACGGTCAGGATGACCGCGTGTGCGCATACCCCGCACTTACCGCAATTATGAACGTTAAAGCCCCCGCAAAAACCGCAATTGCAATTCTTGCCGACAAGGAAGAAATCGGGTCCTGCGGTAACACGGGTCTTCAGTCTGACTTTTTACGCTTTATTATTGGGGATCTTGCCAAAATGCAAAACGGTGACCCGACGGTTGCACTTCGTAATTCAAAGTGCTTGTCAGCCGACGTTAACGCCGCGCTTGACCCCACCTTCCCCGAAGTTATGGAACGCAAAAACGCAAGCTTTGTAAATTACGGCGTTGTTGTTACAAAATACACAGGTGCAGGCGGCAAGTCTTCTACAAGTGATGCCTCTGCCGAATACACCGCTGAAATTTTAGGTCTTCTTGATAAAGCAGGCATTGTCTGGCAGACAGGTGAGCTTGGCAAGGTTGACTTTGGCGGCGGCGGCACCGTTGCAAAGTATATTGCAAATATGGGTGTGGACGTGATTGATTTAGGTGTTCCCGTGCTTTCAATGCATGCTCCCTTTGAAACCACCGCAAAGTTTGACGTTTATATGTGCTATCGCACAATGTATGAATTTATGAAGTAACTCATTCACCGTTTTCGCATAAAATGTTAATGGTTATATACCAATAATATTTTAAAGGTGAAGATGTATGTTAGATAGCAGATGTGGCTGCTGCAGTATGAGCTGTCGCAGTAAAGTGACCGCTTGGATAATCGGCATAAGCTTATTTGTTGTTGCGCTTGTAATCGGTGCAATAATCGGCTCGTATTTCTCGGGCTTTGTGCTTGAAAATATTGTGGCAATTGTAATTTTGGGTATAGTGCTTTTACTTGCCGCTATATTTACAGCGCTGTTCACGCGTTGCAGATGTGAAGATTAAATGCTAAAGCCACCCAAACGGGTGGCTCTTTAAAAGGAAGTTTTAATATGAAACTGGGAAAATACCGCCATTTTAAAGGCAATGAATATGAGGTTTTAGCAATAGCCAACCACAGCGAAACCCTTGAAAAAATGGTGGTTTATAAAGCTTTATACGGCGATGAAGAAATCTGGGTGAGACCGCTTTCAATGTGGGATGAAGAAATAACCCGCGACGGCAAAACCTTTAAAAGATTTCAGTACATAGGCGAATAAAATGAAAACACTTACCAGCGAATTACAACACAAAAAAATGACCGAAACCCCGATAACACCACTTTTGGTGTCGTTGTCGCTTCCGTCGGTTGCAAATATGCTGCTTTCATCCATTTATAATATGGCTGACACCTATTTTGTAACAAGCCTTGGGGAAAGCGCCATCGGCGGGGTAGGTATTGTCTTTTCCATACAGTCAATTATTCAGTCGGTGGGCTTCGGTGTTTCAATGGGGTCAAGCAGTATTGTTTCCCGAAAGCTTGGCGAAAAGGATAACAAGGCGGCTAACCGCTTTGCTTCAAGCGCGGTTATAATGGGCTTTGTGCTTGGACTATTAATTGCAATAATCTGTCTTTTGGTTTTAGACCCGCTTTTATTGCTTATAGGTGCTACCAAAACCATTTTGCCCTTTGCGCGCGATTACGCAACCGTAATTTTAATTGCCGCGCCGCTTATGTGCACGTCATTTGTACTGGGTCCGCTTTTACGTGCTGAGGGACGAGCCACCTTTTCAATGCTGGTCGGTCTTTCGGGCGGGCTTATAAATATGGCGCTTGACCCGATATTTATTTTCACCCTTGACCTTGGTGTAAAGGGCGCCGCAATTGCCACCGCCATTAGTCAGGCGATAAGCTTTTCAATTGCAATGTCGTTTTACATTTTCGGTAAAGGCGTTATTAAGCTTTCGCCCAAATATATCAGCCACAACATAAAGGATTATTGGCTTATTATTAAAACGGGTGCGCCGACAGTGTTCAGACAAGGTCTTGGCAGTGTGGCAACCACCTTACTTAACGTAAGGGTTAAAATTTACGGTGATGCCGCCGTTGCGGCAGTCAGCCTTGCAAATAAGGTTTACATCTTTATCCGTTCAATCGTTTTGGGTGTGGGACAAGGCTTTCAGCCAATTGCGGGTTATAATTATGGTGCAAAACGGCTTGACCGCGTTAAAAAGGTATTTGTTGCGGCCACAATTTTCGGCTCGTGTGCGGCGGTGCTTGGCGCTGTGCTTTGCGCAACCATACCACACGGTGTTATGAATCTTTTCGGTGCCGAAAACCCCGAGGTTGCAAAAATCGGTGCCAGGCTTTTATTTATGCACGCATTTGCGCTTCCGCTTCTGGGCTTTTCATCTTACGTTAATATGATGTATCAGTCACTAGGCTTTGTAAAGGGCGCAACCTTTCTGGCTTCCTGCAGACAGGGTGTTTATTTTATACCGCTAATCTTAATTTTGCCCTTCTTCTTTAAGATGGACGGTGTTTTAATGACACAACCGCTGGCTGATATTCTGACCTTTTTAACATCCGTACCGTTTTGTATCTGGTTTATTAAAAAAATACTTAACAACACAAAAACACCCAATTGATTGGGTGTTTTTTGAGTTAAGATTATAGTTTGTCACAACTTTTTTTATAAATTTTTTTAATAAATTCCGCCAGGAAGTAGTAAACCGGAATGGTTAAGAAAATAAGCCAGCCGGGGTGCCAAAGCTCGTTCACCATACCAATATATAAATATATCATAGTTACAAGCACAGGATAGGCAAATTCACTTGCATTTTTGCGGGCAATAGCATCAATAAGGGTGTAATAAAGCGGAATTGTCAGAAAAACAAGCCATCCAAGGCCCCAGCCGCCGCAAATTTCCAGATAACCGAACAAAATGTAAGCGATAACTGTTAAAATGGGGTAGGGGAAGCGCTTGAAAAAGCGAAAAGCGCGCGAATCTATCGGCTTTTTCGGAAAAACGATATGCCCGTTTTCGGTAACGTTAACACCGTCTTTATCAATATGTACGTTTGTATCGGCGGTATCAACGTGAATACCCTTCCAGTTAATATTGACCTTATCGCCCGTGTGGCTTTCAACTTGAATTCCCGCAGGGGAAATATCAACCTTATCATTTTCGACGTGTGCTTCTTTATCCTTTTCAGCAGCAGTCTGGCCAAACACCAATTCATCAAGTGAAATGCCGTAAAGTCTGGCAATTGCAATAAGGTTTTCGGTATCGGGTGAGCTTTCGCCCCTTTCCCACTTGCTTACCGCCTGACGTGAAACACCAATTTTTTCGGCCAATTCTTCCTGTGAAAGCCCTGCGGCCTTGCGGTGCTGAAATAATTTTTCACTGATATTTTTATCCATAAACATCATCCTTTTGTGTTTTTGCAAATGAATTATAGCACATTTTTTAAGGTTTTACCACCAAAAACGGTAGTCAATTGCGCAACTTTTGGTTGACAAGGCTATCACGGCTTGTTCGAATCCCTCTCAAAATATAGGAATAACAAAAAGAACTAACCTTGCGGTTAGTGCTTTCTGTTATTGGCGCAGAGAGAGGGATTTTGTCCCGGCGCTACCCGCGCCTATCGCCTCGCTTTGCTCGTTGCCGCGCCTACCAAACAGTCCACCGGACTGTTTGTCTTAACGGCTTGTTCGAATCCCTCTCAAAATATAGGAATAACAAAAAGCACCAACCTTGCGGTTAGTGCTTTCTGTTATTGGCGCAGAGAGAGGGATTTTGTCCCGGCGCTACCCGCGCCTATCGCCTCGCTTTGCTCGTTGCCGC
>JAZNOE010000065.1:0-7364 GCA_045580625.1 Acutalibacteraceae bacterium | reverse complement strand
GAAGTTAATAACATTCTTAACACTAAGTACGCAACAGTTGAAAGCCCCACAGCTAAGTGGACAAACGCATCTCTCGTACTTAAAGACTCTATCACAATCAGATATCGTCTTAAGTTAGAAGCAGGTGTAGACGTAAATGACATTCAAGTATACCTCCAGGCAAACGGTAGAAGCTGGACTATTGAAGGCGAAGCATTTGCAGGCACATTTGATGGTACCAACTACTTTGTAAACTTCAGTGGTCTTAACCCCAACCATATGCGTTCAGAAGTACTCGCAACTGTTATGAAGGACGGCGTTGCAATTAGTAACACAGCCCTTTACAGCATCGAGTCTTATGCCGCAACACAAGCTAACTCAGACGTTGAAAACCTTCCTGAATTGCTTATTGCAATGATGAGATATGGTGACGCTGTTGCAGCTTACGTTGGATAATATTTAAAGGAGAAAAAATGCACAAATTTTTAATTGCAATAATATCAATTTTAATGATTTGTTGTTTATTTGCAGGCTGTAGCAAAGAAAATAACAACGATACCACAAATTCGAAAGAAAATATTTCTACAGAAGAAAATTCATCAGAAGAAAATTCATCAGAAGAAAGCATTGACATCAATAGCCTTCCCGATTTTCTAAGCTTTCCTGATTTTGGCGACGGCATTGTTTTGCCCCCTGTTGAATTTGAAGATTAAAAATTTCTTGTAATTATTATTTGTAAATGGTGATTTAATTATGGCTAAATATGTTTTTGCGGATATTATTGTTGAAATCAATAACCGCTTTGACTATATACCTGAACAATGCAAGGACTACGCATATAGCGGCAATGAACCTGCGCAAATTTCAATTTCAGTAACCGATAAAGAAATTGAAAATGAATTTTTGGGTGATGACAAAAACTTTAGCAAGGGATATATTGAAAGCATTTGCGCATATCGCAAAATTGCACAAAAATTACCCGAATTTGATGCGTTTGTAATGCACGGTGCAGTTTTTAATCTTTATGATAAAGGTATTGCTTTTTTAGCATCATCAGGAACAGGAAAAACCACACATCTTGTTTTTTGGAAAAAAATGTTCAAAAAAAGCCTTACAATAATTAACGGTGATAAGCCTATTATTCGGTTTATTGACGGTGTTCCTTATGCTTACGGTACACCTTGGGCAGGAAAAGAAGGGCTTAACACTAACGCCCGCACTGTTTTGACTGATTTGTGTTTTATTGAACGCGCCAATCACGATGAGGTTGTACCCTTGCCGAATGTTTTAGCACCAATATTGCTCTTAAAACAGATTTACCGCCCAAGCGATCCTGCGGCAGTTGATAAAACCTATGCCTTAGCCGACAAGCTCTTAAAATTCTGTAATTTAAGAATAATTAAATGCACAAAAAGTCCAAATGCGGCAGAAACTGCATATAAAGCAATTTTTAATAAATAGCCAAAAGCCGCCTGAAATAAGCATTTCAGGCGGCTTTTTTAAAAAATAAAAAATTTTTTCAAAAAATTAAAACCAAATCAATTTTCGAATCCCCTTTATTAACGTAAGGGTTAAAAACCACATCAGAATTTAAGGAGATTTTATTATGACTTGCAAAAAATGCGGAAAAGAAATTAATGAAGGAAGTGCTTTTTGCCCCTTGTGCGGCGCGAAGCAGGTTGACATTTACACAAAGGTTTTTAAGCGCGGCGGTATGTCTGAAAATGATTTTATTAACAGCATAAACACGTGGTTTCAGCAAAACCCCAAGGTTGCAAACGTTAAAGGAAAATTTGACACCGACACCTCTATCGGCTTGCTCGCAAACAAATATCAGCTTAACAGCTTTACCGTTGAATATGAATTATTCAACAACGACAACCTTAACCAGTATGCGCTTGTTAAGGAAGAATGCTATAACGTGGTTTCTAAAAAGACAAAGGATTACGTTGAAGACTGGAAAAAATCGCACCCGAATTTCAAGGTTGTTAACTGGCAGGGCGGCACCCATTCACGCGGTCAGACAGGTGCATTTTTAATTGGCGGCTTTGGTGCTGCAAACCGCTTGAACGTTTATATTTTATATAAATTTGCACGTAAAGAAAATTGATTTGAGGAGAAATTGAAATGAAAAAATTATTAGCAGTTTTACTTACAGTAATTATGGTTATCTTTAGCTTTGCCGCATGCGGCACCACACCCGTAAAGGTAGATGACAAAGATACATCTACCCCGTCACAGACACAAGGTGAGATAAGCGACACAAAGTCTGATGTTGATGAAAGCACCCCTGCTGACACCAACAAGGAAGAAGTAAAAGACGAAAGCCCGGAAAGCACCCCCGAAAACAACAAAAACGAAAACCAGGGCAACGCCGACCAAGGCAATACTAACAACCCGCCTTCAAACACTCGCCCCGAAGAAACTTATGTCCCGGGAAATAATTTTTTCCTGAACGAAAACAACAATTTTTATGACCAGAATGCCATTTCTGTAAGACCTAAATACGTTTATTGGTATGACGGAAAGCTTGTTGCAAAATGCTTTGTTGTAAACGGCTTTAACCATCCTGTATATAACATTAACGTAAAAAATCTCACCTTTAAAAACAAGGACGGTCTTATAGCCGAAGGCTCATTCGGCACTTTAAACGGTGTAACACTTCAGCCTTATACCCACGTTGAATGGACCTTTACCTTTTCTTCCGACTGTGTTGCAAAATATGCCGCTGACCTTACAGAGTTAATTTATGAAAGCAACGTTTCAAATAACTTTTAATTTAAAAAACCGCACCAAAGGCGTTGTACACGTAAAGATACAACGCCAGTTTTATTCGCTAAAGGCGAGTTATATTGCTACGCAGTTATATTCGTCTATCGTCGAGTGATATTGCCTTCGGCAGTTATAAGCGAATAAAATACCACTGAAACCGCAAGGTTTCAATAACACTATTGCCGCAAGGCAATAATATCACTCCGACAAGGTCGGAATATAACTTGAAAGGCTATCGATTTTTATGTATACAAAACGATTGTGGTGCCATTCGCAGAATGCTAATTTCGTCACTTAAAACTATTAAATCAAAATAAGGAGGCGATATTGTGAATGAAAATAGTGTGTGGATAAAAGCACAAACGGTAAAACTTAAAGTTTATAAAGATATTTTACCCGAATTTAATATTGGATTTGATAAAAGAATATCAAAAGACATTGAAGAGGAACTTCGTTCTTTTGTGAGTTGGGTAGAAGCTAATTATCGTATTCCCATTACTTTATGGGTAGACTTTGAGTACAACCACTATTTGATTAGTCGAAAAAATAAGCGAGTAGGATATTTGTTTTATTGGTCTGATTTTTCATCATATCCGGTTTTCGATAATAAAGAGGATATTCCACAGATACGCCTTCCCGTGCGAACAGAATATAGCACGATTGAAGAGATTTTATATTCTTTTATTGAGGCTATTACCGATTATTACGCTTGGATATGCAACGATATGTGCGAAGAATATAAGGCGGATGAGAAAGAGATAGAAGAAATTTTGCAAAAATATTTTCAATCCAAAAGATGATACTTACATACTTATATTTTTGTTGTTAATATGATAAAGGGTTTTAGGTTCTCCTAATAAGTGACATTTGGGCGCCTAAATGTCCTGCTTGTTACGGTATAAGACAAAATGAAAAGGAAGCGCGAAAAACTCGTGCTTCCTTTTTACTGTCCTTTAGAGTACGACTTAAAAGGTGCGGTTTTGTTTTCACTGTTTTACGTGAACGTCCATTTGCGGGAAAGGAACGATAATATCATTTTCGGCAAAGGCTTTTTTAACACCTTCAAGCACGTCAAAATAAACGTCCCAATAATCGGCACTGTTTACCCAGACGCGGGCAGTGTATTCAACACCGTTATCACCGCAGTTTGAAACACGCACAAAGGCTTCGGGAGCTTTAAGCGCCTTGCTGTGTGATGTGACAACCTTTTCAATTATACCCTTTACCTTTTCGCTGTCGCAGGAATAATCTGCAGTAAAGGACCAGTCAACACGGCGGGTGGCCTCGGTTGAATAATTCTCAATCACCGAATTTGTAAGTGTGCCGTTTGGAATTGTAATACTTTTATTGTCAGGTGTTAAAAGCACGGTGTAAACAACTGTTATTTCAGAAACGGTACCGCTTTCTCCTGCGGCTTCAATAAAATCGCCAACCTTGAAGGGCTTAAAAAGCAATATCATAAGACCGCCTGCAAAGTTTGAAAGCGCACCCTGAAGCGCAAGACCGATTGCCGCACCACAAGTAGCAAGCACGGTAATAAATGAAGTAACCGGTATGCCGAGTATCATTGCAAGGGTTATAAACAACACAATATAAAGAGCTATGCTTGCAAAGCTTGAAAGAAATGAACGAAGACTGGGGTCAAGCTTGTCAAGTCGGTGTGAGCTTTTGATAAACCTTTTGATTTTTTTAATTATGTAAAAGCCGATACATAAAACCAAAAGACCAACAAGAATTTTACCGCCCAAGGATGCGATAAGGTCTAAAATCCATTCAACAGCTTCCTTACTGCCAAGCCATTCTAAAAATTTTGCTAACATAAAAATTTCTCCTTTAAACTTATTCAATTACAGTTAATATTTTATTAAGCTCTTCCTGCATAAATGCAAGCGAAACACACGCGCCAAAAGGAATTATGCTTAAAAACATATAAATAAACGAGCGGTCGGTGTGTTCAATGCCCTGACGGGCACAGCCTTCGGAAAATTTACGTTCAACAAGAAACAACCCGATAAACGGCAGGAAAATTGAAATAATTATTTCAAAAGAAATATTGCCGCGTTTGTTTGTAAACATCAGACTTTCCTTTACAAGGCAAACCGTCCAATAAATCTGATAAATTCCACAGGTTAAAAGCGAAAATAAGACCGATTTCAAAACCCCGCGCTTTGCAATATCCATTATACCGACCCTCCCTTACGTTAGGATATTATACATTAAATTTGGTTTTAAAGTCAACATAATACACCAAAAATTCAATATTTTTAATTGCTTGTTGATTTTTCAACAACATTATATTAAAATAATAATATATCGCTTAAAAAGGATGTGCATTTATGGACTCAAAATTTGAAGCATTACAAACCCCTTGGAAAATAGGTAATGTTGAAATTAAAAACCGCATTGTGCTTTGCCCGATGGGCGGTACGTCACTTTTCGGTTGGTTTGAATTAGGCGGTTGCCACTTCGACAAGGAAGCCGCAAAGTTTTTTTTGGAACGCGCCAACAATAACGTTGGTCTTATTATCCCCGGTATTGCTCCGCTTCGCGACACGTTTTGGGGCAAATGGCTTTGGCAAAACCCGAAAATGTTTGATGAACTGAAGGAATTTATGGATGAAATTCATAAATCGGGCGCAAAGCTTTTCGTTCAGCTGACTGCAGGTATGGGCAGAAGCTGGGCTATTACCGAGCTTGTAGCACCCTTGCATAAAAACAAGCTTACACGCGCAATTATTAAGCCGATTATTGACACCAGTCACGAGCTTGCTTCCCCCTCAGCACAACCGTCACGCTGGGCACACGATATTATTTGCCCCGAAATGACAAAGGAACAAATTCACGAAATTATTGAAGCCTTTGCTAAAACCGCCGCGCTTTGCAAAGCGGCAGGGGTTGACGGTGTTGAGGTTCACGCTGTACACGAAGGCTATTTATTAGACCAGTTTTCAATAGAATTTTTTAACAAGCGCACCGACGAATACGGCGGAAGCTTTGAAAACCGCTATCGCTTTGCGGCTGAAGTTGTAAAAGCAATTAAGGCTGAATGCGGTGAAGATTTCCCTGTATCTCTTCGTTATTCGGTTGAATCTAAAATGAAGGGCTTCTGCGAAGGCGCAATGCCCGGTGAAGATTACGTTGAGGTTGGCCGTAATATGGCAGAAAGCGAAAAGGCCGCTAAATATTTGCAGGATGCAGGCTATGATATGCTTAACGCCGACAATGGCACCTACGATTCGTGGTATTGGGCACATCCCCCGATGTATATGCCCCAAAACTGCAATTTAGAAGACGTTGCCCACATTAAAAAGTTTGTGGATATTCCCGTTGTGTGCGCAGGCCGAATGGAGCCCGACGTTGGCGCAAAGGCTATTGCCGACGGCAAAATTGATGCTATGGGCGTTGCACGTCAGTTCCTTACTGACCCCGAATGGGTAACAAAAATGATTGATGACCGCCTTGAAGACATCAAACCCTGTATTTGCTGTCACGCAGGCTGCTTTAACTTCTCATCTTCAAAGGGTCACGCAAATACACAAGACCTTACCGACACAATGGGTCTTGCACGTTGCGCCTTAAACCCCAAGACAATGCAGTCTAACAAATACAAGCTTACCCCCGCTAAAAAGAGCAAAAATATTGCAATTATCGGCGGCGGTATCGGTGGTATGGAAGCCGCTATCGTTTGTGCACAGCGCGGTCATAAGGTAACCCTTTACGAAAAGACCGATAAATTGGGCGGTGTATTTATTGCCGCGGCGGCGCCTTCCTTTAAAGAAAAAGACCGTGACCTTATCGCTTGGTACAACCGCGAAATTAAGAAATATCCCATTGATATTAAGCTTAACACCGAGGTTAAAGACGTTAAATCCCTTAATGCTGACGAAATTATTGTTGCAACAGGTGCAGTCGCAAAACGAATTCCTATTGTTGGCGCTGAAAAAACCATTGAAGCAGTTGATTATTTGCTCGGCAATAAGACCGTTGGTGATAACGTTGTTATTATCGGCGGCGGTTTAACCGGTTGCGAAATTGCTTATGATTTATTTTTACAAGGCAAAAAGCCAACTATTGTTGAAATGCAAAACGACCTTATTGTAACCCCCGGTATTTGCCTTGCAAACACAAGCTTTTTGCGTGACTGCTTTAAGACAAATAACGTGCCTGTTCATTTAGAAACCGAGCTTAATTCGGTTAACGACGGCAGTGTAACCGTTACCGACAAGGATGGAAAACGGTTTGATATTGCTTGCGACAGCGTAATTATGTCGGTTGGTTATAACCCCGCACCCATTGCCAAAAAGGGCGGCAAGGTACACGTTATCGGTGACGCGGCTAGCGTTGGCAACCTCAGAACAGTTATCTGGGGTGCGTGGGACGTATGTATGAAAATATAATCCACGTGGATTATATTTTCAGTGAAGAGTGAAAAGTGAAGAGTTAATAGTTAATGTGTCGGCAAAGACGACGGATATAAATTGGGGTTTATAAGCCTTCCCCTTGAGGGGAAGGGGGACCACGGCAGTGGTGGATGAGGTGGAAAACCGTTTAATCACTGCAAATTACACCTCATCAGTCACTTCGTGACAGCTTCCCCTCAAGGGGAAGCCTTG
>JAZNOE010000064.1:0-25759 GCA_045580625.1 Acutalibacteraceae bacterium | reverse complement strand
ATCTGGCGGGCGATTCGTGAATCGCCCCTACGAGTTATATCAATCTAAATACATACGATTTACATCTGTCGCAAAGCGACACCATAATTTTTCATTATGCATCATTCATTATTCATTCGCGTAAGCGATAAACCCCAATTTGTTTTCTTCTTGACAATGATAAATAATTAAGGTATAATTCCATAGTTGAGTAAAAATTAATAATGTATGCACCTGTGGCCCAACTGGCAGCTTTGAGTTTGAGCGCGTCCTGTGGACGAAGAAGCGAAAACGAAAAGGCGCCGCGGTCGACAAGCGAGAAACGGCAGTTTCGAGTCGTCGGGAACCGCAAGAGTTACGCGATACGCGGCTGACAGGTGTGAATAATTTAATATGTATGCACCTGTGGCGGAACTGGCAGACGCGTATGGTTCAGGTCCATATTTCTTCACGGAAGTGCAGGTTCGATTCCTGTCAGGTGCACCACGAAAAAAAGTCATCTTTGTCTATTGGCAAAGGTGACTTTTTTAATGAAATAACTAACGTTATGAAATGTGTTGCGGTATAAGAATTTATTCAATTTTTCCTTCGCGTTTTTTGTGTTCAAGTGCAAAACGCAAAACGTAATGCTGGGGAAGACCGTTTTTTATACGGAAGTTTTGCTCACCCTGAATAAGTGGCAGGCAGTATTCAACTGCATCGTCGGTGACGTTGTTGTGTGTGTCGGTTATCCATTCAAGCGGGAAGTATTTAACCTTATTTGCAACCTTTTCAATTTCCACGTGCTCGATGCGCATATTATAAGGATGGTTTGCAATGCGGCGGTATATCATCATTCTGCCCGAAAAACCGTCAAGGGCAGTTTTAACGGCTGCGCCGCCGATGCGTTCGGCTTCGGTGATGTCACGTTTGGAGCTTAAATGTGAAGAACAACGTTGCATTACGTTAAGCTCAATTGAACGCACCTTGCATTTTAATTCGCGTGCTACTATCCTTTCAAGCGCTTTGCCTACACCTGCCAGATATTTATGACCGAAGTTATCATTCGGGTTTGAATGATAGTCTTCAATCTCGTTTCTGTTAAGTGTAATACCTTCAGAAACGGCAACAACAACAGCATAATATTTTTCTTGCGCTGTACGCACGTCATCAAGAAATTTATCAATAGAAAAGGGGACTTCGGGCAAATATATAAGGTGTGGTGCAATCTCACCGCTGGTGCGCAGAATTGCAGAAGAAGCAGTCAGCCAGCCGGTATCGCGTCCCATAATTTCAACAATGGTTACTGATTTGCTTGAATAAACACTGCTGTCACGTATAATTTCCTGCATAGTGGTTGCGACGTATTTTGCCGCAGAGCCAAAGCCTGGGGTGTGGTCGGTTTCGGGCAGGTCGTTATCAATTGTTTTGGGTATACCGATAACCTTTATATCAATGCTATTGGCTTTAAAATAGCCGTCAAGCTTCATAACCGTGTCCATCGAATCGTTACCGCCGATATAAAAGAAGGCGCCGATGTTGTGCTTTACAAGGTTTGAATATATTGTTTCGTAAACAGTGGGGTCGGTTTTATAATCGGGAAGCTTATATCTGCAAGAGCCCAGCACGGTTGATGGTGTCTGGCGGATAAGCTCAACGTCGTCGTCATCAGATATAACGTCGCAAAGGTTGACAAGGTTATCAAGAATTAAACCTTCAATACCATTGACCGAGCCGTATACCGTTTCTATTTCGTCATATTTTGTGGCGTGGCGGAAAACACCTAAAAGTGATGCGTTAATGGCGCAGGTAGGACCACCTGACTGTGCAACTGCAATATTCATTTAAAACTTCCTTATAATTAGATTATATGATTATTTTATCACGAAAGTCTATAAAAGTAAACTAATATATATTAAATAATTAAGAAAGTTGATATTTTGTTTTGCTTGAAAAACAGAGTTTGTTGTGTTATACATATAATATAAAAGGCGGTGAAGTGGTGGAAATCTTATATTCGGACGAATATATTGTTGTATGTATAAAACCGGTGGGTATATTGTCGCAAGCGGACAGTTCGGGCGGCGAAAGTATGATAACCGAGCTTTCAAAAATGTATGGCTGCGAGATTTATCCTTTGCACAGACTTGATAAGGGCGTTTCGGGTGTAATGGTTTATGCGAAAACTAAATTTGCGGCAGCAAAGCTTTCTTGTGATATTGCCGAACATCGCTTCAAGAAGGAATATCTGGCCGTTGTTCACGGTATAATTGACGGCAGCGGTGAAATGGTTGACCTTTTGTTTAAGGACAGCCGAAAGAATAAATCATTTGTTGTAAAAAGTATGCGAAAGGGTGTCAAGGAAGCGAGGCTTTCTTATGAAGCATTGAAGACAAATGAGAATTGTTCACTTGTGCGTGTGCTTTTGCATACCGGGCGTACACATCAGATAAGGGTGCAGTTTGCATCCCGCAAAATGCCGCTTTTAGGCGATAAAAAATATGGCGCGGCAGATAATTTTGAAAATATTGCGCTTTTATCCTACCGCCTGACGTTCACCCACCCAAAAACAGGTAAAGAAATGGTATTTACAGCAGATGATAGCGAATTTACAGATAAATAGAAATAAAAAAGCGACGGCGGTGCCGTCGCTTTTTCTATACTATTTTTTCACCGTTTAAAACAGCATTTACAAGGTTATCCTCTTCATATTGAAGTTTTAGTGAAAAGAATGGAGCATTTTCTTCAATTAATTTCAAGAAGATTTTATCACCAGACCAGATGGGCAGAGAATATATATCTTCAATTGCAACCCATTCAAGATTACCTTCGTCACATTCTTTAAGCTCACCCGAAAAGTTATCTGCATAAAACAGGTGAATATATTCGGTCGGCCATTTGTTTGAAACAAAGGTGAGAATACCGCGGTATTCGGGTTTAATAAGGGTAAGACCCGTTTCCTCAAGCGCTTCGCGAAGCATACATTCTTCAGGACTTTCCTTATCTTCAAACTTACCGCCAATGCCTATCCATTTGTCTTGATTTAAATCGTTTACTTTTTTTACACGGTGAAGCATTAAATACTTGCCGTCTTTTTCAATATAACAAAGTGTGGTGTTAATCATCTTTATCATCCCTTGAAAGGTCGGACGGCTCGTGTACGTAGCCTTTAATAAAGAATACGTCTTTATCTATATTTTCCTGGTCGAAAATACAGTTGTACTGAATTCTTTCATATTCCTTAAGAATTTCGGTATATGGTGAGGTATCGCTCCATTTATAATAGTTGCCCTCAGCATCAATATAACCTGCTGTGTTGATAACGGGCAGTGTTTCAGAAAGCTTTAACAGGTATCTGTTATATTCGGTAAGTTCAAGACCTGCGGTTTGAAGAACCAAAGAAGAAAGGTAATTCACGCTAAGGCGGGGAATCATTTTTTCTTCAATGTCATAATTTGCCCAGATGAAGAAGGGGGTGGTATAACGCTTTTGTTCATCCTCTATTGGAAGATTTGAAATATCCTTAACACCCATAACCTCGGCAATAAAATCGGTTTCAATGCTGGGCTGATGGTCACCGAACATACAAATGATAGTAGGCTCCTTAACCTTTGAGAAATATTCAATAAGCTCTTTAAAGGCAATGTCGCTTGCGCGCACAAGTGATAAATACTTATTTGCGCGGTTATATGCCTTTGTTGTGTTGGTGGCATAAATTGCTTCGTTAAAGTTTACACAGCCTGCAGAATAGCCGCCGTGGTTTTGCATGGTTACGTTAAATGCAAAGTAAGGCTTTGACTTGTCGCGCTTTTCGTAATCTTCAATTAAAAGGTCATAGTTGTAATCATCGCTGATATACTGGCGCAGCAGCATATTAGAGCCGGGGTAGTTAAGGTCAACAAGGCCCTGCAGATAATTTGAATCATTGCCGTTAGCAAGATAACGATCCCAGAGTGACATATCAAAAATATCTTCAAAAGCGGTGAACTTGTTAAAGCTGAAATTACTGTAAACTGTGGGACGGTTCCAGCCTGCCGCAAGGTAGGGATGGAATGCCCAGGAAGAGTAATTCTGCGCTTCTAAGGTTGAAACAAGAGATGCCATCGGGTTTTTGATGTAAAGCATATAAGCGTTACTGCCCGAAGGCAAGAAGTGGGTTGAGTGACCTGTTAAAAATTCAAATTCACTGTTTGAAGTACCTGCACCGATAACGGGTACATGCAAATTGCCCTTAATTGTGTTTTCGGTAAGGCTGTTCATAAAGGGCATATAATCAAGGTTGGTTTCAAGATTACCAAGCACGCGCAGATCAGACAATGATTCGTTCATTATACATATAATATTAGGCTTGACCTTATTCGGGTCTGTTTCATTGTCGGGCTCTATTGTTTGATCAATATAATCCTTAATTTTGTCGGGGTCGTAATTGTTAGGCTCGGTCATAAATAAATATTTGGTGTTTACAAAGAAGTTATAAACAAAGCCGGATTTTTTATAACCGCGGGTCTGATTCCAGAAGTCGGGCTTGACACCTAAATCTGCAAATACGCTTGTGCCATAGAACAAAATAAGCACAACAGTCGCAAAGGTTGCCACAAACGAACGCGATATAATTTTGGTTATAAGATTATATTTAGGTGTGCGGAGCTTTATTGCAACAATAAACATTATAAGAATAATGAAAATTGCTGTTATCATTCGGTAATTGGGTGCGAAATTATATGTGCTTGCAACACCTGCAGCGGTGCCAATACTTAAAAAGTCCATCGGTTGGAAGGGAGTACCACGGAATTCAAGCACGTATCCGTGTGCGATTGCCAGACCGAAAACAATAAGATTAACTGATATAAATGTGATGGGCAGACTGCCTGATATTGCAAAAACAAGGAAGTAGAATATTAAAACTATAATATAATTGCCGAAAATTCCAAGGGGAATCATATCAGCGATAAATACGTTATTAAGACATTCGGTAACAGTTATCGTGATAAGCGGAGTAACAAGCAATATCACAAAGCTTAGAATTATGCGGGTCAGGTTGTGCTTGATCTTCAAATTAAATATAGTAACAGCACCGATAACAAACGGAAGCGCTAAATCAAGCGCCATAACTATCCATCTGCGGGAAATTTCAAGCGTATTAAAGGTTTCAATGCGGAATATTACAAGTAACAATGCCGCAAGGCAAAGCACCGCACCAACAATTCGGGAAGTCCTGGTGGTGGTAATTTCGAAATTATTTGTAAAATAGGCGGGAAGCGTTTCCTTAAAAAAACGGGGAACACTGCTGCATATAAAACGTTTTACACTTTCTTTAATTTTATTTATATTCATTATAATATACGGTCCTTTCGCAGAGCATATATAAAATTTAACATATATGGAAAGTATAACACAAAATCGTATAAATAACAATAGTTTTGTTATGTTGCACTCGTAAAATTAAGAATTGAGACATAAAAAAAGCCGTTTTTGTTGTGTAAAAACGCCAACACTTTAGTTCTTTAGTTATCTAAAGTGCACAAACTTTAAAAAAATGCAAAAAAACACTTTACAACTTCATCGAAGTGAAGTATAATAGCAACATCGACAAAGCGCATGGAGGAAAAAGAAAAATGAAAGTCCACCGAAACTAAAATTGAATCCAGATTATTTTTTTTAGCGGCTCACTTTACTTAACTAAATTTCTAAAGTGCGCAAAACCAAATTTTACAAACAAAAACAATTAACTTTAAAGGAGAAATTAAAAATGAAAAAACTTATTGCTTTACTTATGACACTCGCACTCATCGTTGCATGCTTTGCAGGCTGCGGCGCTAAAACCGATAACAAGGGCGACGACGCCAAGAAGGAAACCATCGTTGTTGGTTACACAATTTATTCACCTATGAACTATTTTGATGAAGACGGTAAAACACTTATCGGTTTCGATACTGATCTTGCAAAAGCAGTTTTCGAAGGCCTTGGTTATGAAGTAATGTTCCAGGAAATCGACTGGGATAGCAAATATACCGACGTAAACTCCGGCACAATCGACTGCATCTGGAACGGCTTTACCTGCAACTCAAAGGATGATGACGGCATTGAGCGTGCTGAGAAGGTTGACTTTTCTTACAACTATATGGAAAACCGTCAGGTTATCGTTGTTAAGAAAGACAGCGGCATCAAAAAGGCTGCAGACTTAAAGGGCAAGACCGGTGCTGCTGAATCCGGTTCTGCAGGTGAAACCTATCTTAAGAGCTTTGACGGCGCAAACTTTAAGGGTTGCCCCAAGCAGACTGATTGCCTTACCGAAGTTAACGCTATGACTGCTGATTTTGCTGTTCTCGATGCTCAGCTTGCAAAGAGCTACTGTGGCAAGGGCGACTATGCTGACCTTATGATCGTTGACGATCTTTCTTCAGACGTTGAATATTATGCAATCGGCTTCAAAAAGGGTAGCGAACTTACCGCTAAGGTAAACGAACAGCTCGTTAAGCTTGCTAAAGACGGTACAATCAAGAAGATCGCTGAAAAGTATGATGTTCTTAACACAACTATCACTGACTATTCTGATCAGGTAAAATAATTAAATACATCGGAGATATATAATGACCTTTTTACAAGTAACCCTATTTCTTTGGGAAGGCTTTAAATTATCTTTGCTAATCTTTGCGGTGACGCTGCTTTGCGGCGCACCGCTTGGTTTGCCTATAGCCTTTTGTTCAATGAGCAACTTTAAGCCCCTTAAAGCAGTTTCAAAAGTGTTTGTCTGGATTATCAGAGGTATTCCCTTGATGCTTCAGATATTTGTTATTTATTACGTGCCGGGACTTTTGTTTGATTTCCCGGTATTTGCTAAAATTGACCGTTTCTTCTTTTTGGAATACGGTATTTCTGATACAGGCCGAATTGTAGCGGTACTTTTGGCATTTGCAATTAACTATGCTTGCTATTTTTCTGAAATTTACCGCGGTGGTATTGAAAGCATTTCGCAGGGACAGTATGAAGCAGGCTATGTGCTTGGTCTTACAAAGTCCCAGGTTTTCAGGAAAATTGTGCTTAAGCAGGTAATCAAGCGTATTGTTCCGCCCATGTCAAACGAAATTATAACTCTCATCAAGGACACTGCCCTTGCTAACTGTATTCTCGTTTGCGAAATTATTAAGCAGGCAAAAGAACTTGCCGCAACCCAGGCACTTGTTTGGCCGCTTTTCTATACCGGCGCGTTCTATCTTCTTTTTGTTGGTATTCTGACAATTGTTCTTGGCAGAATTGAAAAGAAGCTTGACTATTTCAAGAGTTAAGGGGGAAGACAAATGGCTTTTTTGGAAATTAAAAACATTAAAAAAAGCTTCGGCAAGTACGAGGTTTTAAAAGATATTAGTTTTTCCCTTGAAAAAGGTGAGGTTTTATCAATTATCGGTTCTTCCGGTAGTGGTAAAACAACCCTTCTTCGTTGCATAAACTTTCTTGAATTTTCTGAAGAAGGTACAATTTCGGTTGATGGAAATATGATTTATGATGGTGGAAGCCTTCATAAATATACTGATGCCGAAATCCGTGAAAACCGTTTGCATTTCGGTATGGTTTTCCAGTCCTTTAATTTGTTCCCGCAATATACCGTTTTAGAAAACGTAACCTTGGCACCAACACTTTTAAAGCGCGGTACAGCAGAAGAAATTGAAGCAAATGCCCGCAAACTTATTGAAAAGGTTGGCCTTTCAGAAAAGGTTGATTTTTATCCCTGCCAGTTGTCTGGTGGTCAACAGCAGCGTGTGGCAATTGCAAGGGCACTTGCACTTAATCCGCAAATACTTTGCTTTGACGAACCCACAAGTGCTTTGGACCCCGAGCTTACGGGCGAAGTTTTAAAGGTTATAAAAGGTCTTAAGGGTAAAGACAGCACAATGATTATCGTTACCCACGAAATGGACTTTGCTAAAAACGTGTCAGACAAGGTTATCTTTATGGCTGACGGTGTAATTGAAGAAATCGGTACACCCGAAGAGGTTTTTGATAACCCGAAATCTGAAAAAACAAAGAGCTTTTTACAAAAAACAAATGAAATATGAGGTGATTATATGGCCCCCGAAAAAATAACCGAAAAAATGGTCAATGAATTGTTTGAATTGTTGGCATCGGTTGACAGTGCCGAAGATATGGAAATTTTATTTGCAGATTTATGTACTAACAACGAAATTGAGCAGATGACACAGCGCCTTATTGCGGCAAAATTATTAATACAGGGCAAAACGTATAATCAGGTAATAGAAGCTACAGATATTTCTTCGGCGACCTTAAGTCGTGTTTCTAATGCTGTGAAATACGGAAAAGGATATAAAAAGTTTATAAAATAAAAAATAAACCTCTGATTTCAGAGGTTTATTTTTTATTTTAGTTCGATTATTACGCCAATTGTTCCGCGTTGACCTTTTGAAGCGCGGTGTGAATGAAGAGTGTCGCAGTTACAGTTTGTGCACAAATCGGATATATCCATATTTTCTTCTTTAACGCCGCAACTAAGCAAAATCTGCTTGTTGGCTTCAACCATATCGAGCATATATTTGTCGCCGACCTTATCGGTAAATATCTTGTCTAAATTAAGGTATGAAAGCCTTGAAAAAGCATCGTAAACGGGGGTATCCACTTCATAACAGCATTTTGAAATGCAAGGGCCAATGCAGGCAATTATATCAGCAGGGCTACAACCAAATTCGGCTAACATTTTTTCAATGGTTACTTTACCAATTTCCTGTACGGTGCCGCGCCAACCCGAATGGGAGGTTGCTATAACCTTTTTTACAGGGTCTAAAAATATAAGGGGAGTGCAGTCTGCATACTGAGTAACAAGTGCTACACCGCTTTGGTTGGTTATAAGACCGTCGATATCTTCAAAAGAAGGCTTAGTATATCCTGTGCCGCAGTGTGATTTATCGACAACTAAAACATTGTTTGTGTGGGTTTGCTTTGATAAAACAAGATGACTTGTATCAATGCCAACGCAGCCGCATAAGAGTTCGTAATTTTTCATTACGTTTTCACGCGCATCATGTGTAAAGCTCATATTCATCGGGCCGTAAGGGTAGGGGCTAACTCCACCTTTTTTGGTGGAAAAAATATGCCTTACAAGCCCTGACTTTTCAAGCTTAGGGAAAGTGATATATGTTATATCGCCTTTATTACAGATATTCAGCGTATTCGTTTTCATAATTATTTTCCTTAACTGTTATATCCTTATATAATGTTTCAAGGTTGGAAATTATACGTTCTTTTTCAGAAGCAGAAAAACGTTTTTCAATTTCATTAAGTGAAGCACCCAACAAAGGGGGGCGGTTAAGTGAATGTGTGTCGGTGGCAACAAAGGTCACCAGATTTTCTTTAAAAAGTTTTTTTAAAGTGCGGGTATAGTGTTTGCTGAAGAAAGATGTAGCATTTACTTGGGTGAGAATACAATTTTCTTTTATGAACTTTAAAAATTTTTTATATCCGCGGCAGCGGTTATATCTTTCAATATGTGGGATAATGGGGTTAAGGCCGAGAAAATCCCTCATATACAAAATTTCATTCATAAAACCTTCGGTAAGATAATATGGGTCGGGTTCAATTAATATATAGCCGCTTTTATTAAGGGTGAAATGCTTTAGGTGTTCACTTTTGGAAATACCGTTAAAATAAAATAATTCGCAGCCAGTGATAATTACTATGTTACCGATATAGTTTGCTTTAAGCTCTTTTTTGGCAGCGGTGACCCTTGCTTTAAAGTCTTTTATAGTGTCATTATGCGGATAAAAGTGTGGTGTTGCAATTACGTGAGTAATGCCTTGTTCAGCCATCAAATCGAGTAATATAAGCGAATCGTTTATGTCTTGCGCGCCATCATCGACGGCCGGTAAAATGTGAGAATGAATGTCTAAAAGCATTGGGTTCACCACCTTTTTTTGATATCAAAAAGCGGGAGAATTAATCTCCCGCTTTTATTAATAGTAAGTTCTTCCGCTTTTGTAATAGCTGTATTTGCTCTTATAATAGCCTCGCGGGCGCGGGTCGGAACCATTGATAATAACACCGTCAACGTTAACGTCAAGAACGTTTAAAGCCTTGAGAGCCTTTTTAAATGCATCGTGTGATGTTACATTTGCACGGACAATCAGAATAACTGCATCAACCTTCTGCGCAATAACAAGCGCATCCGAAACGGGGTTAACAGGCGGGGTGTCAAGAATAATGTAATCATAATGCTCTTTAAGTTCTTCAAGAATTTCGTTAAATTTCTCTGAATTTAATAATTCGGAAGGTTTGGTAGCATTTGTACCACAGGTGATAACATCAAGATAATCATTGTGCTTGTGAATGGTATCTTTGAAATTGATTTGTTCAGAAATAAGATTTAAAAGACCAACGGAGTTTTCAATCTTAAGCTTCTTGTGAAGTGAAGGTCTGTGCGCGTCAGCATCAATAATTAAAACCTTTTTCTCTAACTGTGAAATGGTAATGGCAATGTTAAGAGAGGTAGTGGACTTACCTTCAGAAGCGTTAGGACTGGATATAGCCAAAACTTTAGATTCCTTTTTAGCCATCAAAGAAACAATATTTGTACGGATGTTTTTATAGGATTCAACAATAGAGAAGGTGACCTTCTGACGAATATCTGTGAGGAAAAGTTTTTCGTTAGGTGACTTGGTTGTATTTTTATTAGCTACAGTGTTTGACATAACGATTATTTCCCTCCTTTTGAACCTTTGGAGGTCGATTTATTGTTGTGTGAAACAGAAAAATCGGGAATATTTCCAATAACCGGGATATTATAACGTGTAGAGAAATCCTCATCAGATTTTATGCTTAAATTGAAAAGAGAAATAAGGAAAACTACTGCAAAGCAGAGAATGGCGCCGCAAACTGTTGCGATAACAGTAGTTGAGAAGGTGTGAGGCGCGGTTTTAACAGCTGTGTCGCATTGGGGGTCTGCCTCAGCACGGCAACCTTCAATTTTATTCTCAATATAGCCGGGTGCGAATTTTAAAAATTCATTTGTGACACCGATAGCTTCTTTTTTTGAGTTTAATTCAAAAGTTATAGATAAAAACAAGGATTGATCATCACTTTGATCTACAGAAGCAGCGGCCATTAAGTAACTGTATGGATAATTGATATTCCTGGTTTCTTTAAGATAATCGGCAAATTCTTTATAAATACCGCTGCTTGCCAAGGTGCTGCGAATAGTGGGCAAAAGGTTTATAGAAGCGGCAACGTCAGTGTTGGCAACCTTGTTTTCGCTCAGTTCACTAGAAACAATACCACCATTGGTTACTAAAATTTCACCCTGAGCGGCATATTTTTCTTGTGTAAATTTTTCACAGTAAATAAAAGCACCTGCGCCAAAAATTACAGCAGAAAGAAAAATAATAAAAATATTTTTGATGAATAGGTTTAATAAGTCTCTTGAAGTTATGCTGTTCACAGTGCACATCCTTTAAAATCATTAATATGGGGGCAACAAAAAACTACACCCACTGTAATATTATATAGTATGTAAGTTGAAATTGCAATACATAAATTTTGGTTAATCTGATATTTTTAACATTTTACCAAAAGAATCGAAAATTTCATCATAACTTTTATATGCATTTTTATAAACTTCGATGATATATGCACCGTTATATCCTTTTGAAGCCATAAATTCAAAAAAGGATTTGAAATCAAAGCCACCGTTTGACGGTAAAAGGCAGTCGCTTCCGATGTTGTGATCGCTTATGTGACAATGCTTTATGTAAGGGGCAAATTCTTCGGCTAAATCAAATGGGTTATAGCCTGCGCGCACAGACTGCTTTATATCAAAACAAAAACGTGCATCATCACCCAAAATATCACACATTGAACGAAGAAATTCGCGGTCTCTTGCACGGAAGTTGGCAACGTTTTCCTGCAAAACATACACGCCGTTTTTTCGGGTTCGTTCATTCAGCATCATATATCTTTCACAATATTCTTCATCTGATGTAAGACCGTTATTTTTGCCACCGTGCATAATAATATATTTGGCACCAAGCTCGGCCGCAATTTCGGAATAACGCTCGAATTTATCCAGCCCTTCATAAAAGCGGCGGTTATATTCTGAAAACAGTAAAAACGATTCGGCTAAAGAGCAGGTGGGGTGAATGGAAGGAATATTGATGCCGTATTCATCCTTGATATCAACAAGCATATCAATAAAAGCGGGTTTTAGCTCGCTTTCGCAGTTAAAAAATATTTCAGTGGTTTTTACACCCGCTTTTCCGACAGTTTCAAGTGCCAGCTCGGTTTCAAGTGGGTAAAGTGATGCGGTCGAAACACCGATTTTCAAGGTTAGCTCTCTCCCTTCGGGGTGACGTAAACAGTTTTGTTTGTGGTGTAAATAACCATACCGGGTTTTGCCCCGTTTGGCTTTTTGACAAATTTAACCGGTGTGTAATCAACGGGCACCTGCGCAGAATCACTCGCTTTTGAGCTTGCCGCCGCAAGTGTGGCCGCCTGCAAAATGGTTTGGTCGCTTACATCATTGCCGCCGCAAAGCACGATAACGTGACTGCCGGGAATATTTTTGGTGTGAAACCACAAATCGTTTTTGCCGGCTATTACAGTTGTTAAATAATCATTTTGTCGGTTGTTTTTCCCAACCAATATTTTATAACCTTCAACCGATAAAAATTCTTTAAATTCAGTTTTTTGCTTTTGCTTTTTGCGGTTTTGAGGTTGCTTTATATAACCTGCATCGCTTAATTCTTCGCGTATTTCGGCAATATCGGAAAGGTCATGGCAACGCGAAATGCTTTCAAGCACAGAATCAAAATAAACAAGCTCCTGCTTATCGGTTTCGGTAAGCTTTAAAAGGGTTTCTTCTGCAGTGTATGACTTTTTGTAATCCTTAAAATACTTATTTGCATTTGCAGAAGGGGAAATGGCAGGGTTAAGCGGTATGCGTATATTTTTAAGCTCGGGGTCGTAATAATTGGGAACTTCAGCAAAGCTTGCGCCTTGCGGTATGGCGTAAAGGTTGGCCTTTAAAAGCTCACCATAAATGCGAAGCTGCTCGCGGTCCTTACATTTTTCCAAATCCTGAAGCCTTAACGAAAGCTTTCTTTCGGTACGGGCTTTAAGGTTAGTTATAAGCTTTATAATATCTCTTGCATTTTGGCTTACGCGAAGCGCAATATCCTTTGCGGTGTAAAATTCATCTAAAAGGGCACTGAAGCTTTCAAAGCTTTTGTTTTTGAACCCGTTACCATACTGTTGAATTTCAGTAAAGCTGTAATCCTGCGGCGTACCGTCGGGCTTTAAAACAAGGGTGGGAACACCATTTTGGTTTTTAAGAATATGGATAACCGCTTCAAGGTTATTTTCTGTTTCAATTTCACGGCAGATAAGGGGAGAAAAGCCGTCAATTGTTTGCAGCAGGGTTTTGGTTTCTAAATGTTTTTTAATTAAATTCAAATTGCAAGTTAAGGGGTTGAGTTTATCCTGCTTTGGTGGTAGGGTATAGGTGGCACCGGGTAAAAGCAAACGTGCAGAATTTTCAATATCACTGTGGCGAAGGCAGTCAATTATTCTGCTTTGAGAATCGCACAAAATAACGTTTGCACTGCCCGACAAAAGCTCACAAATAAGGCTTAATTCACAAATATCGCCCATTTCGTTCATACTTGAAAAGTTAAAAATTACAACGCGTTCAAGGTCGGGCTGAACAACTGACAAAAGCCGACCATTTAAAAGATGCTTTCGCATAAGCATACAAAACATTGGCGGTTTTTCGGGGTTTTCAAATTTATTTTCGGTAAAATGAACCCTTGCACTGCCCGATTTAATGTTAATTAAAAGCCTTTTTACAAAGCCCTTTTTGCGCAACAAAAAGACCAGCTCTTCTTTAGAGGGCTGATAAATTTTGTCAATATGGCATTCAAGCGCATCGTTAAGTTCACTTGATACGCAGTGTAAAAAAGCACCGTCAAATGGCATTGGTATTACTCCGATAATCTTTTTTTAATATAGCTGTAAGCGGACAAAAATTCGTTATATTCAGTCTGCTTCTCGGTCAGGTCTTTTATAGCTTCTAAAGCATCAAAAAGCCTTTTTTCTTGTTTTTTTATGTATTTAAGGCCGTCATCGGTATCGGGGGTTATTTTGCCTATATAATAAAAACCGTTTTCGCAAATATCAGCTTGGTTTGTGAATTTTACCGCCATAACCGAATAAAGCTTATTGTTTTCATAAACCACCGTTTCGGTCATAATTTCAAAACCGTTTTTGCATAGAAATTCACGCAATACTTCGCTTGATGTTGTGGGCTGTAAAATAAAGGTTAAGCCGTTATTTTTAGACCAACCGCAACGGTCAATTATACCCGAAATAATGTTGCCGCCCATACCTGCAATAATCACAGTATCGACTTCGTTTTCATTAATTCCAGAAAGTCCGTCGCAAAGGCGAAGCTTAATGTTATCGCCGCCAAGCTTTTGGATGTTTTTACGTGCTCTTTCAAGCGGGGCGGGGTTTAAGTCGGCGGCAATTACACTTTTTGCAATATTATTAAGCCTTAAATAAATTGCAAGATAACCGTGATCACAGCCTATATCACAAGCCCTTGCACCGTTTGGCACAAGGGCGGCGATAGTCTTCAGTCGTTGACTTAAGTCCTTCATTATTTGTCAGCAAAGTATGCGTTAAGCTTCTGGAGTAAAGCATCACAGTCAGCACCGTGTACCTGGCAAGCCTGTTCAATGGTTTCACCGCGTGAAGCAGGGCAGCCAAGGCAATGCATACCAATTTCAAAGAAATACTGTGCACAGCCGGTATCAATGTCTAAAACGTCGCCAATAATCATATCTTTTGTAATTTTCATTTTTATCACCTTTTAAAATATTTTTGTTTTGTTGTTTATATCAACGCGGTTATGGTTGTAAAGCTTGCGGTTGTCCATTGCCCAAAGTCGGGAAGAAAAATCATCCGGCGCTGTGTCGGCAACAGCTTCTTTCATTTCATAAACGCGTGAATCCATAAGGTCAAGCTCGGATAGTAATTCAGCTTCAATAAAGCCTGGGCGTACTGCCGCACCAAATTCGGGCTCGCCGTGGTGAGAAATAAGCATGTGTTCAATAAGCATTGCGGTCTTTTTGGAAATACCAAGCTTTTTGGCATATTCATTAACAACCATTGCACCAATTGTGAGATGACCCAAAAGGTTGCCTTCAACCGAATAACCTGTGGCGATGCCGCTGTCGGCAACGGTATATTCCTGAAGCTTTGCAATGTCGTGCAAAATTGCGCCCGAAATCAAAAGCTCTTCATCTACAAAGGTGTATAGCTTGCAAACTGCCTGTGCCAAACGCACAATGGAAAGTGAGTGAAGCAGCAAGCCGCCGCGTACAGCGTGATGAAGCTTAAAGGCGGCAGGCCAATAAAGTATCTGAAGGCGGTTGTCCTTTAAAATTTCGGTAACAAGCAGCTTTAGCTCGTCATCCTTGAAATTTTCAGCAATATTCAAAAGCTCATTAAACATCATTTCGCCCGAATAATCAGCCGATTTAACAAAATCCTCAGCCTTTACGTTATCTTCGGGACCCGTGTGGCGGATGCGGTCAATTTTAAGCTGGTCGTTGCCGTTATATTCTGAAATAACACCCCGCACCTTTATAATTTCATTGGCCTGGTATTCACCGTGAAGCTCGGGCACATAGCGCCAAAGCTTGGCATTAATTTCACCGTCGCTGTCACCCAATGTCATATCAAGATAACTGTCACCTTTAGACGAAGTTTTGCGGTCAATTGTTTTAATAATGCAAAAGCCTTCTACAAGACCCTTGTTATCAATTGGTGTAAAATTCATAATAAATATCCTTTACATATTTTTTATTGAATACTTAAGAAATATTCGGCAATGCCTGCGGTAATAGCTTTTGCCTTTGCGGCATTAACGTTCATATTTGTAATATTTCCAAGGTCATAGCCGTTGGTCATATAACCGTTTTCGGTCAGCACTACGGGACAAACACTGCATCTACCCATAAAGTAATAATGCCATTTAAAGGTGGTGTTTTTGTATACCTTATTTCCACCCACGGTCAAATTACTGTTTTGGTCCAACACGTACTGTGCGGCCTTTTGTGAGAAGGGGTAATAATAGTATGCCCCAAAGCCGTTAAGCGACGTTTTTGTATTACCGTCGTGGTGAATTGCAATGCAATAATCGGGCTTTAAGTTTTTAAGGTATTCCACCTTATAATCGGCAAGCTGTTCAACGTCGGTTTCGCGGGTAATATAAACCGTTGCGCCAATACTTTCAAGCTCTGCCTTAATGGTTTTTGCCAATGTAAGATTCCAGGTTTTTTCCGGATGACTGACCTTGCCGATTTTACCGACCGAGCCTGTATCCTTACTGCCGCCGTGACCGACATCAATTAGAATTACTGCACCCGTAAGGTCTGCACCGTATTCGTTTTCAGCAGCGGTGATTTTTGTGGGGTTCAAGAATTCAAAGCACAGCTGACCTCGACTGTTGTAGTAAGCATCCCAACCGTAGAAAGCACCTGTCTTTTTAAGATAAAAACGCAGGGTATAGTCGGACTGATTCTGAATTACCTTAACGCCCGAGAAAAGGGGATGATTTTCGGGAACGGTTATCTCACCTGTGAAAACGGTTGCATAACAGAAGGTAATGTCAACGTAATTAAATGTTGCGTCAGTTATGGAATAATTAGAACTATAAGCCTGGTCCTTAAGCTCAAATAAAAAGGGTGCCTTCCAGTCGGTATCAAGGGTTAAAACCGTATGGTGACCTTTAATTGAAAAATCAGCAACGTTTAATTCGTTATGGTCGGGCAGAGTACCGACGTATTGCTTGGTAATGGTTGTAAAATCTTTATAAAATGAAGCGCGTCGCTTTTCAAGGTAAACCTGACGTCCGCAACGAAGGGTTACAAGCTTTCGACCGCTTTCGTCATTAATATCTCTTAAATCCACTTTACAATAATCAACCGTACCTTTGGGCAGATAGTTATTGTACGGGCGGGATTTATCGGTTTTGTCGTTGCCGTTAAAGGTTTCAGCCTGAAAACCAACAATTTCTGCAATTACACCCGAACCGACGTTTATATAATTGCCGCCCGACGGGGTTGCATTGGGGTCATAATCAACAACAACACTTTCACGCCTGCAGGTAATGTTGCCCGAATAAACGGTTTCGCTGTGACCGTTATGTGTACCTTTAAAGGTAATCTGTTTAAGATTAAGGTCTTTAAAGTGACCGCCCGGCAAGGTGAACGAACCGCTGAAGGTTGAATTGCCACCGTTTGCATCGGTGTTTTCTGTAAGGGTAATGTTTTGCCCGTTAAAGCTTGCAGTAACCACAGCACCTGCGCGCGCCTTTACAGACACATCAAATTTTGCACCTGCGGGATAGGTCTGCGCATTTGACGGTGTGTGGGATGTGATAATAACGTATCTGCGTTTAATAGTGAAGGTTTTGCTTTGGTCATCTGCAGTAAACTTAAAGGTATTTGTGCCGTAATTAACGGTGACGGTTTTTTCAAAATTGCCTGCTTCATCGCAGGGAATAACTTCATCCCCAAGCTTTACCGTTTTGCCTTCCTTAACGTTGCCCTTAAATGTAAAGGTTTCATCGTTTATGCTGAATTGTGTCTGTGTGGGGGAGCTAAAGGTCAGATATTCGACCGGTGCAACCTCCACAGGGGGCACATCCACCGGTATTGAAACAATACTGTCAGTCTGGCTTGTTTCGTCAGAAATGACAGGCTCTGTTGCAACCTTATCGCCAAATTTTATAAGTAAAATTGTTGCCGCAACGGCAAGAAGTGCACCTGCCAAGGCACAACAGATAATTGTAATTGTCTTTTTCATAACATCCCTGATTTTCTAATTCTTTAATAATATTTTATTATATAACAATACATTTTAAATTGCAATAAGTAAAGTGTGGAAAATTAAAACAAAAACGGCAGAAAAAACTGCCGTTTTAATTATTTCGTCAATTCATCCGAAAGGGCTGTGATAGCGGCATTTGTCGCATCATTTACACCCGATAAAATGGTAACGTTATTTTCGCAAAAAGTTAAGCCTTTGCTGTTTTCAAGCATATTTTTCATAACCTTTGTCGCCATTGGACCCCAGCTTCCGTTTTCAATAAAACCGACTGTTCTGTTTTGGAAATTGCGTGCGGTCAGATATTCAATATAGGTGCGCATAAAGGGAAAGATGTCTGTATTATAGGTGGTGGTTGCAAGAACCAATTTGTCATATTTAAAGGCGGTTGATACCGCTTTAAAAATATCACATCTTGCAAGGTCAAAAATTTCGGTTTTCACATCTCTTTCCGACAGCTTGTCTGCAAGCATCAGTGCGGCTTTTTGGGTGTTGCCGTAAATCGAAGTATAGGCAATTGTAACACCGTTTTCTTCGGGCTGATAGCTTGCCCATTTTGAATAAAGGTCAATGTAGTAACCTAAATTTTCGGACAAAACAGGACCGTGAAGCGCACAGATTTTTTCGATTTCAAGGCCGGCGGCTTTTTTAAGCACGGCATTTACCTGAAGACCGTATTTTGCGACAATGCCCACGTAATAACGTCTGGCTTCGTCTATCCAGTCTTCGTTATGGTCAAACGCACCGAATTTGCCGAAGGCATCAGCTGAAAACAGCACTTTATCGACGCTGTCATAGGTCATAATAACCTCGGGCCAGTGCACCATCGGGGCGGTTATAAAGGATAAGGTGTGCTTTCCCAAATTAAGTGTGTCGTTATCTGTCACGGCTTTTTGGCGCTCTGAAAGGTCGGTGCCGAAAAAGTTTTTGACCATATTAAAGGCTTTACTATTTGCCACAACAATTGTTTTGGGATATCGGTCGCAAAAAGCCTTTATACTGCCCGAATGGTCAGGCTCCATATGCTGAACGATAAGATAATCGGGGTTTTTGCCCGAAAGCTTTTTATCAAGTTTTTCGAACCATAAATCGGTAAATCGGGCTTCAACCGTGTCAATAACGGCAATCTTTTCATCTATAATTAAATATGAGTTGTAAGCCATACCGTTTGGCACGGGGTATTGTCCCTCAAACAAATCGATTTCACGGTCATTAACCCCGATGTATATGATATCTTGTGTAATGTTCATAAATTCTCCTTGTTATATGCTAAAAGGCAGGCATTAAGCCCGCCCTTTTTTAAAACTAAAATCCTAAAAGCTCGGTGCCGGCTTTTGTTAAAGCTGCGCGTTTTTCCAGCGATTTTTCGTTGGTGCTTTCCACCGCGCCGATGTAAAGCTTGATTTTAGGCTCTGTACCTGAAGGACGCACGATAAGATTACAGCCGTCTTCAAGGAAATAAAACAAAACGTTTGAAGAGGGAAGGTCAATTTTAGTTTCTGCATTATTTTCAAGATTATAAGAAATTGACTTTTTGTAATCGTTAATTTTTATAACCTTACTGCCGTTTATCATTTTGGGCGGCTCTGCACGAAGGCCTTCCATAATGCCTTTTATCCTTGCCATACCGCTTTGACCTTCGCAGGTAAAGCTGGTCTGCGAGCAGTAATAATAACCGTATTTGTCATAAATTGCGTTTAAAACGTCAACAAGAGTTTTGCCCTCTTTTTTATAAAACGCGGCCATTTCACAAATAAGCAGTGAAGCTACAACGGCATCCTTATCGCGGCAATGCGCACCTGCAAGATAGCCATAGCTTTCTTCATAACCAAGAATAAAACGTTCTTCTTCGTTTTTAGCTTCTAAAATTGAAACTTGTTCACCAATAAACTTAAAGCCGGTAAGCACGTTTATAAGCTGACAGCCAAAGTCATCGCAAATTTTTTGGCAAAGTTCAGAAGTAACGATAGTTTTAACTGCAATGGGGTCTTTAGGAAGGGTACCGTTTGCGGTTTTACGAGATAAGATGTAGTAAAGCATAATTGCGCCGACGTCATTACCGGTTAAAAGCTGATATTCGCCGCCCTGCTTTACTGCAATACCTACACGGTCACAGTCGGGGTCGGTTGCGAGCAACAAATCGGCAGGGTTGGTTTCAGCCAACTTAAGGGCGCATTCGAATGATTGACGAATTTCGGGGTTGGGGTAGGGTGCCGTCGGGAAGTTACCGTCGGGGAGCTCCTGCTCGGGCACGACGGTAACGTTTGTAAGACCGATACGCTTTAAAATTTCCCTTACAGGCTTGTTTCCTGTACCGTTTAAGGGGCTGTAAATCACGTTAAGGTCAGACATATCAAGACCTGTTTCAATTTGTTGGGTCTTTACAGCTTCAAGATATTCGTCAATAATATCCTCACTAATATATTCAATTTTACCTTCCTTAAGCGCAAGGTCAAAATCAATTGCGGTAATTTCGGTAAAGGGATCGACCTTTTTCATAATTGAAAGCACGTAATCGGCGGCTTCGGGGCTTAACTGTGTACCATCGGGGCCGTAAGCCTTATAACCGTTATACTTTGCGGGGTTATGACTTGCAGTAACCATAATACCTGCATCGCACTTGAGGCGGCGCACCGCATAAGACAGCATTGGGGTGGGCATAAGCTCACTGTACATATACACCTTAATGCCGTTAGCGGCAAAAATTTCAGCCGAAGCCTTTGCAAATACATCAGACTTAATGCGGCTGTCATAGCTGATGGCAATACTGCCATTTTGGGTTATGGAATTAACGTAATCGGCAAGACCTTGCGATGCCTGACTTACAGTGTAAATGTTCATGCGGTTTGTACCCGCACCGATAACACCGCGAAGACCTGCAGTGCCAAATTCAAGCTCTGTATAAAAGGCGTCGGAAATAAGTTCGTCGTTTCCTGCCATATTTTTAAGTTCATTAATTAAATCGGGGTCCTTGGTGGCCTTTTCACACCAGAGATTATATTTTTCTTTTATCATAAGAATCAGCCTCCTTAATTATATATGATATATTTTTAAGATGTTTTTGTCAATAATAAATATTAATAATTAGTATTTTTTGCGAAAAATTAGTATTTTTCAGGATTTTGCTTGACAATGCTGAAAAATTAATGTATTATACTTGTATTATAGGCAATAAAGCTTAAATCGGTGAACAAATGGGAAATATTATTGTTGAAAATGGCCAAATTTTGTCGGATGAGGCCGCTGTCAAGCTTATAAACGAAGGCGAGTATCAATTACTGCCTTTTATAATCCGACAATATATGCCTGTTATTGTTTCAACCGTTAAGTCTTATTTGCCGGCGCCTTACGTTGATGATGCCGTGCAGGAAGCAACGATAGCGCTTTATAATTCTATTAAAACTTATGATCCGCAAAGGTCTTTATTTTCGACTTTTGCCTCACTGTGTATAAAAAGGGCAGTTATTGCCTTTGCGCGTAAAAACGGTGCGCAAAAGAACATACCTGATGAAATGCTTTCCTCTTTGGAGGGGGCCGATATAAGTGATAATACCACCCCCGAAGCAATTATAATTGAAAAAGAGGATTATGCCAATCTTACTAAAAGCATTAAGCTTGAGCTTTCCGGAATGGAGTATGAGGTCTTGCAATGCTTTTTGGCAGGTATGTCCTATTCGGATATAGCCGAAGGTCTTGATATCACCGAAAAAGCGGTTGATAATGCTCTTTCGCGCATCCGTAAAAAACTTAAAAAATAGCGGCCCTGCCGTTATTTATATATGCTCGAGTAGTTTAAAATAGAAGAACGTTGGAAGCAAAGATGTCGGTGTAATTCCGTCCCGGGCTAAGAAAAAAACCAAGTGAGGTAAAAGAAATGTTTGAAGACAAAACACTAGTTTGCAAGGACTGCGGAGAAGAATTCGTATTCACTGCGAGAGAACAGGAATTTTATGAATCCAAAGGCTTTGTAAATGAACCGCAGCGTTGCAAGCCCTGCCGTGACAAGCGCAAAAATGCCGGAAAGGCTCCCAGGGAGATGCACGAAGCTGTATGTGCAGCTTGCGGTGGTGTGGCTAAGGTTCCGTTCCTTCCCCGCGACGACCGTCCTGTATATTGCAGCGAATGCTTTGCAAAAATGAAGGAAGAAGCTGCAGAATAATTTTTGAGCTCTAGCGCGACTGCCTCGGTAACGGGGCAGTCTTTTTTTAAAAATTCATACTTTTTTAATATTCTGACATTATATTTATGTTAAAATCGAGTTGAAAGTAGGGAATAATAATGGAAGAAAAAATTTTAGTTGTTGACGATGACCAGAATATATGCGAGCTTTTGCGCCTTTACCTTGAAAAGGAAGGCTATAAAACGCTGGCGGCTTATGATGGTCAGCAGGCAATTGACGGTGCTAGAAATTACGAACCCGATTTGATTTTGCTTGATATAATGCTTCCGAAATTTGACGGCTGGCAGGTTTGCAGGGAAATCAGAAAAGAATCTAACGTGCCGATAATTATGCTTACAGCAAAGGGTGAAACCTTTGATAAAATATTAGGTCTTGAGCTTGGTGCAGACGATTATATTACAAAGCCGTTTGACGCTAAAGAAGTAATGGCGCGTGTAAAGGCTGTGCTTCGCCGCACAAATGGCGGTGAAAAGGCCGAGATTAATGAAGTAAAGTACGACAAGCTTCGCATTAATCTTACAAATTACGAGCTGGTGGTTGACGGCAAGTCTATCGATACACCGCCTAAGGAGCTCGAGCTTATTTATCACTTGGCAAGTAACCCAAACCGCGTTTATACGCGTGACCAACTTCTGGACGAGGTATGGGGCTTTGATTATTACGGGGACTCGCGCACGGTTGACGTTCACGTTAAAAGAATTCGTGAAAAGCTTGAAAATATATCAGACGAATGGTCACTTAAAACTGTCTGGGGTGTCGGTTATAAATTTGAGGTTAAATAGCTTATGAAGCTTCGACTTTTTAAAAGGTATTATCTCGCAATAGGCGCAATTATATGCATTAGTCTGCTGGTAATTCTTATGCTTTTAAGCGTGGTGCTTAATAATTATGCCGTTGGTAATACCTATAAAACATTAAAGCAAAGCTGTACCCAGGTGTCTGAAACGGTGGCCGGAATCGAAAATGCTGACGTGCCGCAAGAATTTTTGTCAATTTCACGGGTGCTTTCAAGCGTTATCGGGACTGATATGTTTGTAACTGATGAAAACGGTACGGTTATTGTTTGTGCGTGTGATGAATGGCAGCAGCAATCAAAATGTCTTCATTCTTCATACATTGTTCCCAAAGATGTGATAAAGCGTGCAGTTGGGGGCAGACGCCCGGTTGTGGATGATTTAGATATGTATGTAAACCCGTACTGTGTTGTGGCTGATTCTTTTGAAGTAGATAAAACCTATTACGTTTTTGCCGCCGCACCTATGGAGCAGGTCAAAGGCCTTATGGGTACAATGACCGGGCTTTTTGTAAGGGTTGCGGTAATACCCGTTATTTTAATGTTTGTCATTTCAGTTGTAATTACTTACAGAATGGCAAAGCCGCTTAAAAATATGTCAGATGCCGCAAAGGCTATGGCAAGGGGCGATTTTTCAAAACGCATACCCGTTACAAGTGATGATGAAATAGGCGAGCTTGCGGTGTCATTTAATATGATGACAAATTCACTTGCACGGCTTGAAACAATGCGCCGAAGCTTTGTCGGCAGTGTTTCGCACGAGCTTCGCACACCTATGACCACCATTTCGGGCTTTATTGACGGTATTTTAGACGGCACCATTCCCGAAGATAAACACGAATATTATCTGTCAATCGTTTCAAGTGAAGTTAAGCGCCTTTCACGGCTTGTTAACGGAATGCTTGATATTTCAAAGCTTGAAGCAGGTGAGGTTGAGCTTAAAAAGGATAGCTTCAGCTTAAGGGAAATGATTTTTTCCATTGTTATCGGTCAAGAGCAGCGCATTGAAAAGGGTGGCTTTGAAATTGAAGGTCTTGATACCCTTTGTGACGTTAAAATTTCTGCCGACCGTGACCTTATTCATCAAGTTGTTTATAATCTTGTTGACAATGCAATTAAGTTTACTGACCCAAATGGCAAAATTTCCTTTACTTTAAGTGAAGAAAATGATAATATAACCTTTGTTATTAAAAATACCGGTGATGGCATACCCGAAAATGAACTGCCCTTTGTTTTTGAACGCTTTTATAAGGGTGACAAATCCCGTTCAGACATTAAGAACAGTCTGGGACTTGGGCTTTATCTTGTGAAAACAATTATTTCGGTGCATAAGGGTCAGGTTTCGGTTGCAAGCCGTCAAGGTCAGTTTACAGCCTTTAAGGTAATACTTCCAAAAGGAGATAATAATGGATAGTTTTGAACAAAATAAGGAAGTTGAAATAAAAGAAGAAATAACCGACAACGTTGAAAATGAAGTGAATACACCGGTTGATGATACCACCCCTTCAACCGAGCCTTCATTAAACACACCTGTTGAAGAATTTCCTACGGTTTATAATCCTGTCATAGTAAATGAAATCAAACCCGAAAAGGATGAAAAAAAATCGGGTCGCGGACTTGCGGTGTTTGCTGTTATTATGGTAATGGTGCTTTTGGTTTCATCGGCTTGTGTTGCGGGTTACTTTCTCGGTAAAAGCGGCGGAGTAAATAAGCCAAGCGTTAATATCGGTCTTGCGGCAAAACCTGCCGACAGTGATGAATTGACCGCCGCACAGGTTTATGAAAAGGCATCAGACAGTGTGGTTGGTATTATCGTTTATAACGAACAGGGTGCGGGCTCCTATGCAAGCGGTGTTATTTATACCGAAGACGGTTATCTTGTCACCAATGACCATATTTATTCAAGTGTTCCTGCTGCAAAATTTAAAGTTTACACGCAGGACGGTAAGGAATATGATGCTACTTACGTTGCAGGCGACGTCGTAAGCGACCTTGCAGTTTTGAAAATTGACGGCAAGGGCTTTAAGCCGGCAACCTTTGGTAATTCGGATGAACTTATTTACGGTGAAAACGTTGTGGCTATCGGTTGCCCGAACGAGCCGACCGACAAAGCAAGCATTACACGCGGTATCGTTTCAGCAGTTGACCGCCGTGTGCAGACTACATCAAGTTATTCTGCGCGTCTTATTCAGACCGACAGCCCCATAAACCCCGGTTCATCGGGCGGTGCGTTGGTTAATATGTACGGTCAGGTTGTGGGTATCACCTCTGCAAAGCTTGTTGCTGAAGCGCATGAATCTGTGGGCTATGCTATACCCACCACAACAATGAAATATATTGTTGAAGAGCTTATCAAAGAAGGTAAGGTTGTAAGCCGTGCAAAGCTTGGTATCACTTATTACGCGGTAGATTCTATCGCGGTTGAGCTTGGTAAATATAAATATGTTGGTCTTTTGGTTGATTCGGTTGCTGAAGACAGTGACCTTTACGGTAAGCTTAAAAAGGGTGACACCATTGTACAGATAAACGGTGTTGATACTACTGATGATGCGGTTGTGCTTAATATAATTGAGCAAAGCCGCGCGGGTGATAAAATAACCGTTACCGTTGTAACTGAAGACGGTGAGAGCAAGACGTTTAAAGCAACGCTAAGGGCGAATATAGGTGAATCAAGCTATCAGTCTGATATCAACCGTTTACCGCAAAAACCTGACAGCAATAAAGAATTTAACTTCCCCGAAGGTGAAGAATAAATAATATAAACGGCAGAGCCCAAAGCTCTGCCGTTTTTTGTTATCCAAATTATAGTTTATCGGGCAAGGCTTCCCCTTGAGGGGAAGCTGTCACGAAGTGACTGATGAGGTGTAATTTGCAGTGATTAAACGGTTTTCCACCTCATCCACCACTGCCGTGGTCCCCCTTCCCCTCAAGGGGAAGGC
>JAZNOE010000063.1:0-7095 GCA_045580625.1 Acutalibacteraceae bacterium | reverse complement strand
ATTTAATTGTGCATTTGTAGGGGAAACCATTGGTTTCCCGTTAATTTGGCGAATTGCTGACGGGCGACGACTGGTCGCCCCTACTATAATTTGAAATAATACACCAAAAAGCCACGGTTAAACCGTGGCTTTTATTTTTATTAAAGCTTTGAAAAGCCGTGGCTGTTGATAAGCGCATCAAGCTTTTTGCCTTCCTTGCAAAGGGGACATTCGTGTGAAGGCACAGAGAAATAATCGGGTAAATACTTGGGATTGAAAACCGAATTAACCTTAAAGCCGTCACATTCATCCTTGGTGGAGAACATTGCCGCAACACCGACGGGCGTGCCGCCGTAATATTTAATGGCTTCAATTGCGTTGGTAACGGTTTCACCCGAAGCAACCGACACGGCAAGAACAAGCACGTGCTTGCCCTTTATCATCGGCATAATATTATCACGGAAGATAAGCTGTGAGCCGTTTGCGGTTTCGGGGGTTACGATATAAATTGTCTGGTGAGCGTTAATATTCATAAAGCTGTGCTTTGTAAGCTCGTTTGCAAGACAGGTGCCCACAACCTCTGTACCGTCAAGGCAAAGCACGGTGTCAACAATGGTGGTTGAATAGCTGTAACCGCTGCAAAGCTTTTGTGCAACTGCTTTGGCTTCGGTCAGACGTGACTTTTGCGCCGCAACGTCAATATAATAATTGCTGTGCGCGTGGGGAGATGCAAAGTGACCCTTTGCAACACGAAGATATAAATTATCAACGTTGGTTTTAATTTTCATAATGTCTTTTGATGGCATAAATTAACCTCCCTTGATGGATTACAATTAAATTATATAATAAAAGCGGGTATTTTACAAGAAAATTTTAAAAACCTATTGCAAAAAGAATATATATTTTTTAAAATATAACTTGTGAAAGGGGCGTTTTAAATGCGCATTGCTACAAATTCTAAAATATTACATTCCCGTATGAGTGAAATCGAATCGGTTAAATTCTTTTCTAAATGCGGTTTTGACACGTTAGACCTTGGTATGCTTGATATGTGGGATGAAAATTGCCCCAAAAATCAAGCCGATTATATTGAATATGCAAAGGAGCTTAAAAGGGTTGCCGACGGCTGCGGTGTAGTTTTTAATCAGTCACACGCGCCTATGCATTCAAGCTATGTTGATGAAGCAAAAACCGCCAAGGCTTATGAGCTTATTGTCCGTTCAATGGAAATTGCCGCTATCGCAGGGGTTAAAAACATTGTCGTTCACCCAAAGCAGCATCTTGAATATCCTGAATTCAAGGCCGAATTGCGCGAGCAAAATATTGAATTTTATAACAAGCTTTTAGACGTAAGCCGCGACTGGGGCATTAACATTTTAACCGAAAATATGTGGAGAACCAAGGGCACCAACGCAATTTTACACAGCGTTTGCGCACCGACCGAAGAATTTTGCGATTACGTTGATATGATGCAAAGCGACCGTTTTGGCGCTTGCCTTGATATTGGTCACGCATTTCTTGTGCGCGAGGATATACCCCAAATGATAAGAGCGTTAGGTCATAGAATATGGGGCCTTCACATTCACGATGTGGCAAGGGATAATGATTTACACACAATGCCCTTTTTCGGCAGCATAAAAAACTGGGAAGAAATTATGAAAGCTCTGGCCGAAGTCGGTTATCAGGGCGATATCACATTTGAAATGAAGGCACTTGACAATATACCCGACAGCCTTTTAGAGGATACACTTAAAATGCTTCACCGTGTGGGTGAAACGCTTGCCGATATGGTAGAAAGCAACAGATAGCTTTATGACTTTATTTTTTAAGGGAATTTTAAACTTTTTCAAAAGCAATATTGTAATGACGGTGGCGCTTTTTGCGGCGGCGGTGACTTCATTTATAATTCCGCCCGACAGCGCTTGGGTGGGTTATTTCGACTTTAAAACCCTCACCTGTCTTTTTTGTGTGCTGGCAGTGGTGTGCGCACTTAAAAACATTCGCTTTTTCTATATTCTTGCCCGCAAAATCGTTGAAGTTTGCGGCAATATAAGAAGCTGTGTTTTAATGCTTGTGTACATAACCTTTATCGGCTCAATGCTTATTGCAAATGATATGGCGCTTTTAACCTTTTTGCCGCTTGGCTATTACGTGCTGACCGCCACCAAGCAGGAAAAGTATATGGAAGTCACCTTTATTCTGCAAAACATTGCGGCCAATTTAGGCGGTATGCTTACCCCGTTTGGCAACCCGCAAAACCTTTATCTTTATTCGTTTTTTGAAATTGATAATATTGAATTTATGGGCATAATGGCGCCCTGCTTTGTGGTGGCAATAATTTTAATAACTATTTGCTGTCTTGTTTTTATAAAGCCCGAAAAGGTGCTTTTGCAAAAGCAAAAGGTTAATTTGCCGCCGCAAAAAACCATAATTTATTTATTGCTTTTCATTTATTCAATTTTAATTGTTTTCCGCGGCATACCTTATTGGACGGGGCTTATTGTTATACCCTTGTTTTTAATTTTTATGGATAGGGATGCTTTAAAGGCGGTCGATTACCCGCTTTTATTAACTTTTGTTTTCTTCTTTATTTTTGCAGGCAATATGGCAAGAATTTCAGTCGTGCGGGAATTTTTCTCATTCCTGCTTTCTAAAAACACCTTGCTTGTGTCGGTGCTGTCCTGTCAGGTTATCAGCAACGTGCCGTCAGCGGTATTGCTTTCGCAGTTTACAAACAACTATGCCGATTTACTTATTGGTGTAAATATCGGTGGCGCGGGCACGTTAATTGCTTCGCTTGCAAGCTTAATAACCTTTCGCGAATATGCAAAGCATAACCCTACCGGGTTTAAGCATTACATAATTACCTTTTCGCTTTTTAATTTTGGTTTTTTGGCGGTGCTGACCTTATTCGCGCTTATCTGGAACGCAATATTCTGAAATTTAATATAATATAAAAGAGTATTATTAGGTTCGCAGAAAAAGGAGCAACGAGGCCATTGGTTGTCTTGGCGCATTGTTTTATTTTCCGTTTGGTTTAATTTTTAAACTTTCCAAGCCCTACAGCGGTCGCCGCCGCAGATAATTTTGAAATGAGGTTTAAATATGAAGCGTATATTTGCATTATTACTTATATTTATTATGTTGGCTTTAACCTGCGGTTGCAATTCGAAAGAAGCTGATTCTGCACAGTCTGAATTTCAAAAGGGCGATTCCTGCAGCCTTCTTACGGACGCTAAATGGGAAGGCAGTGACGGTCAGTGCGTAAACGTTATATCCTTTAAAAAGGATAACGGCTTTGCAAACTGGTGTTATTGCGGTTCACCCGTGGGTGACGGCGACGTGGCTGAAAAATTTAGCTTCCGCGCGAAGGATAATTCGGTTTTGTTATATGACTGCGATAACATAAACTTTGAAACAGGTAAAATTTTATACCTTGATAAGGCTTATCTTATAATAGATTTATGGTCAAAAGTGCTTTGCTATGAAAATTTAAATGCATACCGCCCTCAGATACATGGTCAGGCATCAGAGAATATGAATCCCGATGATTTAACCTGGCCCTGTCTTACTGCGCTTAGCTATAAAGACGGTAAATTCACCGTTTCGGATTATAATTACGACGGTGATGCGGCGGCTTCGTTTAAAAAATGGGAGCTTGAAGCAAGTGAGGACATAACCTTTAAATCGGTTGAAGTTAAGGATGATAAGGGCAATGTAACGGTAAATTCTGCAACGCTTAGTGAAACTGACATTCAGCATATAGGAGAATATTTCACCGTCGGATATTTTGATATCAACCGCGACGGCAAGGTGCAAGCCGTTACCTTTTACGGCGAGCTTATTATACAATGATAATTAAGTTTTAATTCTTTAATTGCAAATATGGTTTGTTTGTGTTAAAATAAAGGGTACATATCTTGTTTGGGGGATTTTAATTGTTTTATAATAACGTTTTAGAAGCCATAGGCGATACCCCGCTTATTAAGCTTCAGCGCATCGTGCCCGAAGGCTGTGCGCAGGTTTTAGTTAAATATGAAGGTGTTAATATCGGCGGCTCGATAAAAACCCGCACCGCTTTAAGTATGATTAACGAAGCCGAAAAAAGAGGCATCATAAATAAAGATACTATTATCGTTGAGCCTACAAGCGGCAACCAGGGTATCGGCCTTTCGCTTATTGGTGCGGTAAAGGGCTATAAGGTTGTTATCGTTATGCCCGATTCGGTAAGTGAAGAACGCCGCAAGCTGGTTAAGGCTTACGGGGCAGAGCTTATTTTAATTCACGATGACGGTGATATCGGCAAATGTATTGAAGAATGTCTTGCAACCGCCCTTAAAATGGCCGAGCAGGACAAAAACGTCTGGGTACCGCAACAGTTTGAAAACCCCGACAACCCGAAAATTCACCGCAACACCACAGCGCTTGAAATTATTGAGCAGGCAGGCTGCAAAATTGACGGCTTTTGCTCGGGCGTGGGCACAGGCGGTACGTTGACAGGTATTGGCGAAGTGCTTAAGGGTCATAATCCTGATATTAAAATTTGGGCGGTCGAGCCTGAAAATGCCGCTATCCTATCGGGTGGCAGCATTGGCACACATCTTCAGATGGGTATTGGTGACGGTATTATTCCCGAAAACTTAAATCTTGAAATCTTTTCCGAAACCGCAATTGTAACCGACGATGAAGCTATTGAAACTTCAAAACGTCTTATTCGTGAAGAAGGTATTCTGTGCGGTATTTCCAGCGGTACAAACGTTGCCGCCGCTTTAAGAATGGCTCAAATTCTCGGAGAAGGTAAAACCGTTGTTACCGTTTTGCCCGATACGGGTGAGAGATATTTCAGTACCGAGCTTTTTGAATTTTAAAATAAAGGAGAATGCGAAATGTCAAATATTTGGCACGATATTTCACCCAAACGCATAACGCCTGAAGAATTTGTTTGCGTTGTTGAAATTCCCAAGGGCAGTAAAAAGAAGTACGAGCTTGACAAAGAAACCGGCTTTATAATGCTTGACCGTATTTTATATACTTCAACGCACTACCCCGCAAACTATGGCTTTATTCCCCGAACCTACGGTGATGACGGTGACCCGCTTGACGTTTTGCTTTTGTGCGCGCAAACGCTTGACCCGTTAACACTTGTTAAAGCCTACCCTATCGGTGTTATTACTATGATAGACAACGGTCGCAACGATGAAAAGATTATTGCAATTCCTTGTAATGACCCGACCTATAATCACTACACCGACATTGACCAGCTGCCCAAGCACATTTTCGATGAAATGCGCCATTTCTTTACGGTTTATAAAAACCTTGAAAATAAGGAAACGGCCGTCGATGAAGTTCAGGGCAGGGAAGAAGCGGTTAAAATTGTAAAAGAAGCAATCGACCATTATATTGAATGTTTTTGTAAATAAAAATTAAACCGACCCAAAGGGTCGGTTTTTTATTTTTCATATTTCATCGGTCGTTCTTTAATGCGTTGTTCATACACGCGTTTTTTATGTTTATTAATAACGTTATAAGCAACAAACAATGCCAGAATACAGCCTATCCAGGACAAAATATAAGAAATGTAGAGGCTGTCAAGGGTGTGGAATTTTTCCATTCTGAAAACGGTAAAAATCCACATAATTCGTATTCCGCAAACGGCAGAAACCGAAATAAACAAGGTGGTAAGCGATGCACCCATACCGCGCACGGCGCCGGTGAAAACTTCCATTACACCACACATAAAGTAAAATAAGCCGATGTATGACATACGGGTTATGCCCGTCTGAATAGCAACTTCATTACCGGGTACGTAAAGGGACAGCAAGGGTTTAGCAAAAACGTTAATTGCAATACCGCCAAGAACACCCACAACCGACACACAAAGCAAATTGCGGCGAAGCACGCGTGACACACGCTTGAAATTGCCCGCGCCCATATTTTGACCTGTAAAGTTAAGGCTTGTCTGATAAAAGGCATTCATTGCTATATAAACAAAGCCTTCAATACTTGCCGCGGCGGCATTGCCCGAAACAATTGCAGGACTGCCGAATGAATTAATGGAAGCCTGCACAATTATATTTGAAATTGAAAAAATTGAGCCGTTAAGACCCGCCGGCAGACCGATTTTTACAACCTTTTTAAGAATTGACCAGCGAATTTTCATTTTTTTAAGCACAAGACGACATTCATCACGGCGGTTTAAAAGGGTTATTAGCATAAGAGTGGCAGAAAGGACCTGCGCCATAACGGTTGCAGTAGCAACGCCGTCAACATCCATACCGAAAAGGGTTACGAAAACAACGTTAAGGCATAAATTTGTTGCGCCCGCCACAATTAAATATTTCATCGGGGTTTTGGTGTCGCCCGAAGCACGCAGAATTGCCGCGCCAAATTCAAACAAAAAGTTTGGCACTGCACCCAAAAAATAAATTTTAAGATAAAGGGTTGATAGCGGCAGAATATCGGCAGGGGTGCTCATTAATTTAAGCATAGGTCCGCTTAACAAAAGACCGATAACCGACATGCCCGCGCCAAGAAGTGCCGCAAGCGGAATGGCGGTGTGGACAATTTTTTCAGTTAAATCTTTATTACCGCTGCCAATGGCATTTGCCGAACATACCGCAACACCCGCGCCGCAGCCGATAAACAAATTGGTTATAAGTGTAACAAGTGAGCCGGTCGCCCCCACGGCACCAACGCATAAATCATTACAAAAGCGACCCACAACGACAAGGTCGGCAGCGTTAAATAAAAGCTGCAATATAGAGCTTAACATTATGGGCAGGGTGTAACGGATTATGGACGAAAAAATCGGGCCGTCGGTCATATTAATTTTACGAAGCGGCTTATGTGCGGTATTCATGTCATCATCTCTTTCGAGCGTTTTCACTTGCAGTATAGCACTTTTAAAAATAAATTCAAGTGTTTTTTTAAAAATAGTAAATTGGGGTTTGTCGCTGAGGCGAATGAATAATGAATGATGCATAATGAAAAATTATGGTGTCGCTTTGCGACAGATGTAAATCGTATGTATTTAGATTGATATAACTCGTAGGGGCGATTCACGAATCGCCCGTTGCGATTAACTATTATTTTCGGACAATTCGTGAATTGTCCCTA
>JAZNOE010000062.1:0-38127 GCA_045580625.1 Acutalibacteraceae bacterium | reverse complement strand
TCCCTCTGGGAGGGAGCTGGATTTTTGCGTAGCAAAAAGACTGAGGGAGAGCGCATATAAACGCATTCTCCTTCCGTCAAAACCTTCGGTTTTGCCACCTTCCTCCCGGAGGAAGGCTTACGGGCGATTCGTGAATCGCCCCTACGGGTAATATCAATTAAATTACAGATTATTTACATCCGTCACGGAGCGACACCTAACTTCTTCACTATTACCTCTTACCTCGTGTCAGCGACAAACCCCAATTTAACAAAAAAACAAAACCCGCCATGACTGTTGTCAAGGCGGGTTTTTAAATTCAATTACTTGTTTTTAAATTTAATAACTAAAATTACTGCAAGCGCAGCAGCAGCCAAAACAAAAACAACAATTGCAACGATCAACCACGGTGAAATGGATTTGCCGTTATCATTATCATCATTTTTGTCATTTTCAACTTCGGCTTCAACTGTCTTTTCTGCAACAACGTAAGTGCTGAAATGCTCTAAAGTAGCTGTTGCTTTACGAGTATCAGCGTCAACAGTTGTTTTAAGCTCTTCGGTTTTACCGTCTTCTGAGACATAAAAAACAACGGTTTTTGCAGTATCAAAATCTTCAGGAATATCAAACGTTGCAGTTACTGTACCATCGGGCTGAATTTTTGCATTGTTTTTAACTGCAGTAATCTCATAAGCCACAAACTTTTTAGCTACAGGCTTAAGTGCAGCAGATACTTTTTCAAATGCTTCAGCGGTTTCTTCAATTTTTTCTGCTTTAACAACAGTGTCCTTATCAAAAGTATTTTCAACTGCTTCTAAAACAAGACCTTCGGTTTGAGTTACAGTCTGTGTGGGCTTCACAGGCTCGCTTTCTGTGCTTTTATCGGTTTCGCTTGTGTTTTTGTCTGTATTGTTATTCTTATTGTCTTCTTTTATATCTTCTTTATTGTTTTCTTTGTTTTCTTCTTTGTCAGAGGGCTTGGGTGCAGCGGGCACCTTGTTACCGGTATATTTTTCGGTCGAAATAAAACGTGCAGTGCCGTTTTTAATATCAAAAGTATGTACCAAACCACCATCTAAATAACCGTTTTTGCACAAATAACCATCTGCTGTATTTTCATAAGTTTTACCATTATAAACGACACTTTCCGGCCATTCGTTTGCGGCTTCTAATTTATCATATTCAGATTGAGGTAAATCTAACCAATCAATTTTTTGATAATATAGTGAATAGGTGTTGTTCGCATTTTTAACATAACTTACGTATTCTCTGGTATATATCATACCGCCAAAGCCACCAATAAATGGCAAGTGATAAATGTTTGTTTCTTTGTTATAACCAAGTGCTACCTGAATTTCCGCAAACATTTTATCGGAATACACAAAGTTTTCTGACAAATACTGGTTTACTACGTCACCATTAAAGGGATGGGTCATTGTTTCTTTATCGAAAATTTCGTCTTCTTCGTTAACAAAAAAATTGCATACAAAATTGCGAACATAATCAACAGAATAACCATCGTAGAAATAGTCAGCAAAATCTGCTTTATCCCTACATGCTTTAACGTCGGTAGCTTCACTTGCAGAAACGGTCAAAGCCCCAAGACTAAAGACAATAATTAAGCAAAGTACAATAGAAATAATTTTTTTCATTTTAAAGTCTCCTCATTTTTTTAGAACAATTTTAAAATAAAAAATGGAAAAAGTCAACAATATTTATTTATGAATATACAGCTTTGCAAGGCCGCCTTCACTTGTTTCACGGTAAAGGTGAGAAAGGTCTTTGCCCGTCTGATACATTGTTTCAACCACAACGTCAAATGATACCTTGCGGCTTCCATAAAGGAAATTTGCAAGGCTTAATGCATTTATAGCGCGCATTGCGGCAACGGCGTTTCTTTCAATGCAAGGAATTTGCACTAACCCGCCAACTGGGTCACAGGTAAGCCCTAAATGATGTTCCATTGCGACTTCGGCGGCATATTCTATCTGGTCAATACCCATTTCAAAAAGCTCACACAAAGCGGCAGAAGCCATACAGCAGGCAGTTCCGATTTCAGCCTGGCAACCACATTCGGCACCGCTTATTGAAGCATTAGTTGCAACAATATTGCCAATTAAGCCTGCCACAGCCAAAGCACGAATAATGTCATCATCGCTAAAGTTGTTTTTATCCTTCATATATTTAAGCACAGCTGGCACAACACCGCATGAGCCACAGGTTGGTGCTGTGACAATTATACCACAGTCGGCGTTTTGCTCGCTTACAGCAAAAGCATAAGAACAAACAAGACGGTTTTCACGTGTTTGCGGACTTTCATCAATATGCTTCTGATTATATAAAAATTGCGCTTTACGCTCAACGTTTAAGCCACCGGGTAAAATGCCGCGTTTTGAAAGACCTTCTTCAATGGCATTCTGCATTGTGCACCAAACAGAATATAAAAACTGTTTAATGTCTTCATCTTCGCGAAGAAATACATAATCGCTTAAACGAATATTATGTGTTTTACAATATTCGGCAATTTCTGAAAAATTCTTTTCAGAATAAATTTCTTTAGGCAATATTTCTTCGCTGTTATCTGTCGATATTTCACCGCCGCCAATACTGTAATAACGCTTTTGGCCAATCTCATCACCATTTTTAAACGCGATAAAATCAACCGTGTTAGGATGATAATCAGTAGGTGTTTGGGTATCAAATATCACTTCATTTTTTATATCGGATAAAGTGTCAATTATTGCCCTGTCAGTGCCGTGACCTTTACCCGTTTTCGCAAGTGAACCATAAAGAATAACCTTTATAAAATCTGCTTCGGGGAATTTTGTGATAAAATCTGCCGCTGCAAAGCTTGGCCCCATTGTATGTGAGCTTGACGGACCGTAACCGATCTTATAAACATTTTTAATAGATTTCATATTTTCACCGTTAATTTTAAATTATAAATTATAAACCGATTTTTTGACGAATTTCAACAGCATTGATATCACTTAAATTTCGGTTTTGCAATGCAGAAATAGCCGCCGCAGTGCCGGCCGCTTCACCGATACCGACGCATATCGGCATTACACGGAAGTTTGAATGAGCAATGTGTGTGCCCGAAATATTGCGTCCGCATAAAAGCAAATTTTCTTTAACTTCGGGTAAAAGACATCGGTAAGGAATAGTATATCCTTTTTGCTGTTTAAAATGATGCTGTACACCTGTTTTGTCAAGTCCTGCGCCTGTAATATTATGAACGTCAAAATTAAAATGCGCATCCTTTACAACGTAATCATCAAATACTTTCGCATCTAAAATATCTTGCTCGTTTAAAGTATATTTGCCTTTAAAATGTCGGGTTTCGCGTACACCGATAAGCGACGCAGAAGACAAAATATAACAGTTTTCATAGCCCGGAACATATTCACGAAGATATTTAACAATACTGTCCATTTGTCTTCGGCAGGTAAGGGTTGCTTTCGTAAGGTCTTCGGCCTTTGTACCATCAACATCGGTACAGTTTGTCATATTACAGGTCACAACACCCGGAAGGGTTGTTTTATAGGTTAAAATATGACCTGCAGGGTGGGGGATATGTTCTTTTGCAAGTGCCTGTAATTCACCCTTTTCGGTTTGCATTTTTGATTCAAATGAACCTAAAAATGCCGCGCGGCTATAATCCACACCACCAACCTTAAACATAAGTGTTGCGGGTTGCATTTTGTTGTCACTTTCACGGCCAAGAACAAATTCAGCACCCGCGCGGGCGGCAATATCACCGTCACCTGTTGCATCAATTGTTACTTTAGCATAAATATCTGTTTTACCGGACTTATTTACAACTGTTGCACCTAAAACCTTGTCACCTTCACATATAGCATCAAACGCAAATGTGTAAAGCATAATTTCGCAACCAACCTCACACAGCATTTCAAGATATAACGTTTTTAACTTTTCGGGGTCGATATTAATGGTTATTTTACCTTTATGTTCGCCTTCGTTCAGCTCTGCACTTCGTTTTAAAATATCATAATATAAGGGACTGCCGCAGGTGCCTGTCCAATGGCTCATCATACCGCTGGTTGAAATACCGCCGATATCTCCGCCTTGTTCAACCAATATTACCTTTACACCGTTTTTTGCCGCAGTATAAGCAGCTGCAAATCCTGCGGGACCACTTCCTAAAACCAACACATCTGTATTAATTACATAACTATCTATCATAAATATCACCTTTTAAAGTCCGCGCTTTTTAAGGTCGTGAACTAAATCAACATAAAATTCGCGCACATCAAAGCCGTCTATATTCTTTTTGAAAAGGTCAGTAATATCACAGTGGGAAACACCGTAATTTTTGCGCGATGAAATTAATGTGAATTTTTCGCCCCAGGGGAAAGAATCTTCGCCCACAAGACCGTCGTTTGTGCCGTCAGATTTTCTGATAAAACGGGTAATAACGTCAAACGGGTCACCAAAGCGCGCGTTTTTGGGCAAAAGTGAGCCAATGCTTTGGGTAAAGAAATAATCCGGTGTGGGGTGTTTTTCGTTAAATTCTGCGCAAGCAGAAGCTGTTAAATCCTGCATTGCGGCCAAAAAGTCGGGCTTATGGTCACCGAGCTTTCTCAAAGCATTATTATAATGCCCTGCGATAAAGTTTTTGGTTCTTAAAGGGATTTTTGTCAAAAGATAATCGGCATATTCACAACCCTTGTGCGGGGTACTTATTGTTGTAAGTGAAGCAACGTATTGACCCATTCCCAAGTTTTCAATTGCATAACGGCAGTCAAGACCGCCCTTTGAATGTGCAATTATATTAAGCTTTTCACAGCCGTAATCTTCGCATATATACTTAACACGGGCGATAAGCTCTTCGGCACTGTCTTTAATGGCAATTGCCGACTGCTGATTACCGTAAAATATACGCGCACCGTTTATGAATAACTCGTTGGGAATACGCCCCCAATAATTCATATGCTTTTGGTCACGGAAGCACACGCCGTGCACCAATAATATTGGGTATTTTGTGCCGCAAAGCTTTAAATGACGTCGGTTTCGGTTAATTTCTTCCTTTGTAGTTTCAAATTCAACCTCTTTGAATATCGTTTTTAAAATGTAGTAAAGTATAAACAAATTCACAAGCGGGACAACACTTAAAACAATGCCTAAAACCCTTAATTTTACCCCTAACTGATATGATGTGGCATATATGCAGAAAACGCCATTTAAAAGAAAAGCGGTCATAAAGGTGTAACATATCAAAAGGCTGTATATCAAATTCCAATAATGGTCGGGTATCGTAAAAAAAGCCAGAACAATATGATAAATTATTGAAATAATGGCCGTATAAGTAAAAATTGAAAGAACGGCCGCACCGTGAAAGCATATCCGCCATCTTAACATTTTAGTTTTAGGAATACTAAAACCCGCAAAAATAAAAATAAAGGTATAAATCAGCAAAAGGGGTATAATAAGCCAAGGCGTAACATATTTTATAAGCATAAAAGAATTAACCGCAAGGGATAAAAGCAAAACGTATAATACGCTAACCTTTGCCAGTTTTTGTTGCATTTTTTCACCTTCTCATTTGCATAAATCTTTTTCGTGTAAAACTACACCATTATCTTCTAAAATTGACTGAAGTAATTTTATATCGGTTTTTGAAAAATCATCGGTAATTGAAGCGGCAACACCTGCCGCCTGACCCGTAACGGCACAGCAGGGAATTACACGCATAATATCCCACATACTGTCGGTCACACTTGTGCATCTGCCCGCGACAATGAGGTTTTTAATTTCTTTAGAATAAAGTGTACTAAAGGGAACTTCATAAACAGGGCCGCGCTTTCGCCAGTCAGACACCATACCGATTGAGTCATCAAAATATTTGTGTTTTTCAGTGTCGTGTAAGGTATATTCACCAACAATACGTCTTGTCATTCTGATTTGGGGTGTTGTTGCAATAGTAGTGGGGAAGACACTGCTGTCTTTTTCGCGTTGTCTGATTATATCATTAAGGGTTGAAGCGTGAGAAAGCTGTGTTAAAGCAGATAATTCATCACCCTCTAAACCAGTAAATCGACGATTATTAAGGTGTGTTCCTTTATGATTTTCACCCTTTTGGTCATCAGGTATATCACAAAAGCCAAGCATATTCAGTTTATAGCCGTTATTGCCAACTGAATAATACCAAGCCGCTAAAACGTTACCTTGCTTAAAGGTTTCGCACGGTGCACCGCTGAAATGCGCAATATCACAGTCACCGGTAGCATCAATAACTGTTTGTGATTTAATTGCCTGTCGGCCGGTTTTGTTTTCAATTATAACGGCATTTATTCTTTTGTCTTTAACATCAGTTGCAACGGCATAACTTCCGTAAAGAATCTCAACGCCTTCGTTTAAAAGCAACTGTTCAGCCAAAATTGCAAACAACTGTGGGTTAAACTGAACTTCAAAACGTTTATCATTTTCAGTTTTAGTCCCAACATCTTCTAACCAGTTTTCGGGGTATTTATCTTCAGCACCCATTTTAATTGAAAGGTGGAAAAGCTCTTCGGCTATACCGAAAGACACCTGTCTGCCAAAACCATCACATAGGGGAAGATATATTGTGACAATACCTGCAGTTGCAAGACCGCCAAGCATAAACATCTTTTCCACCAAAATAACATTTTTGCCTTGTCTCGCAGCCGAAAGTGCCGCAGAAATGCCCGCAAAACCGCCACCGCAAACTAAAACGTCACATTGCTTTGTTATTGGTGTACTAATTGTTTCTAAAATCATAAAAACCTCTTTAAAGAATTATTTCAAAAGGCGAAGCAAGATATCCCGCACCGTTATAAAGGTTGTGCTCGGGTACTGCTTTGTATCCCATCGTAATTTTAATTGCACCCTCATTTCTAAGAGTGATAATAAGCTTATTACCCCTGATTTTACAGTCAGCGGGGTCAACATCTCCGTTATTATAATAAACGAATATGTCCTTTGCCTGACCGTCAAAATGTAAGCCTTCACGGAAAATAAAGCTTATTTCGGCAGTGTGTTCGTTCACTTTACACTGATTAAAAACAGGCCCGCTGTAAACCCTGTCTTTACCGTAAAGGGTCGTAAGTACCGCATCTGCAAGCATAACAGAAACAGTGTTTTTCTTCTGGGGATGTATTTTATCATTTTCATCAGTATTTACAAGAGTTGTCATATAAACGTTATCAACTGTTTTTGCAACGGCTTCAATATGACTGCGGACAATTTCCCAATTTTCGCCCAATGCATAAGGCATTATCTGAACACAGTAAAAGGGAAGATTATAACCAAAAAGCTCGCGCCAATTATTTATCATAATTTCAAGCAGAGTTTTATAATTTTCAGCATCACCTTTGCGGGCATTACTTTCGCCCTGGTACCACAAAACACCCTTCATTGTGTAGGGGATTATATGTATAAGCTTGTTTTCAAAAAGCCATGAACCCTTATTAAACCAATACATTTTACAAGTTTCAGCTTTTTGAGGAATTAATTTCTTATATTTTTGGGTGTCAGCAATTTTGGGAGAAGTCCAGGTATCAACACGAGATGCACCTTTATTGCAAGAAACAATACCTATCGGAATATGTAAATTTTCCTGTAAAATTTGTGCAACTCTGTAACCAATGCCCGAAAAAACCGATATACTTTCTTTGGTTGCACTATTCCATTTGGGTGTAATATACTTATAGTTTCCTTCATCGCTTGGTATATGCGGTTCGGTAAAAAGTCTGACAGAATCGTTTTCAATAATCGGTATGTCAATAATGTCTTTAATAGGGAGTTCCATATTTGACTGTCCTGCCGCCATAAATACGTCACCGACAAGAATGTTTTTAATAACGCGCTTTTCGTTATTTAAAACGACAGTCATTTCAAAAGGACCGCCCGCTTCTTCAGAAGGCAAGTAAACACAAAACTTTTCATCAGTTGAAATAATGTCGGTTTTTTTACCGCAAAATTCAACATAACCACTGCCTTGACCTTCGCCAAAAACAGCAATTTCACGACCACGCTGAAGCACCATATTGTCTTGAAAAATTTCCGCAAGTTTCATAATTTACCCCCCTTGAATTTATCATACAAAATTATATCATCACGAATTTTAAAATGCAACGGTTTTCGGCAAATTATTATCATTGCAAGAATTAAAATAATGTGGTATAATAGCAATGTATTAAATATTTCAGGAAGCGAGTGAATTTTTATGACACCTAAAATCATTAAAATTGATCCATATCTTACACCTTATAAGGACGATTTGCTCGCCCGAATGAATAATTTTGCTATTAAAAAGCAAGAGCTTTGCGGTGGCGGCAGTCTTTTGGATTTTGCAAACGGTCACAATTTTTTCGGTTTTCACAAAATCGAAAACGGCTGGGTTTACCGCGAATGGGCACCCGCCGCTGACAGAATGTTTTTAACCGGTGACTTTAACGGTTGGGACATTTACAAAAACCAAATGACCGCACTTTCAAACGGGGTTTTTGAAATTCAACTTGGTGAAGAACTTCAAAAAGGTATGAAAGTACAAGCCATTGTTGAAAAAAACGGTCAAATTTTACGCCGTGTGCCTTCTTATGCAACCAAGGTTGTGCAGGATGAGGTGACATACCTTTGGTGTGCCGAGGTTTGTGAAATTTCAAACGATTATCCCTGGAATGATGAAAAATTCAAAATGCCGAAAACACCGCTTATATACGAATGTCATATCGGTATGGCGCAGGATAAATACGGCATTGGTACCTATCGCGAATTTGCTGATAATATCTTACCGAGAATTAAAAGGCTTGGTTATAACACAATTCAGATTATGGCTGTAATGGAGCATCCGTATTACGGCTCTTTCGGTTATCAAGTTTCTAACTTCTTTGCGCCGTCTTCACGTTTTGGCAGTGCTGATGATCTTAAGTATTTAATTAATACGGCTCACAAAATGGGCATTGCCGTGCTTTTGGATATCGTTCATTCTCACGCAGTTAAAAATACAAATGAAGGTCTTAACGAATTTGACGGCACCGATTATCAATATTTTCACGCAGGCGGCAAGGGTGACCATCCTGCATGGGGCACAAAGCTGTTTAATTATGCCAAGCATGAGGTTTTACATTTTTTGCTTTCAAACGTTAAATATTGGATGGATGAATTTCACTTTGACGGCTTCCGATTTGACGGTGTTACTTCAATGCTTTATCACGATCACGGTCTTGGCAGTGCATTTGTAAATTATGATATGTATTTTTCAATGAATACCGATACCGACGCTATCACTTATCTAATGCTTGCAAATGACCTTATTAAAGAAAATAACCCAAAAGCTATTACAATTGCCGAAGATATGTCCGGTATGCCGGGTATGTGTTTACCAATTAATCAAGGCGGTATTGGCTTTGATTACCGCTTATCAATGGGTGTGCCCGATTTGTGGATTAAATATCTAAAGGATATATCTGACGATTACTGGAATATGGGCACCCTTTGGTGGGAGCTTAATTCCCGCCGTCCAAAAGAAAAGGTAATCGGGTATTGCGAATCACACGACCAAGCCCTTGTAGGTGATAAAACTATAATGTTCCGCCTTTGTGATGCAAATATGTATTCTTCAATGAACAAGGGTACTAATGATTCGGTTATTTTCCGCGGTATTGCACTTCACAAAATGATAAGACTTGTTACCGCTTCGCTTGCAGGTGACGGTTACCTTAACTTTATGGGTAATGAATTCGGTCATCCCGAATGGATTGATTTCCCGCGCGAAGGCAATGGTTGGAGCTATCATTACTGCCGCAGACAATGGAATTTGGTTGATAATCCCGACCTTTTGTATATGGGACTTAATGAATTTGACATAGCAATGATATCCTTCCTTAAAAAAGAAAAGATATTGTCTAAAAAAGCCGAGCTTTCTTTAATTCACGAGGATGACAAGCTGTTATCCTACAAAAAAGGTGAGGACCTATTTGTTTTCAACTTCCATCCCTATAAATCGTTTGAAGGCTATGCAATTCCTGCTGAAAGTGGGGAATATAAGGTTATTTTATCAAGCGATGACAGTGATTTCGGTGGTCATAACCGTATTGATAAGGAATATGTTTATAAAACTGAAATTATCAATGGAAGAGAATGCATAAAGCTATATATTCCGTCACGTTCGTGCTTTGTTCTAAAGAAAATTTAAACCTAACCGACCTGAAATATGGTCGGTTTTCTTATATTGACATTATATCAAACTATGATACAATGAAATCATGAAAAGGTGGGATTTTAATGCTTACTTTTAAAAATAAAAAGTTTTATCTGGATGGCAAAGAATTCAAAATTCAAAGCGGCGCTTTTCATTATTTCAGGGCATTACCCGAATATTGGGAAGAAATTATGCTTAAAATGAAGGCGTGCGGGCTTAATACTGTCGAAACCTACACCTGTTGGAATTTGCACGAAAAATATAAGGGAAAGTATGACTTTTCGGGAATACTTGATATTGAACGTTTTATAAAAAGTGCCGAAAAAGTGGGGCTTAAAGTAATTATCAGACCCGGTCCTTTCATTTGTGCTGAATGGGAAAACGGCGGTTTGCCATCCTGGCTTTTAAAACGTCAATATAACGTGCGCCCGCGTTGTGCAACTGAACCTTATCTTACTTTTTTAAAAGACTGGCTTTCTGTTTTGTTCCAAAAAATCAGACCGTATCTTGACGTTAACGGCGGTCCTATTATTGCAATGGCAATTGAAAATGAATACGGCTCATTCGGTGATGATTTTAATTATCTTCGCGCCCTTGAAGAGCATTTTAAAGCCGAAGGTATGAACTGTCTTTATTTTGCGGCTGACGGCGGCAATGAATATTATGCATCCACCGGCAGAACAGGTCCGCATATCGTTCAAGGAATTGACGAAGGCGGTATATGGCCCTTGGGTGACGGTCATTTCAGATTTATGGACCGTTTTGACCCTGAATGTCCTTATTTTATAGCCGAATATTGGGCAGGCAACTTTACCGACTGGGGCTATAAGTCTTGCACCGATATACCCGATGAGGCTTTTCAGCAAAGCCTTGATATGATGGAAAAATATGGCGCAAGCTTTAATATGTATATGATTTTCGGCGGCACAAACTTTGGGTTTACAAACGGCGCTCAAGCATTTATGAATTCTACAGCATTAAACTATAATCCCGTTGTTACCAGCTATGATTATGATGCCGCAATTACAGAATGGGGCGGCTATACACACCGTTATTTTGCAATTAAAGAAATGATGGAGCGTGACCACGGCAAAGCACCTATTCCTGTACCAAAAACACCAACTTTGCAGAATATAGGTGAAGTTACACTTACAAAAAGTGCTGAATTATTTGACAATTTGCATATCGGTCACAGCCATAAAAGTGTTACGGTTGAAACAATGGAAGAATTTGACCAATGGAGCGGTTATATTCTTTACAGTAAAACCTTTGAGCATAATACTCATCTTGATATGGTGCATCTTATAGGTATCCGTGACCGTGCACAGGTATTTTTAAACGGTGAATTTATAGACGTTGCATCTCGTGTTGAAAACGATACTGCCATAATTCAATTGCCAAAGCGCGTTGAAATAGGTGACAGACTTGACGTTTTAGTTGAAAATATGGGACGTATTTGCTATGGCCAGGAAACCTTTTTCGGCGACAGAAAGGGTATTAACGGCGCAATAATTCTGACCGAAAAAAAGGGTAACGGAATACGCAACCCGGGTAAAATTACTTTTAACTGGGACGTTACTTGTCTTGAATTGGACGACCTTAGCAATATTGAATTTAAATACGGCATAACTGAAAAATTCCCCGCATTCTTTAAAGGTACTTTTAAGGCCGAAAATCAGGATTCCTGCTTTATTCATTTTGACAACCTTACAAAGGGTGTAATTTATATTAACGGCTTTAATATTGGCCGTTATTGGGATTTTGGTCCTTTAAAAGCGCTTTATATTCCCGGTGCATTGCTAAAAGAAGAAAACGAAATTGTTGTTTTTGAAAGTGACGGCATAAAAGGCGAGCCCAAAGTTGTAATAAATGACGTCTGTGGCATTGAAAACCATAAACCGCAAATAATTGTTTAATTTTAAGACCCACCAAAACGGTGGGTCTTGTTATATTTTGCCTTGTTTTACAGATAATAATAAAAAAACTAAAGAGGTTATTATATGGCAAAAAAGATAGGCAAAACAATAATTTTAGAAAATAAACCGTCAATTATAGGTTATGGTTCAATTGTTGGAAAAAAAGAACATGAAGGACCGTTAACAAATGAATTTGACACGTTCATTGAAGACAGCTATTTCGGCGAAGAAAGCTATGAAAAAGCCGAAAGTAAGCTGCAAACTACCGCTGTTGAAATTGCACTTAAAAAGTCTGGTTTAAAACCCGAAGATATTGATAAAATATTTGCAGGGGATCTTTTAAATCAGTGTATTGGCTCTTCTTTTGGCTTGCGTGATTTACAAATACCATTTATTGGGTTATACGGTGCTTGTTCAACAATGGCTTTATCAACAGCGCTTGCTTCACTTTTTGTTGACTGCGGTGCGGCAGACAGAGCTGTTGCAGTAACTTCATCACACTTTTGTTCGGCAGAACGACAATACCGCTTTCCGCTTAATTACGGTAATCAGCGCACACCTACCGCACAGTGGACGGTAACGGGGTCGGGCGCACTTGTAATTGGGAAAGGGAAGAATAGCCCTTATATTAATGCAATAACCTTCGGCGCAATTAAAGACCTTGGAATCAACGATACAAACAATATGGGTGCGGCAATGGCGCCTGCTGCTGCAGATACTATAAGTCAGTTTTTTAAAGACACAGATACTTTGCCCGAAGATTATGATATTGTATATACGGGTGATTTGGGGCACGTTGGTACCGAATTATTGTATGAATTAATGGATAAAGAGGGTTATGACCTGAGGTGCAGACATGCCGACTGCGGTAATCTGATATTTAACAGTGACAAGCAGGACGTTCACGCAGGGGGGTCGGGTTGCGGATGTTCTGCATCGGTTTTAGCATCATTTGTGATGCATCGATTTGAAGAAAATCAATTTAAAAATATTCTGTTTGTATCAACCGGTGCGCTTATGTCACCAACTTCTTCTTTGCAAGGTGAAAGCATACCCGGAATTGCACATTTATTAAATATTAAAAAAGATTGACAAAACGTCTATTAAGGTATAAAATTAAAACAAATCTCCGTATAACTTTAATTACGGAGATTATTAATTTTAAAGGAGGATTAATTTAATGAATGAAGAATTTGAAGCATTAAAAGAAGAGTTATTTGAGCTTATTAAAGACAAAAAGCTTCAACCATTAAAGAAGATATTATCTGAAATTAATCCTGCCGATATAGCGCTTTTCCTTGAAGAACTTGAAGAAAAAGATTTACCGGTTGTTTTCAGAATTTTACCAAAAGAATTGGCCGCAGAAGTTTTTGTTGAAATGCAAAGCGACAGTCAGGAATTTCTTATCAGTAAATTCAACGATAAGGAGCTTAAATCTGTCCTTGATGAGCTTTTTATGGATGACGCGGTTGATATTATTGAAGAAATGCCCGCTAGCCTTGCAAAGCGAATTTTGGCACAGGCCGATGTTTCAACCCGAAAGGTAATTAATCAGTTGCTTGCTTACCCTGATGATTCCGCAGGCAGTATTATGACAACCGAATATATTGACCTTAAAAAATCGATGTCGGTGGCCGATGCCTTTGAACGTATTCGTAAACGTGGGGTAGACAGTGAAATGATTTATACCTGCTACGTAACCGACGCGCGCCGTCATCTTCTGGGTATTGTATCTGTAAAAGACTTGCTTTTAAACGATACGGAAGCCATTGTGGGCGATATTATGGAAGAAAACGTGATTTTCGCTACTACGCAGGACCATAAAGAAGACGTTGCCGCCCTTTTTGAAAAGTATGACTTTATGGCACTGCCGATAGTCGATACTGAAAACCGTCTTATAGGCATTGTAACGGTAGACGATGCAATTGACGTTATTCAGGAAGCCGCCACAGAAGATATTGAAAAAATGGCCGCTATTTCACCAACTGATAAACCGTATCTTAAAACAGGTGTATTTTCAACCTTCAAATCACGTATTTTTTGGTTATTAATCCTTATGATTTCTGCAACCTTTACAGGCGCGATTATTTCCAGCTTTGAAGAAAAGCTCACCTTTGTTCCTGCACTTATTGCTTTTATTCCAATGCTTATGAACACTGCAGGTAACGGTGGCAGTCAGTCATCAGTTACCGTCATTCGCGCATTGTCATTAGGTGATATCGAATTTTCCGATATTTTCCGCGTAATATGGAAAGAGCTTCGTGTTGCATTAGTTTGCAGTGTGGCATTATCGGTTGTCAACTTTGCAAAAATGTATTTGATTGATTATCTTATTTTTCATAATTTCGACCCCGGCCGCCAAATTGAAGAAATTTTAGTTGTTTCAATTACATTATTCATTGCAATAATTGTTGCAAAGGTTGTTGGCTCGGTTTTACCTATAATTGCCAAAAAGCTTGGCGCAGACCCTGCTGTTATGGCAAGCCCGTTTATTACAACCATTGTTGATGCTGTTTCACTTATCGTTTATTTTAACGTGGCAGTTTTAATTTTAAATATATAAAAATCAGCAGGGAAGTGACCTGCTGATTTTTTCTAAAATTAATGGTTGACTTTTTAAAACAGTTGTGTTAAAATAGCATAGTCGCACGGAGAGGTATCGAAGCGGTCATAACGAGGCGGTCTTGAAAACCGTTTGGCGCAAGCCACAAGGGTTCGAATCCCTTCCTCTCCGCCATTTTTTTAATATTTTTTTAAAAGTGTTTAGCAATTTGGAGTAGTACTCAAGTTGGTGACGGGCATTTAATGTAAGCGCTGCCGGTGGCAGATGAAGCGAGCATTAAATGGCGCAGCGGTCGAAAAGCGAAATGCGGTAGCATTGAGTCTTCGGGCACCGCAAGAGGGCCGTGGCCGAGGAGACAACTTCGATATAACAATTTAATATTTTTTAAAAGTGTTTAGCAATTTGGAGTAGTACTCAAGTTGGTGACGAGGCGCCCCTGCTAAGGGCGTAGGCCGGCTAAACCCCGGTGCGAGAGTTCAAGTCTCTCCTACTCCGCCATAAAAAACGACAGGTAATACCTGTCGTTTTTTATTTTTATTCTTCCAAATGATAAAATAATTTAATTTGTTCATCAATATCAAGCATTAGTCTGTCTACAGTGCCATTTTCGTGAACCTGATCCATTTCATATCGAACGTAAGCAGGGAAGATACGTTTCATATCTTTGGGGTAATAACTGCCATCGCGCGGCATAATTACGTCTGACACTTTATAATTATTATCATCGCGTTTCACAATAAATTTGCATGGAACAGAAAAAGCACCCACTTCCTCTAAATTTCCATTTTCATCTAACCGATTCGTTTCGCTCAAAATCCAGGCATAAACACCGTATTCTGATTTTTCGAGTGTTTCTTCAATAAGATAAATATTACTTGCAACAAAACACTTTTCATCTTCAAAACGCTTTGAATAGGTTTCGGACATATATTCTTTAATTGCAATTTCAATATTTTCACTGCTTAAATCTATCGGTGCAGAATATTTTAAACCCCACGTGCTGAAAACCACCTGCTCATTATTTCTCATTCGGTTTAGGTCGATAATAAACATTGAAAACAATGATACAATGGGAATAAGTACCAATATAATAGCTGCAATTGCTATTTTTACATAACCTTTTTGTTTTTTCTTCGAATGTTCAAGTGTGCTGATTATATTCTCTTCAGATTTAACCTTAATATCGTTTTCCTTAAGCTTTTCGCCGCTTAAAAGGTCATTAACTGTTATTCCCAATTCATCACATAATGGTTTAATAAGCGATATATCGGGAAGACCGCGACCGTTTTCCCATTTTGATATTGCACGATCGGTAATATTCAAACGATTTGCGAGCTCTAACTGTGTCAAATTTAACTCTTTGCGTCTTTCGGCAATAAAGCCACCTATTTTTTTGCTGTCCATAAAATCAGCGCTCCTTTCGTAAAAATTATACCGAATATACCCCCAAAAATAAACAAACTTACCGTAGAGTTGTCATTTTTCGGTAACTAAATCGTAATTTTCTTGTAATTTGACATTTTTAATATATTCAATTATAATATATGTGAAATATTTTTACAACTTAGGAGAGTGAAAAATATGAGTAAGATTTTTACAATTAAGAAGCTTTTGGCAGTTGTTTTATCGGTCTTTTTAATTTTATCATTGTCAGCGTGCGACAAAAAAGATAATAAAACCGACAATGACAATTCAAAACCCACCCAAACAGAAGACGTTAGTGATACTTCTTCAGAGAATAGCAGTGAAGAAAGCAAAGAAAATATAGACGATACAAGCAGTATTGTTTCTGAACCTGACAAAACCGATAATACTTCATCTGAACCGCAAAAACCGACTCCGCCACCGGCACCTGCAAAGAAGACACCGGCAGAGCTTGTAATCGGCAAATGGACCGCTACTTCCGATATTGCTCCCGTTTTAATAGAAAGCGGAATTAACGTTGAAGCGCCCTTGAATATCACTTTAAATACCGAATTTACAACAAGCGGAACTATTATAGAAACTGTTGACAAGCAGCAGATGCACAATATTTTATTTGTTGCATGCAAGCAAGCGATTTTAGAAGAATTAACAGCACAGGGGAAAACACAAACCGATTTTGAAGCTGAGCAAGGAAGAACACTTGATGAGCTTATCAATGAATATATTGCACAATACGACAATATGTTCACGTTTATCGCTCAATATCGTTTTGAAAACGAAACATTACTTGTAAAATTTGATGATAACCCCTTTGTTGAAACAACCTATAAATTTACAGATGATGATACTTTAACAATCACTACCGATAGTGAAGAAACCACCTATACAAGAGTAAAATAATTTTTAAGAAAAACCGCAGTTCTGACTGCGGTTTTCTTTTTTAAAAAATTGTGTACTTTTTACTGTTTTGTGGTATTATAGTATAAGGTGACATTTTATGTGGATTTATATTTCTTTACTTATTTTTATAATTTTCTTCATTTCTCTTTTGTTTATATTTTTTAATATGGCTTTTGTCAGAAAAAATGATGCAACTTTGGGTGATATTGAAACTTCTGCTTACTTAAAGCCATACCTTCAACAACTGCGCCCTGGCATTGATTTTATTGATAATCAGCCTTTTGAAGAAGTGTCGATTTTATCATTTGACGGCCTTAAATTATATGCAAGATATTATACTCACAACGCCGATAAAACTATTATTTTAGTGCACGGCTACCGTTCAAACGGCAAACACGATTTCAGCGGAGCTTTGAAATTTTATTACGATTACGGCTTTAATGTTTTACTTATTGATCAGCGAAGTCACGGCAAAAGTGAAGGGAAATTAATTACGTTTGGGGTAAAGGAATCTTACGATGTATGCGACTGGGCGGAATTTATAAATAACAGATATGCGCCGAAATCAATTGTTCTAAGCGGTGTTTCGATGGGCGGCGGTACGGTTGCATTTGCCTTAAATAGAAACTTGCCCAAAAACGTTAAATGTGTAATTGCAGACTGTGGGTTCACTTCACCCGAAGCAATTATACGAAAAGTAGGGTATGACCGTTTTAAAATTAATGCAAAATTTTATATGCCTTTTTTAAATATAATGACACATCTTTTCGGCCATTTTTCAATTTATGAATCAACTGTTGACGCGCTTAAAAACAATAAAGTACCCATTATGTTTATACACGGTGAAAAAGATAATTTTGTGCCTGTAGAAATGAGCCGTGAAGCCTTAGCGGCAGCGGGGGAATACGGCAGTTCGATTTTTGTTAAGGAAGCCGACCACGGCTTAAGTTATCTTGTTGAGACAGATAGAGTAATTTCTAAAACAAGTGAATTTTTAGACAAAAACCTTAAAGAAGGTTGACTTTTGCGCTTTAGTTTAATAAAATATAATTATAATATTTTTTTGGAGTTATATAAATGAAATTTAAAAATTTTTTAGCCCTGACTTTATCAATTTTAATGGTGTTGGGTTTGGCTTGTTGCACTGCAATCCCAAACGATGATTCTTATCAGTCATCACCCGAAAATACCGATAGCAAATCATCTTATAACGAGTTACCTGATATAATTACGCTTGATAAAAAAATGGCGAACTATTTTGACATAAGCCTTTTTGACGAAGAAAATTATTCAAACATTTACCTTGGCAAAAAGTTTAAATTTAACGTTACTTATAACGATAAAAAACTAAACGTGCCTACAACACTTGATGAGCTTGCAAAAAGTGACTTTGTAATTCAGCAGGGAAGTGAATATGATGCAAATTCTTATATATTTGCAAAAGAAACCGTAACTTTAAAATTTGCAGATGCAAATTCATCTTTCACAGCACTGTTTTATAATTCTTCCAACACTTCAAAACGACTTAATAAATGCAAAATTGCAAAAATTCGTTTAGATAATAATCATAATACAAGAAATATTATTCATTTTAACGTTAATGGCGTTGATAATTTTTCAACAATTAATGACGTTATAACCTTGCTTGGCACACCGTCGCATTTTTATGCAATAACTGATGACGCTTATTATTTTGATTACTTTATTCAAAAGTCTGACCGCCGCAACAAAATACGTATATTTGTTGATCTTGTGAACGATAACGTAACTGCGGTTGAAATTTCTTATTATAAATAAAATGATGCAGTCACTTAGGTGACTGCAAAAATTTTGAGGTGACTTTTATGAAAAAACACTTTTTTCCTGCAAATATTTTATTGCCGAAAGACAATTTTGAAAAATGGTCGGTAGTTGCTTGTGACCAATACACATCTGAACCTGAATATTGGCAAAAGGTTGAAGAAATTACCAAAAATACACCTTCGGCACTTAATATTATTTTACCTGAAGTTTATCTTTCTGATGATAACAGCACAAAGGTTAAAAGCATTAACGAAAATATGCATAAATACTTGTCTGAAGGCGTTTTTAATGAAATTGAAGATACTTTTGTTTACATAGAAAGAACCCTTCAAAACGGTCAAATAAGACGCGGTATTGTGGGTCTTATCGACCTTGACGATTATTCTTACAAAAAGGGTGAGAAGGCACTTATCCGTGCGACCGAAGCCACAGTTTTGGAAAGAATCCCGCCCCGTGTGGAAATCCGCCGTGATGCACCCCTTGAAATGCCGCATATTATGCTTTTAATTGATGATAAAAACGAAACTGTAATTGAACCGTTAACAAACAAAACCGATTCATTTGAAAAGCTTTACGATTTTGAGCTTATGCAAAACAGTGGTAGCATTAAAGGGTATGCTATAAAGGGTATGGATGCCGAAAAAATTCAGTCATCTCTTGAAGCGTTAATTGAAAATACCGATGATAAAATGCTTTTCGCAGTAGGGGACGGCAACCATTCACTTGCTACCGCAAAGGAATGTTATGCAATTAATAAAACTGACGCTTCACGCTATGCTTTAGTTGAGGTTGTAAACATCCACGATGCATCTTTACAATTTGAACCGATTTACCGTGTAATTTTCGGTGTTGACCCCGAAAAGCTTGTGAACGATTTTATCAATAAATCGGGTGGGGAATATTTTGGTAGTGACGCACAGAAATTCACCTGCGTTTACGGTGATATTAAACGCGAAATTTCCATTAAGCCCACAGGCAAATTGGCCGTTGCAACACTTCAAAAATATCTTGATGAAAATCCACAAGGTGAAACCGATTATATCCACGGTGAAGAGGTTGTTTATTCACTTGCAAAGGGTAAAAATACCGTCGGCTTTATATTTGACGGTATGCAAAAGAGTGAGCTTTTTGATGCTATTAAGCAAGACGGCGCTTTACCTCGCAAAACCTTTTCAATGGGTCATGCGGCTGATAAGCGTTTTTACATTGAAGCAAGAAAATTATAAAAAAGTTAAGGCGTATGCAATAGAGCATACGCCTTTATTTTTTACCACGGTCTGCCGGGCTTCATACCACCGGGACCACCCATACCGCCATCGGGTCTACCCATTCCGCCGCCCATACCGGATGAGCCGTTTGAGTAGATGACTGATGTGAGTGAAATATCAAAACTATCGTCACCAATTTTTAAAATATAATCATTACCTACCGATAAACCGTCACAGCTGATAACCACACTGTTAAACTGTTTTGTTGCTGTGAAGCCAAACAATTCTTTACCGTTTTTATCACAAACCATGACCTTTGTACCGCCTTGATACGAAGAAGAAAGGTTGTAGAAAATTGAAGGCTGTGTTGAATTTTGTGAAAATCCCTGTGCCATACCCGAAGCACCGACTAAAACAATTTTACCGCCATTTATAACCGCGCTTGCGCCATAGTCAAATGCACCGTTACCGCTGTTTGTGGGCCCGTTAACATAGGTTATGCCACCGCTGATTGTAACACTTCCGTTTGAGTCAATTCCGTCGCCTGATGCATCAATTGTAATTTCACCGTTTGTTATATTAATTGATGCCGAAGCATCGCTTTCAAACGGGTTTTGACCCGGGCGTCCACCCATTGAAGACCCATCGTTACCGCCCGCAGCGTTAAAACCGTCATCACTTGCAACAAGATTAATTTTACCGCCGTTTACGGTTATAACAGTTGCTTCCATACCTTCATAAGATTTTTTAATTTCAAATTCGCCGCCGTTTACTATAAGTGAATCATCAGCATGAATTCCGTCATCTCCCGAAGATATATCGAAGCTGCCGTTACTAATTTCAACGTCGTTATTTGAATGTATTGCATCATCAGATGAATCAATTACAAAATTACCGTTATTTACTTTTATAAGCGAAGTGGCTTTTAAAGCTTTAGCAGATGATGAAGTGGTTGTTGTGTCAGAATAATTTCCGCCCCAACGGCCCCAACCGCCATCATTTTTATCACTTGAATTTTGTGACCCGCCGCCTGTTGCAATGTTAAACGTACCATTATCAATCAGCAGGGAAGATGCCGCCTGAAAAGCATCTTTTGTTGTATTCAGTTTAAAACTGCCCGACACTATATAAACGTAACCAAGATTTATATCTTCTTCATTTGTTGCCTTTATACCATCGGTCTGCGCATTTATATCAATATCGGCATTACAAATTTTAACACAATCTTTGCCTTCAACAGCCGCGCCTTTTGAAGTAACGGTAATCTTTGTATCGCATATTACTAAATCATCTTTAGACGCAATACCGCACTTATAATTACCGTTTATATTAAGCTCACCACTACCGTTTATGGTAAGGTCATCCTTACTGAAGATAACAGCGTCAGCATTATCATAGCTTTCGGGATAATTTTCAGAATCCGACAATGTATTTTTTGTGCCTTCTAAAGCGGTTATAAAAACCTTATCGGCATTTTTAATATAGATAGCAGGTCCTTCATCAGACTTAATTGTTGCGCCGTTTAAAACAATTTTTGGCTTATCATTTGTACCACTATCAACAATAATTTGCTTATATTCACCTTTAAAAACATAGGTTTTGCCATCTTTTATTGTGAAAGTTTTCCGTTCTTTAACTTCAACCGCATTTTCATAGGTTGCATCACGGTCATTATCGGTAAACTCAAGGTCGATGTTTTTAATATTAACGTCACTTTTTTCTTGTGCGCCACCACTTAAGTTTTCTTTTTCTTGTTTAGTGCAAGCAGTAAACGAAAGGGTAAGAACAAGACATAAAAATATTACTAACAATTTTTTCATAAAATCACAGCTCCTGTGCGGCAGTTGGTGCAAAATTAAGCATAATTTCAAGATTACCGTTTCTAGTGCGTAATTCATCAATGAAATCACGTTCGTTTACACCGTTTTTAAATTGCAAATCATAATTTAATTTATAAAGCGAGCCCATATTTGTTGTTTTTACGTTTTTAAGTGTTGCATTTACGGTATACTTTTCGAAAATATCATTAAACGCTTCGGTGTAATTAAGACTTTCGGGTATTGTTATTTTCATTTCACGGTATTTTCTTTGAGAACTACCAAGCTGTAATTTTTCATAGATTATTGCCATTAAAATTGCCGCAAGTGTAAATATGGCCGCAACACCGACGTAACCGACACCCGTTGCCAGCCCTGCAGTCATTGCCATAAAGATTGAAAGAATTTCTTTAGCTGAACCCGGGACAGAACGAAAACGTACTAGCGAAAAGGCACCTGCTACCGCAATACCTGTGCCGAGGTTACCGTTTACAAGCATAATTATCGTTTGAACAATAATAGGAATTAAAGCAACAGTAACCGCAAAACTTGTTGTTGTGCGACCCTTGAAGCTATGTGCAAGGGCAAGCAAGCAGCCAAGCACCAATGATACTGCCGAGCATATAAAAAAAGATTTCAGTGTAAGTGAATTAGTAATAACCGAATTAAACAAGAAGTCCATTTTTCATTCTCCTTAAAGCTTTAACGTTTTTAAATAAGCGTTTCCGTATTTTGAAAACGAAGTGGGGTAAATGCTGTATTTATCCAATATTTCGCAAAGCCACAACGGCATTGCACCAAGTGTTTTAATTTCCATTATGTAAATATCTTCATCAATTATTTTTTCACCGTATATTCCCTTAGTTAAATCAAGGTCGTAATCACGGTATAAAAGATTATTATCAAAGGTGATGCGAACGTTTGGGTCGTTCTTATCGTAAAATGCATTGCGGTCATAAAAAATGCACATTGACGGCTCAAGACCGCTATAATGCATTTTAAAATAATCAATTTCATTTTTAATCTGTGAAAAGGGAATATCATCATTTATATTCATCAGATATTTATAAGCTGTATCATAATCTGTTTTAATTCTGCGTTTATATACGACACCCTTATATTTTTTCTTAATTTCTGTAAAGGTGGCACCGTCCATAGTACAAGTGTTGTAACACCGCAGTCGCAGTTTTTCTTTATAAACAGGCTTTTCAATTGAATTGCGTATAATTATTTTTTGCGGCGTATCAAAATATAAACTGTTAATTCTCGTAAAACCGTATTTATCGTTTATAACATAAGGTTCAATTTCCGAAAGTATCGTAATGAATTGCTGTTTAGTCAGCTTATATTTCTTTTCATACCGCTTGAATACATATTGAAGCATAGCATCACCTACACAAATTTTATGAAAAATAATTTAACATATCTTAACAAATTTTTTAACAAATTGTAAATATGAAAATATTGTAAACTTTTGTCTTAAAAATATGTCAATCACCCTATATGCCGTTGACATCTACTTTATTTTATTATATAATATATAAGTGAAAATTTTGTTTTTTGGAGGTGTTGTGCCGTTGTATAAAAAATTGATTTCAGTTATTGTTTCTTCGCTTATCCTGTTTTCTGCAGGCCTTACAACCGTCACCGCAGTTGAAGGTAACGCTGAAGCTTTAAATACTGAAAATACGGCCGAAACCATTACAATAATGACCGGTGTTATTACAGAACCCGGTGCAAATAAAATCGGTGTAAGGGTTCGTGCAGATGCAGGCACGGGCAATATTACAGTGATCACCACCTTATCAGACGGCACAGCTGTCAGTGTTTTAGGAACAAAAAACGACGTTAACAATAACGTTAACCCTGCCACACAACAGTTTTACGTCTGGTACAACATTCAATATCAGACAACCACGGGAATTATCACAGGCTATGTTCGTGAAGATATGATTACCGTGACCGCACACACAATTACACCCCCTGATCAGGACACTGAAATCACCGTTAAGCCTTTTGAAGAACAGCTTGCTGAATTTCCCGAAAGCTATCATTCATATTTAACTGCACTTCATCAGCAATATCCCAATTGGATTTTTACTGCAGATAACATTGACCTTACATATCAGGAAGCAATTGCAATTGAAAATATCTTCCCGTATAAGCTTGTCGAAAATCAGTATTATTCATGGCGCTCAATGGAAAACGGCGCTTATAACTGGAACACCGGCGCTTATGCCGTGACCGACGGCCGTTGGTACGGCGCTTCGCGTGAAGTGATTGCATATTATATGGACCCGCGCAATTTTTTAAATGCTAACGATGCTTACATTTTTATGAAGCAAAGCTATGATGAAAAAACACAATCAATTGCGGGTGTTCGTGAGCTTTTAAAGGGCCGTTTTATGGAAAATAATTATAACGACCCTAATGACCCGACTTACGGCGGTGACTTTGCCGCAGTTATAATGGAAGCCGCAAGACAAGCAGGCATTAACCCTTATATCTTAGCTTCAATCATTATTCAGGAGCAAGGGACAAACGGCTCAAGCTTTGCACACGGTGTTGAATATCAATTGTCTGACGGCAGCAAGGTTATGGTTTATAATTACTTTAACTTTGGTGTAAGCGGCACTACCGAAGCCGACAAGATTCAAAACGGTGCGGCTTATGCTTATAACGCGGGGTGGACAACCCGTTCTGCCGCAATTATTGGCGGTGCAAAAAAATACTCAGACGGTTACGTTAACAGCAGTCCTAATAACCCGTATTATAATCAAGATACTTATTTTTATAAAAATTACAACATTTTAAATCCTTCTAAAATTTATCATCAATATGCTCAGAACGTTGCCGACCAGGTTTCATCTGCGGCAATTTTAAGAAATCGTTATTCGACTAATTTCACAACTTATCTTACGTTCAGAATACCCGTTTATAAAAACAATTCTTTGCCCGAAACACCTTTATCTATTCCTGCAAAGAATATGAATATGAACAACTACTACTTTAACACAATTGAAGTTGTAGGTCTTACACCTTCTTTTTCACGTTACGTTTATAATTATTCGTTACAAGTGAGCGCTGACACAAGTGTTTACGTTGAAAAGCCCGAAACGGCTGAGATTATTAGTCCTATGACCTATAATCTGACTGCAGGCGATAACGCGGTTACATTAACCGTAAAATCTGCAACAGGATATATAAACAACTATATCATAAACGTTAACGCGCTTAATGATTGTGTTTTAACCGTTATAACCGAAAGACCGACAACACCACCCCCAAGCGGTGACGGTGGCGAAGGGGGAGAAACACCCGACCCCGATAATCCCGACAATCCGGGTGGCGGCACTACACCTGACCCCGATAATCCGGGTAGTGACGGCGGGGATGATAACCCTGACGATATCACACCACCTCCACAGCCTATAGTTAAAAAAGGTGATGCTAATGGTGATGGCGTAATTACTGTTAGTGACCTTGCTGCAATAAGATTGCACATACTTGAAATTTCTTTTTTAAGCAATGATAATATAACCGCAGCAGATACAAATTTGGACGGTAAAATTTCGGTTAGTGATTTAGCCGCCATCAGACTTCACATGCTTGGAATTGTTGAAATAAAATAAAGGATGTTCTTATGAAAAAAATAATTTCTTTTCTCATCGCGCTGATTTTGTTAACTTCTGTTTTTGTGTTTCCCGCATCAGCTGCAGACAATTCAGTTATTATTCTTAGTTCTAATACCGTAACTATTGGTGATTCTGTAACTGTTACTATTAAATTTACAACTGATAAACCTATGTACGCTTATGACTATAAGCTAAATTACGATGCAAACTTTTTAAGCTATGAAGGCAAAGCGGGTGTAATTCACGACGCAAATGCCTTATCCGGTGAAAAAACAGTTTCATTCAGTTATACATTCAAAAGCATTAAGGTGGGTTTGTGTAACGTAAGTCTTACCGACTCTTTTTATTCTTCTGACGGCATAAATGATACACCTTTTCCCGGTGCAAGCGTCAGCGTAACAGTAAAAGATGTTGAATTACCCGCTAATGCCAACCTTTCTTCATTAACTTTAAGCTCAGGTGCAATTTCTGAAAAGCTTACAACAACCCGCACCAAATACACTGCAAGTGTGCCTTACGAAACCGATAAAATTACTTTCTACACCAAAACAAGTGATGCCAAGGCAACCGTAACAGGTGTTACACCCAATTCACCGCTTAACGTTGGTGCAAATACCTTTAAAATTACCGTTACGGCACAAAACGGCAGTCAAAAAATTTATACAGTTATTATTACAAGAAGGGAACAAGGCGCAGAAGAAACCCCCGTTGAGCCTACGCCCGATAATCCGCTTGAAACCGTTATTTCGGGTAAAAATTATGAAATTGTAACAACAATTCCCGAAATGTCTTATCTTCAGGGCTTTACACTATCCTCTGCCGACTGGAATGGTTCACAGGTTCCCGTATTACGTGATGAAGACAACGTTTACACGGTTTATTATTTAAAAGAAGCAGGCGCAACCGAAATTGCACCTTATATTTATAACGATCAGCTTAAGACCTTTGAAGCGCTTAAGCATCAGACGTTCAACGGTAAGCTTTACATTTTTGAAGATTTTCCGAATGATATGGCAATGCCGGGGGATTATTATTCAACATATAGCCAAATCGGTAATTATTCTGTAAAGGTTTATCTTGATTCAAATTCTCAAATGTCTGATTTTTCTTACGTTTACTGCTATGCAAACGGTAATTTCGGGCTTTATAGATACGACAGCAAGGAAAACACCATTCAGCGTTATCCCGACATACACTTAGTTGACGCTCCCAAAAAAGATGCCCCTGCTAAAGATAATTTTGTAACACGTTTTGCATCTCTTTCAACCAATGGTAAAATTTTACTCATTGCAATGCTTGTTGCCGCAATTTGTGTTATTGCTTTAATTGTTTTCTTAATAATTTCTATTATCAGAAAATTAACCGACAAAGACGTTGGGTATATTGAAGATGATTTTGATTTTGATGAAGTAACCATCGTAAACGAGGAAGAAGCATCACAATTAATTGAATAATAATTCAGCCGCCCCTTTTTCGGGGCGGCATTTTAAAATTTAATACATTATTTTGTCATAACACCATTACACTTATATTGGGTGATTTTATGACTTTTTTAAAATATACATTAATTATTTTGTTATCAACAATTTTTCTTTTAACATTAATTTTAGCCTTCAAAAGCCGTAAACCTTTAAGTTTTATTTTCTTTAATGCTTTTGTCGGCACCACATTACTTTTGATACTTTACTTAACTCGAAAAATTACAGGTCTTATCATTACACTAAATCCATTTACGGTTATATCTGCAACAGTTTTAGGTCTACCTTCGGTAATTCTTACATTATTATTAAACATTTTCATTCTTATGTGACAAATTGGGGACACATATATTGTTATACTTATTTCGAAAGGGGAGAAAAGCTTTGCTTAAATTTATTTTTGGTTTACCTTCAAGCGGTAAAACAACCAAGGTTTTAGAGCTTGTTAAAGAAAGCATTGACCTGAATAAACAGGTTGTTTTAATTGTGCCCGAGCAATTTTCATTCCAGACTGAACGCTCAGTTTTAAAGCTTTTGGGGGACAGTGCCGCCGCTAAAGTAGAAGTTTTAAGCTTTACAAGACTTTATGATGAAATTTCAGACACCGCAGGTGGTATTTGCGGTAAGCTTTTGTCAGACTATGACAAAATTATTTTAATGAACAGGGTTCTGTCTTCCATTGAAAAAGAGCTTATTGTATGGAGTAAATATTCACATTCGCTTAATTTTTCAAAAACAATTCTTGACGTTATCGGTGAATTTAAGGTTAATGCAATTTCTGCCGAAGAAATAAGAAGAGCGGCCGAAAAATCAGCCAAAGTCACCCTTAAAAATAAGCTTTATGATATTGCCTTAATATATGAAAACTTTGACGCTTTGTTGGGCGAAAAATATATTGACCCCGTAGACAAGCTTACAAAGGTATATCGCGACCTTGAAAAAATTGAATATTTCAAAAACAAAACTGTGTTTTTTGATTCATTTAAGGCATTTACCGGTCAACAATTTAAAATTATTGACCGTATTATGCAACAAGCCGATGACCTATATTTTGCTATTAATAAAGATACCGAAAACGTATGTGAATTTGATATTTACACAAATTTGCGCAAAAACATTGACCGTATAACTGAAATTTCACAAAAAAATTATATAAATATTGAAGAACCAATACTTCTTCAAAAAAGTTATTTTACAAACGAAAAGCTTTGTCACCTTGAAAGACTTATGGCGGGTCAAAAATCTGATGAAAATTTATCGGATACAATTACCGTATGTAAGGCCGATACAATTTTTGATGAAGCTGATTTTGTTGCAAGAAATATCCGCCGTTTAGTTCGCGAAGAAGGTTATCGCTTTAAAGATTTTGTTATCATTACGCGCGATACCGAACGTTATCAGCAAGCAATTGAATATGCCTGCAAGAAAAATGATATTGCTTGTTTCTGGGACAAGAGAATTGGGCTTAATTCCTTACCCTTTGCATTTGTTGCCGATGCGGCTATTTCAGCGCTTGACCTTTCAACCGAAAACATTCTTCGCTTCCACAAATGTGGTTTTTCTAGTCTTTCGACTGATGAAATTTCCCGCCTTGAAAATTATGCATTTTTATGGAATATTCAAGGGGACACCTGGAATGAAGAATGGGAAATGGACCCCCGCGGTTTCGGTATTCAGGAAATGACCGAAAAGGAATACGCCTTTTTAAAGGATATTAACCGCTTAAGAGTTGAAGCGATTAAACCCATTTTGGATTTTAAGTCTGAATTTGGCGGAAGCTCTGCTAAAATGGCCGTTGCAATCGTAAATCTTATCGAAAAGTGCAACGCTAAAAATTCTCTTAAAACACTTTGTAAGCGTTTTGAAGAAATAAACTGTGATATCACGCCCGACGTTTTAAAACAAGGGTACGAGCGTTTTATGGCTGTTTTAGACGGTATTGTAAACTGCTTTGGTGATAAAACCGTTTCAAAATCAGAATTTCACGAAGCACTTTCACTTGCATTATCAATTGAAACGGTTGGTGTAATACCACAATTCCTTGATGAAGTATGCTTCGGCTCTGCCGACCGCATACAGCCTGCACGTCCTAAGGTTGCATTTATTCTGGGTGCGAATCAAGGTGTATTCCCGCAAACTGCATCGTCCCAAGGTTTGCTTTCTGTTCACGAGCGTAAGCTTTTAAATACTTATGACGTTAAAATTTCTGACAATGCGGTAACTGCCGCAATTGATGAAGATTATCTTGTTTACGCAAACCTCACCTGTGCGAGCGAGCGCTTATTTATAAGCTATGCTTCTAAAAATTTGAAAGGGGAGGAGCTTCAGCCGTCACCCTTTGTTGTTTCTATTATCAATAACCTTAAAGCCAAACAAACAGTTGAGCCTTTATCTACAATAAATGAGGAAAATCTACCCGAAACAAAGGCCGCTGTTTTTTCAGAATACTGTAAAAGATATCTTGATACTGAAAATAACGAAACTCTTCTTTATGCGTTTAACGATGATGAAAAATTCGGTAACGTTAAAAAGTGTACCGAGTTAAATCTTACAAGCATAAGACCCGAAAATGCCGAAAAGCTTTTTGGTAAAACAATAAATTTATCAGCCACCAAAATCGATACTGTAAACCGTTGCAAATTTTCTTATTTCTGCAAATACGGTCTTAAGGCCGAACGCTTGCAGGCTGCCGAATTTAACGTTTTACAGCGCGGTAACATTGCCCATTATGTTTTGGAGTGTATTATTGAAAAGTATAAGGATAATATCATTACATTAACTGATGACCAACTTTGTGACCTTACTGATTTTTATATTGAAGATTATCTTTCAAAAATCAAAGGCTTTTCACAGGTCAGAGATGCTAAGGCTGACTTTATAATCGGAAGAATTTCTCGTTCACTAAAGGAAGTTGTGTGCCACATTGCCGCAGATTTCAGACAAAGCGAATTTAAACCCGTTGCCTGCGAATTTAAAATTGGGTTTGATGACGGTATTTCTGTAAAATTCCCTTATGATAACGGTGAAATTAATATTAACGGCAGCATTGACCGTGTTGATGAATATAAGGGTTATATCCGCATTGTTGACTATAAAACGGGCACAAAGACCTTTAAATTGCCCGATATACTTTATGGTCTTAATATGCAAATGCTTATATATTTATACGCCATCATTCGCGGACAAGGACTTGGTGATGAAAAGGCCGCGGCAATTTTATATATGCCTGCAAAACGTGATATAAATGACAACGGTCTTGCAATGAACGGTCTTATAAAAGGTGACGTTGAGCTTCATAAAGCTATGGAAAAAGAAAACAAAGGTGAATTTGTGCCTTCAATTTCTTTAACAAAAAACGGTGATATCAACAAAACCCTTACATCATTTATTGATGCTGACGGCTTTACAAAGATATTTGACCATATCGAAGCGGTTATGCGAAAAACAGGTAATCTCATTTCTAGCGGTGATATTTCTGTTGCTCCGCTTGACGGACGCGAGTCAGAAGCCTGCAAATATTGTGACTTTAAAAACGTTTGCAACATTGAAAACCGCATCGCTGATAAGGTTCCAGCACTTAAAGCAGGTGAGGTATTTGACAAAATTAAGGAGGCGGAAGAGAATGGCGTTTGAACCAACCCCACAACAAGAGCTTGCTATTGTTAAAAAAGGAAATATACTTGTTTCCGCCGCAGCAGGATCTGGTAAAACTGCAGTTTTGGTTGAAAGGGTAATCAATCTTTTAACCGATGAAAACAGTAAAGTGAAAGCCGATGAATTATTAATCGTTACCTTTACAAATGCTGCCGCCGCCGAAATGCGTTCCAGAATTGAAAAAAGAATTAACGAAGTGTGTCTTGAAAGACCAAATGACCCTTCACTTATGGAGCAAAAACATTTACTGGGCAACGCAAAGATTTGCACAATTGACTCATTTTGTATTGATCTTGTACGCGAAAACTTTGACAAGCTTAATATTTCGCCCGATTTTAAAATAAGTGATGACGTATCTTTAAACGAAATTAATCAGAAAATAGTTTATTCTATTTTAAAGCGTTACATTGATGAAGGAAACAAAACCCTTTCACAGCTTGCCGATCTGGTTGGCGGTGAATACAGCGAAAGCAATCTCGCAGATACAATACTCGACCTTTATTCAATCTCAAGACAGCTTCCATATCCCGATTCGTGGTATGATTCACTTGTAAATCATTACAATAACGGCAAATTTGATTCAAACTGCTACTTTTATGACTATGCAATGAAATATGCAGTTTCAACCGTTAAAACAATGCAGGAAATGCTTTCAAGCATAATTGACATAATTGCGCAAAATCCTACTATTGCCGATCATTATCTGCCGACACTTGAAGTCTTTGCTGAAAAATTGGCAGAATTATATGACATGGCCGAATCGAATGACTGGGATGATTTTTATAGTTATCTTTTTACCTTCCAGCTGCCGGCATTACCGCGCGCCAAAAAAGGTTGCGGTCAATTACCTGAGGTTTTAGCATTAAAGGACGTATTAAAATTTTATAATGACAAGGCCCTTGAAAAGCTTAAACGTTTCTTTTACGGTGACACCGAATTTATTTCCGAACAATTTACACGCATGCAAGAGCCTTTAAAGCTTCTCGTTAAAATTTTGCACGAATTTGAAAAAGAAGTATTCGATGAATATAACCGTCAGAACGTTTTTACATTCCATAACATTGAACATTTAGCGCATAAGCTTCTATGCGAGCGAGATGATGACGGCAATATAATTCCGACCGCTTATGCAAAGGAAATTGCTGAACAGTATGCAGAGGTTATGGTTGACGAATATCAGGACACTAACGATTTGCAGGACAGTCTTTTCTATGCGCTTTCAAACAGTGCTGAAAAGCTTTTTATCGTAGGCGACGTAAAGCAAAGCATTTACGGCTTCCGCGGTGCTAATCCAAACAACTTTTTGAACAAAAAAGACGTTTATATGCCTATTGACACGGCCGATGAAAATAATGCAAAAAAAATTATTCTTGCGCAGAATTTCCGCACAAAAGACAGCGTGTGTAATTTTATAAACTATTTCTTTGAAATGTTTATGACCAAAGAAACAGGCAGACTGGTTTACGATGAAGAAGAAAGCCTTGACCCACGCGCCGAATATCCCGAGGTTGATGAAATCCCCGTTGAATACGGCATTATTGATTGCAAAAATGCAGATGATAAAAAGTGGATACTTGAAGCGCGTTATATCGGTGATTATATCAGAAGAATTATGTCAAGCGGCGCAGTTATACGTGAAGATAAGGACAAGCTTCGCAATGCAAAATACGGTGACTTCACCATTCTTATGCGCAGTCTTACTAACGCAAATATAATCATTAATGAGCTTACCGCGCAGGGAATACCTGTTGACATTTCACTTGATGCATTTGCGGAAAACCGTGAAATTTCAACAATGCTTTCATTACTAAAGGTAATTGATAACCCCGATTCAGACGTCGAATTACTTACGGTATTGATTTCACCGATATTTGCATTTTCTCCCGACGAGCTTGCAGTTATCAGAGCCGAAAGTAAATATTCAACACTATATTCGGCAATGATAAAAGCCGCCAAAAACGGTGATGAAAAAGCAAATAATTTTATGAAGGACATTGACCGTTACCGCACTCTTGCCGTAACCCTTACCTTGCCGGACCTTATTTCGTATTTGTTAACCGAAACTGAATTTTTAAATATAATCTCGGCCTTTAATAACGGTGAAAAGCGCAAAAACAATCTTTTAATGCTTGTTGAATATGCCGCTCAGTTTATTAGTTCAAATTCAAACAGCTTAAGCCGCTTTGTGGAATATATCTATAATCTATCTGATGCAGGACTGAAAACCGCAACAGGCAATTCCGCAAACAATGCGGTTAAAATAATGACCATTCACGGCTCTAAGGGTCTTCAGTTCCCGGTGTGCATTATTGCAGGCACTGCTTCTTCCTTTAACGATATGGAATCAAAACAGCGCGTTAATTACAATATTGATTACGGCATTGGCTTTAAGTATTATGATGAAACAGAAAAAATGCCGCTTTCAACCGTTTCGCGTGAGGTTATTCTTGATTCTGTAAACAGTAAATCGCTCGAAGAGGAAATGCGCTTACTTTACGTTGCAATGACCCGTACGCAGGACAAAATGCTTATAGTTTCAGCCTTTGACAGTCTTGAAACCGCACTGGAAAAGTACAATAACCGACTTGTAATATACGACAGTAAAATTACTGCCTCACACTTTAAGCGTACACGGTCCTATGCTGACTGGTTAATGCCTGCCGTTATGCTCCATAAGGACGGAAAAGATCTGCGGTCAGAAGAATATTCCTTCAACGTAAGTGACAACGCATCAAAGCTTATTGTAAATATTGTTGACGGTGCCGAGCTTTTAGAAAAACCTTTTTCCAAAAGCAGTGAAATTGGTAACCCCAACACTTCTTTATCAGAAAAAATGCGCAGCAATGCTGAATTTGTTTATCCCTTTTCTGACATATTGCGCGTTCGTTCAAAAACATCGGTTTCTGCGCTTGCAAACAAAGCCGAAAGTGATAAATTTGCATTTACGCAAAGGCCTTCGTTTATGAGCAAGGGCGGTATGACTGCAACCGACCGCGGTACTGCAATGCACCGCGTAATGCAATATTTTGATTTTGCAAAATGTGACGAAATAGATGAAGAAATCGAACGACTTTATGAATGGCAATATATAAGCGAAAACGAATATAATTCAATTGACCGCAATGCATTAGAACAGTTCTTTAAAAGTGATATTTTTAATCGCATTAAAAATGCCGAGCTTGTAAAACGAGAAATGCGCTTTTTGACCGAGGTTCCTGCCACTATGGTTGACCCGACCCTTGACAAAAGGTTTAGCAGTGAAGAAATTATAATTCAAGGTGCTGTCGACGTTTGCTTTATTGAAAACGACGGAATAGTAATTCTTGATTTTAAAACCGACAGGGTAGACGAGCCTTCTGTTTTAGCAGAAGCCTATGGTATGCAGCTATCAATTTATGCTTTGGCGGCCGAAAAAATATTCAATAAGCCTGTTAAAGAAAAGGTAATTTATTCATTTAGTCTTGGTAAAACCATAACAATAGGTGATTAATATGACGTACGAAAAATCATGCGGTGTAATTATTTTCACCCGCACTGGAGAACAAATAAAATATCTTATCATTGAATCAATAACCGGTGATTATGGTTTTCCTAAAGGGCACGTTGAAGCAGGTGAAACAGAGCTTGAAACCGCTCTTCGCGAAGTTTATGAAGAGGTTGGTATAAAACCGCAAATCATTGACGGCTTCAGAGAAACAACCGAATATTATATCCCGTCGGTCGACGTTCAAAAACAGGTTGTATATTTTCTTGGTGAATATAATAATCAAGAAATTTCTATTCAGGCAGAAGAGCTTAAAGGCGCCGGACTTTTCACCTTTGATGATGCATTAAAGCTTTTCAAACACAAAAATAACGTTGATTTACTGACTAAAGCAAATGAATTTTTAAGCTAATTAAAAAGACCAACTGATTACAAATCAGTTGGTCTTTGATTTTAGGGATTAAGCTTATTAGAAAGGGCGGCAAGCTCGTCAAGTGTTAATTGTTCACTGCGGACTGTTGGGGAAAGACCTAATTCTTCTAAAGCTTGTCTTAAATCATCCTTACTAATTCCTGTTGTATTTGAAACAGTGTTAACAAGAGTTTTTCTTCTTTGAGCAAACGCGGCTTTAATAAGTGAGAAAAATGCTTTTTCGTCATTAAGATTTATGGGCGGTGTTTTTCTGACGTTTAGCTTTATAACGGATGAATCCACTTTTGGTGGCGGCATAAAGCTGAATCGGTCAACCTCGAATAAAATTTCCGGCTCGGCGTAATAATTTACAGCCACCGTAATTGCGCCCGATTCACGTGAGCCAACTTCTGCGCACAAACGTTCAGCCGCTTCCTTTTGTACCATAACGGTAACGTTTTCAATAGGCAATTTGCTTTCAAGCAGCATCATAATAATTGGGGAAGTGATATAATAGGGAAGATTAGCGCACACACACACCTTTTCGCAGTCACTGAATTTTTCGGCAATAATACTTTTTAAATCAAGCTTCATTGCATCACCGAAAATGACTTCAACGTTATTACAGTCGGCAAGAGTAACAGGCAAAATTTTACGCAAACGTTCATCAAGCTCAATTGCAACAACACGTTTCGCAACTTTAGAAAGCTCAACCGTTAATACACCAATACCGGGGCCTATCTCCAACACGCCTGTATTTTCATCACAAGCGGCTTTTGCCATAGCAGGACAAACATCTTCATTTATAAGAAAATTCTGTCCCAGTGACTTTTTAAAGTCAAATCCCGCGGGTTTAAGTATTGCTTCAATTGTTTTAACGTCTGCAAGATTCATAAAACAGCTCCTAATCTTAATAGATTATATTATACAATAACATTTTTATATTTACAATAAATTTTTGATGACAAAACAGAAAATATGTAGTATAATAAAACAAATATATTATTTGGATGTGAATTTCTTTGGAAAACAAATATTTAGATCATGTCCTTGCAGAAATGCAGGATATTATTAAAGAAGCCGGTCTTAAGGTAGAAGATAATTACCTTAAAAATGACAAAAAGTCGGTTAAAATTGAACGCAGCGAAGAAACTAAACTGTATACAATTGCTGTTGCCGACGTTGACGGCGATGAAATAGGTGGATACAAGCAAATAAGCGCGTGGCTTTTTGATGATAACCAGACTGCCAAAGATGCTGTGGCCGTTGGTATTGACTTTTCTGACGCTTTAAGAAAAGAATTAGGCATAAAAGCGCAAAAAAGCGCTGTTAACAGCATTGTTGACCTTCCCACAGCGCAAAAGGGAAGTGAAATCAACATAAACGCATTAGCCAAAAAGATGCTTGATATTTTCCCCGCACTTAAGGAAGAATATAAAGCTCACGTTGCACATTACGGCAACTTTTTGTATCTTAATTTTTTTGGTGAACATTTGATTCCGCGTATGGTGCGCCTTTTTGAGGAAGGTTCTGCCAAGCAGATTAAAAAATTCTATAACACCATTCTTGATTTTTACGTTGATGGCGATAACGATACCATCAATACCGTTGTTGTTATTCTTGCTGCAGCCGCTTACAATAACGAAACTGTTACTGCAAAGATAAGAGAAATGCTTTCTGTTAACACCCATTTCCTCAATTCGTTTAATAACTTTTTACCATTCTTTGCAAAAAACAAAAAATTAAAGGCTGCGCTTATTAAAAAGGAGATGTAATTAATGCCATTCTTAATTGCCTTTATTGCAATAATTGTCTTAATTCTTTTGTCTTGCCTTAAAATTGTTCCGCAGGCAACGCAATACGTAATTGAATTTTTAGGCAAATATCAAACAACCTGGGATGCAGGTCTGCATTTTAAAATCCCGATTTTACAACGTATTTCACGTCGCGTTACATTAAAAGAGCAGGTGCTTGACTCAGCGCCGCAACCCGTTATCACAAAGGATAACGTTACAATGCGCATTGATACGGTTGTTTATTACCGTATTTTTGATGCTAAGCTTTACACTTATGGTGTTGTTGACCCGATTAACGCACTTGAAAATTTGACCGCAACAACTCTTCGTAACATTGTCGGTGAGCTTGAGCTTGACGGCACTTTGACGTCACGCGATACCATAAACGGCAAAATGACCGCTATTTTGGATGATGCAACCGACCAATGGGGTATGAAGGTTAACCGTGTTGAGCTTAAAAACATTATTCCGCCCGAAGAAATTCAGTCAGCGATGGAAAAGCAAATGAAGGCTGAACGTGACCGCCGTGAAACATTACTTCAGGCCGAAGGTCACAAAGCTGCCGCAATCACACGTGCTGAAGGTGATAAGCAGGCTATGATATTGGCCGCTGAGGGTGAACGTGATGCACGAATTGCACGTGCTGAAGGTGAAGCAAGAGCTATTTATCTAGCTAAAAAGGCAGAAGCTGACGGCTTACTTGCATTAAAGGAAGCAGGTGCAGATGCCGCCGTTTTAGAGCTTAAGAAGTATGAAGCGCTTGTAAAAATGGCTGACGGTACTGCCGCAAAGCTTATTATTCCGACCGATGCTGTAAATGCCGTTACAAACAACGCAATATTCACTGAAACCACAGGAATAGGGGATACAACAAAATCTGTTGTAAAGCCACCTAAAAAGGCCAAAGCCGACCCTTGCTGTGATGAATAAATAATGAGAATCACCGTCTTTTATCGGGCGGTGATTTTTTATTAAATATAACGAAAGGAGAAAATATAAATGACACTAAGAGATAAAATGATGATCTACATTTATAACAAAAATAATCTTTTGGAAAATGAAAGCGAAGCTCTGAAAAATCAGATAAGAATTCAGCCAATGGACAGCCTGGATCATTATGAAGTAATGCGTGATAAAATCAGAATATCTGCATGGAAAGAATTTTTGGATGAATTATATGCAATTCTAATTAATTGCAAGTAAAACGGTAATTGGCTATTTTTTAAATAGCCAATTATACAAAATGAATATTTTGTATAATTCGGGGGACGGAGAAATCATTGATTTAGTTGAATTGGTTTCACAACCCTACATACCTGCAGATGTTACTCGAATTATGAAGTATTCAGACCGTATGGCTTCGTATTTATATAAATTTGTGCAGTTAGCTGCATTAAATCCCGAATGGTATCAAGAAATACTTTCTGAAGGTCGTAAGCGATATTTAGAAAGTAATCGCAACTTAGCTTTTAGGAATGAGATTCTAAAAGATTATGGTTTTGAAGTTGAGCCGAAGGTTTGTATTTCAATTCCTGAATTAGAGCAAATTTCTATGGATTTGGGGGTGGTTTAATGTATACAGTTGTTGGTATTGTTCATAGTAAAGGCGAATTCAATGGTAATTCCTATGATAATTTTAATTTGCATTGTGTTCGTGATGCTAAACCAGATACCGAAGAAAACGGTCAAATTACTGAAGTAATTAAGGTCAAGTCAGAGCTTTTCCTTTCTTCAGATATTGACGTTGGTTCAATTGTTACACCGTATTATGACAAATACGGTCGTATTGTTCAGCTTTTAGTTAAGTAATCAATTCGCGATTGATATAATTCTTATGAAAGGATGATAAGTGTGACTGAAGTGACTTTAGCT
>JAZNOE010000061.1:0-3869 GCA_045580625.1 Acutalibacteraceae bacterium | reverse complement strand
ATTTCGCTATTAAGATAATTAAACTCTGTGAAACGATCAAAGGCCATTATTCTCTTGTCAATCAATTGGAGCGTTCTGCCACCTCAATTGGTGCAAATATCCATGAGGCAAATTATGCACACGGAAAGCCTGACTTTATTGCAAAATCGCAAATTGCACTTAAGGAATGCTTGGAAAGCGAGTATTGGCTTGAACTTTTAATAGAAAGTGGCTATTACGATAATAATGATATTTTAGAAAAGTGTATTGAGGTCAAAAAGTTACTGGTAACTTCAATAAATACTGCGAAAAGCAAATTATAATGGAAATAACGGTGATAACGTGAAAACATTAAAAAACGTTCTGAATATTGCAATACTAATAATTTTTGCACTGATTGCTTTAATTAGTAATTTAATTGATTTGTTTCCCGCGCTCTTCCCTGAAAGGTTACATAAAATTGGCGGGGCAATTGGTTTGATATTGTTATTTATCTATTTTATTTATCTTATAATAATTTTAATAAAATCAAAAAGGCGGTAGAAATGTGAGGTTTTTTCCGCTTTTAATTTTTTGTCTTTTTATTAAAGTTTTTGCCCATTCGGTTGACAAACATTTTGTGTGGGTTTATAATTTGGACAGATGCTGAAAGGAGCAAAAACATTATGGCGAAACGAATATTATTCTGGGGTGATTCTATAACCGACTGCGGTCGTGACCGCAATAATTTTTATAGTATGGGCAACGGTTATCCCTACCTTGTAAAAGCGGCCCTTGGGCTTGAATTTCCCAATGAATTTGAATATATAAACCGCGGCATAAGCGGTGACCGCATTGTTGACCTTTATGCCGCAATTAAGGCTAATTTTATAAATTTAAAGCCCGATTATGCCAGCATTTTAATCGGTGTTAATGACGTATGGCACGAAATCGGCAACCAAAACGGTGTGTCGGCCGAAAAGTTCGAAAAGGTATATACAATGCTGCTTGACGAAATTTTTGAAGCGCTTCCCGACTTAAAGCTTATGCTCATTGCGCCTTACGTTATTGAAGGCAGCGGCACCTGCGCCACTGAAGACCGCCCTGATAAGTTTGATTATTTCAGCCGTGAGGTTGCAAAAAGGGCAGAGGTTGTAAAACGTTTGGCTAAAAAATATAATTTAACACTTATCGAGCTTCAGCCCGAATTTGAAAAAGCTTGCCAAATTGCACCAAATGATTATTGGGCTTATGATGGTGTACATCCTACTGCCTGCGGTCACGAGCTTATTAAACGCGAGTGGATAGCGGCATTCAAAAAATATTAAATAAAGGTGTTATTATGCGTGAAATTTTAATGCTTATAATGGAGATTCTCGGTACGGTTGCGTTTTGCGCATCGGGAACGTTGGTCGCCATTTCTGCAGGGCTTGATATGTTCGGTGTACTGACCGTGGGTATGATAACTTCGGTTGGCGGCGGTATTATCCGCGATCTGCTTTTGGGTCGTGTTCCGCCTGCAATATTCAGCAACCCGCTTTTATTGCTTTTAATATTTGCCGTAAGCCTTGCGGTTTTTATAGTTGCTTTTATTAATTCAAAACGAATTAAAGATATAAACCAAAAAATCGAAAAGGTGAACATATTTTTTGATGCATTGGGTCTTGCCGCCTTTTCGGTGACGGGTGTTGAAGTTACCTGTGCTGCAGGTTATGCCGAAAACGCTGTTTTGGCAATAACCTTGGGTCTTGTTACGGGTGTTGGCGGCGGTGTACTGCGCGATGTGCTTGTAAATGAAAAGCCTTATATTCTGGTTAAGCACATTTATGCCGTTGCATCCCTTGTCGGAAGTGCGGTGTATTACCTTGTCGGGGTTTATTTCGGGCACGAATTAATCGGCACAATAATATCTGTTATCCTTACAATTACCATCAGAATGTTGGCGGCAAAATTCCGCTGGAATTTGCCACGGGTTATGTAAAATTTAAAAATAATTTCATAATTTTTTAGCAATTTTTTAATTTGTTTACAGTATTATATACTAAACAAATACGGTAGCTGATAGCTAGCAGCTTCTGGGTCGGGTGATTATTCGACCAAACCGCAGGCCGTTTTAAACGGCACCGATATTTGAATTATTACTTGGGCGCGTCACGAAATCGGGTGGCGCGCCCAAGACCATTTTGCAGAAAAACCTTCGTTTTTATTGACACATATTTTTTATAATGGTATAATAAATTAAAAAATGAAGGGAGATTTTTCTATGTTCTGTGAAAATTGCGGAAAAGAAATTGAAACCGGTGCACAGTTCTGTACTGAATGCGGCACACCTGTAAAAGAGGAGGTTAAACCTATGGACAACGAAAACAAGCTTATTCTTATTGTAATTGCAATTTTCTGCGGTGCTTTCGGCATTCACAACTTTGCTTTAGGCGAAACCAAAAAGGGTATTGTTAAAATCGTAGGCACACTGCTTTGCGGTATTGTTGGTTCAATTCTTGCTTGGTATGATATTGTTAAGATTTATAAGGGTACATACGTTGTTGACCCCGAAGCATTTATTTGATTTTTTCAAAAGCTTAAAGCCGTCCGAGAGGGCGGTTTTTTGTTTGCCTTATTGAAAAAACAAATTTTGTGTGGTATATTGAATAAAGAAAACCAAAATGTAGGTGATATTATGAATGACATTTCAAAAATTGACAAAAATTTTATAGTTGACACTAAAATTGATAAGGCCGACATTAAGTTTTACAACGTTAACGAAAAGCCCTTTAAGGTGTTTGGTGTTTACCACACGGGTGAACGTTTTGTAAGGCTTCCCGGTGAGGTTGCAAAAAAGGTAAGCGACGGTGTTTATTCGTTACATTGGCAAACCGCAGGCGGTCGCGTGCGCTTTAAAACCGACAGCCCCTATATTGCCATTCATGCAAAAATGCCCGGTCCTGCAAAAATGTCACATTTTGCGCTTACGGGCTCGACAGGGTTTGACCTTTATCAGATGTATGGCGAAGAAGAACGTTATAAATTAAGCTTTGTGCCGCCCTTTGACATTAAAGACGGTTATGAAATGGTAAAGGACGTGGGTGAAGACGGTATGCGTGAATATACCATCAATTTCCCGCTTTACAGCACCCTTACCGATTTATATATAGGTCTTGCCGAAGGCGCAAAAATTGAAGAAGCCACACCCTACCGCGATATGCCGCCCATTGTTTATTACGGCTCTTCAATCACCCAAGGGGGATGCGCTTCGCGTCCCGGCAGCACCTATCAGGCGCATATTACCCGCCGCTTCCGTATTGACCACGTAAACCTTGGCTTTTCGGGCAATGCCAAGGGAGAGGATGAAATGATTAATTACATTAAGGGCCTGCCGATGTCCTGCTTTGTGCTTGATTATGACTATAATGCCCCATCGGCCGAGCATCTTGCCGCCACCCACGAAAAAATGTTTAAGGCAGTGCGTGAAACCCATCCCGATATTCCGATTATTATGATGCCAATGCCCATTTATTACACCTGGGAAAGTGAAAAGCCCCGACAGGCAATTATAAAAGCAACCTATGATAATGCCGTTAAAGCAGGGGATAAAAACGTTTACTTTATTTCCAGCCGCGAAATGATGGAATGGTGCGGAAATGAAGGCACGGTTGACGGCTGTCACCCAACCGACCTTGGCTTTTTCTCAATGGCTAAAGCAGTTGAAAAGGTGTTGAAGGATATATTTTAAATTGGGGTTTATAAGCCTTCCCCTTGAGGGGAAGGGGGGACCACGGCAGTGGTGGATGAGGTGGAAAACCGTTTAATCACTGCAAATTACACCTCATCAGTCACTTATGACAGCTTCCCCACAAGGGGAAGCCTTGCTCGACAAACTAAAATTTGCGCAATAAAAAAGCACGGCAAATGCC
>JAZNOE010000060.1:0-21339 GCA_045580625.1 Acutalibacteraceae bacterium | reverse complement strand
GTGGCAAAACCGAAGGTTTTGACGGAAGGAGAATGCGTTTATATGCGCTCTCCCTCAGTCTTTTTGCTACGCAAAAATCCAGCTCCCTCCCAGAGGGAGCCAAAAATGCAATCAATTTAACTCCCCGATAAACTATAATTTATTTTGCCCTGGTATTTTGTGGTTGACCAAAAAGTGAATAAGGGATATAATAGCATTTAAGAGGTGCTTAAATGAAACGCTTAATGATAGTTGTGCCTTGCTTTAACGAGCAAGAGGTTTTTGAAAAAACGCTTGAAGCATTGTCAAATTTGCTTTTTGATTTAATTAAAAAAGGTAAAATTGCAAAAAACAGCGGCATTATGTTTGTTGATGACGGAAGTAGCGACAACACCCGCCGTTTGATTTGTGATGCTTATAAAAAATACAGCCACGTTTATGCGGTTAATCTTGCGGGCAACGTGGGGCATCAGAATGCCCTTGTTGCGGGGCTTGAAGCGGCGGTGGATTTATGTGATGTCACCGTTACAATAGATGCCGATTTACAGGATGACGTTTTGGCAATTGAAGAAATGATAGATAAGTTTAACAGCGGCTGTGACGTGGTTTACGGGGTTAGAAGCAACCGTAAAACCGATAGCTTTTTCAAGCGTACCACCGCAAATGCATTTTATAAGGTTATGAAATGGCTTGGCGCAAAAACTGTTGATAATCATGCCGATTTCCGCCTTTTAAGCAGCAGGGCAGTAAAGGCGCTTTTGCAGTATGAAGAACGCAATTTATTCTTGCGTGGCATTGTTACCCGCCTTGGCTATAAAACCGACTGCGTTTATTATTCACGCCAAAAAAGAATGGCAGGTAAAACCAAATATCCGTTCAGAAAAATGCTTTCTTTTGCCGTTCAGGGTATAACCTCATTTTCTGTAAAGCCCCTTAAAATGATTATGGCTTTGGGTCTTTTTATAATTTTTTGCTCGCTTTTGGCAATTGTTTACGTTCTTGCGTCTTACTTCTTCGGTCACACCGACGCAGGTTGGCCGTCCCTTATGATTTCAATTTGGTTTTTGGGCGGTGTTCAGCTGTTTTCTATCGGTCTTGTGGGTGAATATATCGGCAAAATTTATTTGGAAACCAAAAAACGTCCCCGTTATAACGTTGAGGAGCTTTTGATTCACAATGAAGATGAATAAGCTTTTTGCAAAATATAAAGAACCGATATATTATATTCTTTTTGGAATAGCCACAACCCTTGTTAATATTGTCGCTTATTTTTTACTTTCAAAGACGAGTTTAAGCACGGCAGTATCAACCGCGTCAGCTTGGCTGATTTCGGTAATTTTTGCCTTCTTTACAAACAGAAAATACGTTTTCAATGCTGGGAAAAACAACTTTTTAAAGCAATTAATTGGCTTTTTTTCGATGCGCATAGCTACAGGTGCGCTTGACGTTTTGATAATGATAATTTTTGTTGACGCGCTCCGATTTAACGATATGCTTATAAAGGTGCTTTCAAACATTTTGGTTATAATTTTAAACTATATTTTCAGTAAATTTTTGGTTTTTAAAACTGAAAGGTGAATTTAATAAAAAATATTTAAAGTCCGATGAAATTCATCGGGCTTTTTGCTTGCATTATTATAAAATATATAGTATAATAAATTGATTATATTTTAAGGAGATTTTTTCTTGCCTGAAAATTTTGCAATTACCACCGATTTTTCCGAGCAAACCGTCTACACCCAAAGGGTGCGCGAGCTTGTTTTAAATATATACGGTCACACACCAAAAGCCTGTGTAAACACCTTTGGCTGTCAGCAAAACGTAAGCGACAGTGAACGGCTAAAAGGTATGCTGTCGGCCTGCGGTTATGACATTGTTGACCAAATGGATGAAGCTGATTTTATAATCTTTAACACCTGCGCTGTAAGAGAGCACGCCGAAATGCGTGTTTTTGGTAACATTGGTATGACCAAAAAAATAAAAGCTGACAGACCCAACACAGTTGTTGCAGTTTGCGGCTGTATGGCTCAGCAGGAGCATATTGCTGAGAAATTAAAGCGAAGTTATCCTTACGTTGACATTGTAATGGGCACACACGTTTTTCACCTCTTGCCTGAATTTTTGTATAAGCGCCTTTCGGGATCCCCTAGAATTTTTGAGCTTTCAATGGATAACAATACCATTGTGGAGGATATACCCGTTAAACGCGACGGCACCTTTAAGGGCTGGCTTCCCATTATGTACGGCTGCAATAATTTTTGTACTTATTGTATTGTTCCTTACGTAAGGGGCAGGGAACGTTCACGCGAGCCTGAAAAAATTATTGCCGAATTTAAAGAAATGTTGACAAATGGTTGCAAGGATATAACCCTTCTCGGTCAAAACGTTAATTCTTACGGCAAGGGTTGTGATCACGGCATAAACTTTGCAAAGCTTCTTCGAATGCTTAATGACATTGAGGGCGATTTTGTTATAAGGTTTATGACATCTCACCCAAAAGACTGTACGGTTGAGCTTTTGGACACTATAAGGGACTGCAAAAAGGTTACCCGCCATTTGCATCTGCCTTTCCAAAGCGGAAGCAGTAAGATTTTAAAACGAATGAACCGCTATTATGACAGGGAAGGATATTTACAGCTTATTAAAAATGCCAAAGAAAGACTTCCCGACGTTGATTTAACAAGCGATATAATCGTTGGCTTCCCGGGGGAAACCTATGAAGATTTTAAAGAAACATTATCACTTGTAAAAGAAGTTAAATTTGCATCTCTTTTCACTTTTATTTATTCCCCACGCAACGGCACACCTGCCGCAATTATGGACGACCCTATAACCCGACAGGAAAAGGGCAAATGGTTTGACGAGCTTTTAAAGGCTCAGGAAGAGGTTGCAAAAGAAAATATAAACAAGTTTATCGGCAACACCTACCGTGTGCTGTGTGATGATTTTGGAAGTAAAGAAGGCTTTATGACAGGTCACACAAACGGTACTGCCGTTATTGAATTCCCCGCAGATGAAAAACTGCTTGGTAATTTTGTAAACGTAAAGGTAATGGGCTATGACAACGGCCTTTACGGTGAAATTGTTAATAATTAATTTTTTATAAAGAGGTTTTAAAAATGGACGTAATTGAAGTAACAAGACAATTAGGACACGCTATTCAGAAGGATGAACGTTTTGTTCGTTATGCAAAGGCTCGCTTGGCAAATGATGCTGACGTTGATTTGCAAAATGCCATTGGTGAATTCAACATTAAGAGAATGGAGCTTGAAAAGGCTGTTAGCGAAGACGCAAAGGATGAAGTTTTGGTCAAAAAACTTAATGAAGAGCTTCGCGAAAGCTATGGCAATATTATGGCTAACCCTGCTATGGTTGAATATAACACTGCAAAGGCTATGCTTGACCAGATGGTTAATGAAATTAACGTAATTATTTCAAAGTGCCTTGACGGTGAAGACCCCGACACCTGCGAAGCAAGTGAAGGCTGTACAGGCAGCTGTGCTACCTGCGGCGGTTGCCATTAAGATTTATTGAAATTTTAAAGAAAGGAAGTTTAAAATGGCTGAATTATCGCCGATGATGCGGCAGTATAACGAAATTAAAGCACAAAATGAAGATACAATTTTGTTTTTCCGCGTGGGCGACTTTTACGAAATGTTTTTTGAAGATGCCAAAAAGGCTTCCGAAGAATTGGATTTAGTTTTAACAGGCAAGGAATGTGGATTAGAAGAACGCGCCCCGATGTGCGGTGTGCCTTTCCACAGCTGTGAAGCGTATATTGCCCGACTTGTTGAAAAGGGCTATAAGGTTGCAATTTGCGAGCAGGTTGAAGACCCCGCAACCGCAAAAGGACTTGTTAAACGCGACATTGTTCGCACCATTACACCGGGTACTGTGCTTGAAGACAGTATGCTTGATGAAGGCAGAAATAATTATCTTGCCGCAATTGCTTTGTGCGATGGTGAAATCGGTCTTTGCTTTACCGATGCATCCACCGGTGAATGTCACGCGACTGCTTTGTCGGAAGAAAATTTTCAGACACGCTTAATTGATGAGCTTGCACGCTTTTCACCACGTGAAATTCTGGTTTCGGAGGACTTTAACCTTAAAGCTCCTACCGTTTCCGATTATTTACAGCAGGGCTTTGAAGGTATGCTTACCGTAAGGGAAAAGACAAGCTTTGCTTTTCAAAATATTGAAGAGCTTATATTAAAACACTTTAACGTTATAAGCGTTGAAAACGTAGGGCTTACAAAGGGCGGTGCGGCAGCGTGTGCATTTGGTGCTGTTTTGCAGTACCTTTACGAAACGGGTGTAAACGGTCAGGTTTCGGTTAATGAAATTGACGTTTATACCGGCAGTCAGTTTATGAAGCTTGACACAACGGCAGTCCGCAATTTGGAGCTTTGCGAAACAATGCGCACAAAAGCAAAAAAAGGCTCGCTTTTGTGGGTGCTTGATAAAACCAAAACTGCAATGGGCAAGCGCCTTATACGAAATTGGGTTTCACAACCGCTTTTGAGCATTTCGGGAATTGAGCTTCGCCAGAATGCAGTTGATGAGCTTGTGTCTGACACAATTTTGCGCAGTGAAATTGTTGAAAGCTTAAGCGGTATCCGTGATATTGAGCGCCTTATGACAAAGGTTGTTTACGGCTCTGCCAATGCGAAGGACTTATTGAACCTTTCATTTACTGCACAGAAATTCCCAATCCTTAAATCGCTTATTGCAAACGCAAATTGCCGTTTGCTTAAGGAAATTTATACCGAAATTGACACCCTTGAAGATATTGCCGCTTTAATTGATTCTTCAATTAATCCCGAAGCACCCGCAACGGTCAGGGAAGGTAATTTAATTAAAGACGGTTACAGCGAGCTTGTTGATACTCTGCGTCACGATATGAATTCGGGCACGGGTGTTCTGGCTGAAATTGAAGCCAGAGAAAAGGAACGCACAGGCATTAAAAACCTGCGTGTGCGATATAACAAGGTTTTCGGTTACTATATTGAGGTTACAAATTCCTTCCTTGATAAAGTACCTGAAGATTATATCAGAAAACAAACCCTTACAAATGCGGAACGTTTTATCACCGAAGAACTTAAGGAAATTGAAAAACGTGTGCTTACCGCAAAGGACCGCATTGTTCAGGTTGAATATGAATTGTTTGACACCATCCGCAAAAAGACTGCGGCAGAGGTGGTGCGTTTCCAAAAGACTGCAGGTGCAATTGCAAAGCTTGACGTTTTGTGTTCATTTGCAAACGTATCAGCCGATAATCATTATTGCCGTCCGCTTGTCAATAACAATGGTGTTATACGCATAAATGACGGCCGCCATCCCGTTGTTGAACAGGTGCTTCGCACACCCTTTGTTTCAAACGATACTTTACTTAATATGCAGGATGACCGCTGTGCAATAATCACAGGTCCTAATATGGCGGGTAAATCCACCTATATGCGACAGGTTGCCATTATTACACTTATGGCGCAAATCGGTTGCTTTGTTCCTGCAAAAAGCGCTGAAATCGGCGTGGTTGATGCAATTTTCACCCGTGTCGGCGCATCGGACGATCTGGCTTCGGGACAGTCAACCTTTATGGTTGAAATGAGCGAGGTCGCTTATATACTTAAAAATGCAACCAAACACAGTCTTTTAATTCTTGATGAAATCGGTCGAGGCACCTCAACCTTTGACGGTATGTCAATTGCACGTGCAGTGCTTGAATACGTTGCCGACAAGAAAAAACTTGGTGCCAAAGCGTTGTTTGCAACCCATTATCACGAGCTTACCCAAATGGAAAACGAATTAAAGGGCGTTAAGAATTATAATATCGCTGTTAAAAAACGCGGTGATGACATAACCTTCCTGCGCCGAATAGTTCGTGGCGGTGCGGATGACAGCTATGGTATTGAAGTTGCGAAATTAAGCGGAATACCCAATGCGGTAATTGAACGAGCTAAAGAGGTGCTTCGTCTTACCGAAAGCGAAGGTCTTGTGACCTATAAAACGGTTGTTGACAATGATATGCAAATGTCATTTGAAATGCAGTCCGCACAGGATATTTTAAAAGACCTTAAAGCAATTGACGTCAATACCTTGACACCAATTGAATCAATGCAGATTTTGTTTGATATCTGCAAAAAAGCAAAAGAACTCTAAAAGTGAGGTGTAATTATGCCGAAAATTAACGTTTTACCTAAAAACGTGGCTGAGCTTATTGCCGCAGGTGAGGTGGTTGAAAGACCTGCTTCTGTTATTAAGGAACTCATTGAAAACTCTATTGACGCTGGTGCAAACACTATAACCGTTGAAATTCAAAACGGCGGTATTTCTTATATGCGTATTACCGACAACGGTTGCGGTATTTCTCATGATGACGTGCCTTTGGCATTCTTACGCCACGCAACCAGCAAAATTAAAGAGAGTGACGATTTAAACTTTATTTCAACATTAGGCTTTCGCGGTGAAGCTTTGGCTGCGGTATCATCGGTATCACGCGTTGAAATGCTTACCTGCAGCGAAAATGAAGATATCGGCACCCATTATATGATAGAAGGCGGTCAGCAGACACTTCACGAAGAAGCAGGCTGTCCTAAAGGTACAACGATTATAATTCGCGATTTGTTTTATAACACCCCCGCCAGAATGAAATTTCTTAAAAAGGACGTTTCAGAGGCTAACGCTTGTGCGGCAGTTGTTGACAGAATTGCGCTTTCCCACCCCGAAATTTCAATTAAGCTTATACGTGACGGCAAGCAGACCTTAAACACTTCGGGTGACGGTCAGATAAAAACCGCCGTTTACAGCGTTTTAGGTCGCGAATTTGCCAATTCACTTATCGCTTGCGAAGGTGAACAAAACGGCATAACCGTTTCGGGTCTTATTTGCAAGCCGGTTGCCTGCAAACCGACAAGAAATAATCAATTCACCTTTTTGAATGGTCGACTTGTCCGTTCGGGCACTATAATTGCCGCGGTTGAGCAGGCATATAAAAACAGTGCAATGATCGGTAAATTCCCGGTGTTTGTGCTTTACGTTAACGTTCCGTTTGATACGGTGGACGTTAACGTTCACCCCGCTAAAACCGAAGTGCGCTTTTCGGATGAAAAACGAATTTTCGAAAGCGTTTATGCATCTGTTAGAAATGCTCTTTCAAAAGGTGATACACGCCCCGAAATTAAAATGTCACAGCCAGTTTTCAACCGTTTTGAAAGAATGACAACCGAAGAATTTAAACAAACGGTTATAAAAACGGAAGAACCCAAAAAGGCCGAACCACCTGTTCAGACAAGGTCTGTAATCGAAGAAGTTAAACCCGTTCAGACCGAAAAACCGCAAAGCTTTACCTTCCATTCTTCACAAGAGCCCGATTTTGCTGACACTTTCTCGTTAGTAGGGGAAAACGGCAAGAAGACCGAGCCTGTTTATGTTCCGAAGGTGCCGCAAAGGGACGTTTTAATTGAACGCGAGCTGGATGAAATAATTGATGAAGAAAAGCCTGTTATTACGGTAATCGGTCAGGCATTTAATACCTACATTATCGCACAGATGAATGACAGCATCTTTATGATAGACAAGCATGCCGCACACGAACGAATTTTGTTCAACAAGCTTAAAAGTCAGCACAAAATTGAAGTTCAGGCAATGCTTACCCCCATAACCGCAAATCTTCAAAAGGATGAATATAACGCTATTATAAATAACCTCTACCTACTTTTACAGGCAGGATTTGAAATTGAAGATTTCGGCTCTTCAACCGTTGTTGTAAGGGCAATTCCCACAACCTTAGTCGGTGAAGATATTTTGTCGTTATTGTCTGAAATGGCGGAAAGTCTTAAAAATACAAAATCTGTTCAGATTGAAAGGGAAGAAAACCTTTTCCATACAGTTGCTTGTAAGGCGGCAATTAAAGCGGGAAGCCAGACAAGTAATTTTGAAATGAAGGCCTTGGCCGAAAAGGTTTTACTTTCAAAGGATATTATGTATTGCCCCCACGGCAGACCCGTGGCTTATGAAATCAAGAAAAGGGAACTTGAAAAACAGTTCGGACGTATTCAGTGATAAAGGCATTATTTATTGTCGGTCCGACCGCTTCGGGCAAAACTGATTTAAGTATTTTTCTTGCAAAAGCATTTGGCGGCGAAATAATTTGCGCCGATTCAATGCAGATATATAAGGGCATACACGTGGCTTCTGCTGCACCGGATGAAAACGAAAAAGACGGTGTTCCGCACCATTTGTTTGAATTTTTGAATTTAGATGATGAATATTCGGTGGCTGATTATGTTAAAACCGCGCGCAAGTCAATAAATGATATTTCTTCTCGTGGAAGACTGCCTGTAATTGTGGGTGGCACAGGGCTTTACGTTTCATCCTTGCTTGATAATATTGAATATATCGAGCAGGACTGTGACCCAGTTCTTCGCGAAAGACTTGAACGGCAGTTTGACGAAATCGGCGCAGAAAAAATGCTTGAAGAATTGAAATCTTTCGACCCCGAAAGTGCTGAAAGACTTCACCCAAACAACCGCCGAAGAATTATCCGTGCGTTTGAGGTTTATCTTCAAACCGGTAAAACCATAACCGAACAGAATATTTTATCCCGACAAACCCCGTCAGACATTGAGCCGCTTGTTATCGGTATAACTTATAAAAAACGCGAGCTTTTGTATGACAGAATAAACCGCAGGGTTGATATAATGCTTGAAAACGGTCTTTTTAATGAGGCAAAGCAAACTGTCGGCAATGATAAGAAAGGCGCGTTTCAAGCCATTGGGCATAAAGAGCTATATCCTGCAATTTTAGGTGAAGACACAATTGAAAATTGCAGTGAAAAATTAAAACAACAGACCAGACGTTATGCAAAAAGACAGCTAACCTGGTTTAACCGCGATGAACGTATTTATTGGGTTTATCCCGATGCGGATAATGATTATCGCAATAACGCATTTGAACTTACAAAAAACTTTTTAAAGGAGGTATAGGCTTATGAAAAAGAACACACTTGTAAAGCTTGGGCTTGGTTTCCTTGCCTTGTCATTTATAATTAATCAAGCTGTTTCTATGTTTTATAAGCCGGTAACCACCGAAAGTGCCGTTTTCTATACCGCAAACAACGGGTTCAATATTACGGGTGTAATTATCAGAAATGAAATTCTTGTTTCAAACACAAATGACGGTGTTTTACACTTTTTAATATCAGATGGTGAACGTGTTTCGAAAAATGGTAATATCGCTAATATTTACGGCACGGAATCCGCTTCTATTACCTTAAGCCAGATAGAATCGGTGCAGAATAAAATTGATGATATAAACGATATTTTGTCGTTTAACGATCTTGAAGCCGCTAATCTTGAGCTTATCAATACGCGCGTTAACGACAATCTGAATTCGCTTGTTATGTCGGCATCTGCCGGTGATTTTGCAAATCTTCCCAAAACAAGTGAGGATTTGCTTTTTGCACTTAACCGGCGTCAGGCCGCGATGGGTGACACGTCATCCTTTGCATCTCAGTTAGAATCTTTAAATGCTCAGCTTGCAAGCCTTAATGCAGGTCTTACGGGTGTTAAAGGGGAGGTTAAGGCAGAACAGTCGGGTTATTTCCTTTCAAAAACCGATGGTTACGAGTCGGTTTTAAAGGTTGACAAGCTTAATGATATAACCCCCGAATTTTTAGACGGTCTTGAAGCGGAAAACACCCCAAAAAACGCTGTGGGTAAAATTGTTTCCGACTATGAATGGTATATTGCCGCAAAGGTTTCAATAAATGATTCGCACAACTATAAAGCAGGCGATTCTTTAAAGATTTACACGTCTGTGAAATCTTCGCCCGTTTTGCCTGTGACTGTTAAACAGGTTAATACTTCGGGCACTTCAACCGATGCAGTTATAATATTTGCCTGCAGTGAAATGAATTCTGAGCTTGCTTCAATGCGAAGCGGCCCTATGACGGTTGTAAGTCGTGAATACAGCGGTCTTAAGGTGCCTAAAAAAGCATTGCGCGTGGTTGACGGTCAGAAGGGTGTTTATATAGTAAAGGGTATGCAGGCCAAATTTGTGCCGGTTGAAATTCTTTATTCAACCGATAATATGATGATTTGTAAAAAATCTGACGAAGATGGGTCACTGCGACTTTATGACCAGGTTATCGTGAAAGGAAGAAGCCTTTATGATGGAAAAATTATCGGCTGAGGAATTTGATTTAAATTTTAAAGTCGTTAATGATAAGCTTAATACCGCACTTGAAAAGGTCGGCAAAAAACCTGAAGACGTTATTTTACTTGCCGCGACCAAAACGGTTGATATTGATACCATAAATTATGCAATTGGGCAGGGTGTTGACTATATCGGTGAAAACAAGGTGCAGGAGCTTTTGTCAAAGCAGGACGGTATAATTGATGTTCACCATCACTTTATCGGTCATTTACAGACCAATAAGGTGAAGGATATTATCGACAGGGTCGAGCTTATCCATTCGGTTGATTCTATAAAGCTTGCAAAGGAAATTTCAAAGCAGGCCGCAAAGAAAAATAAGGTTATGGATATTCTGCTTGAAATTAACATTGGGGACGAAGAATCCAAATGGGGCTTTACACCTGAAAACCTGCTTGATGGTATAAAAGAAATTTCTGCATTTGATAATATAAGAATATGTGGGCTTATGGCAATTCCGCCTATGTGTGAAAATGCTGAAGACAACCGCAAATATTTCAAACAAATGTATCAGCTTTTTGTTGATATAAAAGCCAAAAACATTGATAATTGTTTTATGAACATTCTTTCAATGGGTATGTCGGATGATTTTGACATTGCCGTTGAAGAAGGTGCTAACCTTATAAGGGTGGGTACCGCATTGTTCGGAAAACGTTATTATATTTAAAATTAAAAAATTAAAATAAAGTGAGGACTAAAAAATGGGTATTTTTGACAGCATCAAAAACATTATGACTATTCCGGATGAGGACGGCTTTGAAGAAGAAAACGAAGTAGTAGAAGAGCCCGCTCCCAAGAAAAAGCCCCAGCCTGAGGTTAAGCGTGAGACTACACCCCGTGTTATCGGCGGTAAGGCTAAAAATGCACAGGCAATGAATGGTATGCAGGTTGTTCTTGTAAAGCCTGAACGCTTTGAAGACGTTACCGGTATTGCTGACCATCTTAATGCTAAAAAGACGGTTGTTTTAAACCTTGAGGTTTGCGACCGCGACGTTTCAAGAAGAATTATTGACTTTTTAAGCGGTGCTGCTTATGCAAATCACGGCAACATCCGCAAGGTTGCAGTTTCAACCTTTATTATCGTTCCTGCTGATGTTGACGTAATGGGCGAATTAATGCTTGAAGAATTTGAAGAAAACCGTATGTATTTCTAATGGAAAGTGAAATACTTATTGCCCGCATAAACGATACGCTTGAAATATCGCAAAGGACGTCAAAGCCTAAATTTTTCGGCTTTTTAAGTCGGGAAGAGGCGGCTTTGGTACAAAAAACGCTTGAAAACCGAAATGCTGATTTTTGTCTGTTCGGCGGTTATGAGGGCGCGCAAAGGGTAATGCTTGGTTGTCTGCCCGAATGGTGTGACAATGCCGATTTTCCCATAAGCGCGGTTACTTTTTCATACCGCACAGCAGATGAACTGCATCATCGCGACTTTTTAGGTGCTTTAATGGCACTTGGGATAACCCGCGAAAGCGTTGGTGATATTCTTGTGGAAAACGGTCGTTCCGTTGTGTTTTTTAAAAGTGAGATATTACCCTTTGTTATGGGTAATATCACTAAAATCGGTCGTGTGGGTGTTACTTTAAAAGAAGGCTTTGAAGCTCCGTTACCTACGGGTGATAAGCTTGTTTCAATGTCAGTTACGGTGCCTTCTTTAAGACTTGACGGTGTTGTGTCGGCTTTGGGCAGCGTTTCGCGAAGCAAGGCTGACGAGCTTATAAATATGGGCTTTGTGTCGGTTAATTCACAAATTTGTGAAAAGGCGACAAAGCAGGTGTTTATGGGGGACGTTTTGTCAATAAGGGGGAAGGGAAAGTTTATTATAAGCAATACCCTTCAAAAAACCAGGAAAGACAGAATCGTTTTGGAATTTAAAAAATATTTTTAAAGGGAGTTAACGCGTTTATGTTTACTGCTGAAGAAATTAAAAACGTAGGCTTTTCAAAATCTATGAGCGGTTACAAAACCGAAGAGGTTGAGGTTTTTCTTGACAAGGTTGCATCCGATTATCAGAATTTTGAAAAAATAATTGATGAATACAAGGCAGAGGTTGCAAGACTTCAGAATGAAATTGATTCTGCCGAGCATTCAAAAAACAGTATTCAAAGCGTGCTTTTGAACGCGCAAAAGCTTGCTGAGCAAATTGTTGCAGATGCAAAGGCACAAAGTGATGAAATGATAAGAAATGCCGAAGCAAACGTTACAATTCTTACCGCACAGGAAAAAGAATTGGCAACAACATTTGAGCTTAAGGCTGTTGAGCGTAAGGCTAATTTAGAGGCTGAGCTTCAGCAAATGGTTAAGGATGCTAAGCTTAAGGCTGACAGCATTACCGCCGCGGCTGATGACAGCGTTAAAAGACAGCAGGTACTGTTTGATAAATTAAAGCTTGAGGTTGCGGCATTCAAGTCGGCTGTTACTTCTAAATATAAGGAGCATTTAAGCATTTTGCAGGAAATTCCCGATGCTGTACAAATGGACCCCGAAAGAATGGCGCAGGTTATTACTGCGAAGCTTAACGACGTTCCGTCACCTGAAAGCTTTATTTCACCCTCGACCGAAACACGCGATATTGACGATAACGGTTTTTTGGTTAAGGAAACTGAGGAAGAATAAAACGTTTAATTACCTTTAAGGAGGTAGATTCTTTGATTTCGTATATTTTAGCAATGGTTGTAGGTCTGCTTGTTTTAGCGGCCGACCAATACACAAAATATTTTATAATGAACACCTTTGAATTAGGACAGGGTACTGACTTTATAAAGGGCGTTATTGACATTGTTTATATCCACAACAAGGGCGGCGCCTGGGGTATTTTAGAAGGTCATACCTGGGGTCTTCTTGCAATGACGGTTGTAATTATGCTTGTTTGCCTTGCACTTTTGTTTAAATGGGGCGCTAAAAATAAGCTTGTTTTCTGGGCAATGTCGCTTATACTTTTCGGCGGCGTCGGCAATTTGATTGACAGAATCTTCCGTGAAGGTAACGTCGTTGACTTTTTGCATTTTGAATTCTGGCCCACATTCCCGGTGTTTAACGTGGCTGACTGTGCAATTGTTATAGGTGTTGCGCTTTTAATGCTTTATTTTGTTGTTGACACAATTAAAGACTTAAAGGCAAAAATGGCTTCTCCCGTAATAAAGGCTCCCGAAAATGAAGAAAATAATAAGGAAGTGTGAGTCATCTGACCGTGTCCGTGTGGATGTTTTTGCTGCAGAAATGGGTGAAATTACCCGTTCGCGTGCGGCAAAGCTTATAGAAGACGGATGTCTTTTGGTAAACGGTAAGGTTGCCGCTAAAAATGTCAAGCTTCAAGCGGGGGATTTGGTTGAGCTTTGCCTTCCTGACCCTGTGTCTTATGATATTACACCTGAAGAAATAGCACTTGATATTGTTTATGAAGATGATGACCTTTTAGTTGTAAATAAGCCAAAGGGTATGGTTGTACATCCCGCGGCGGGTAATTATGACGGCACACTTGTTAACGCTTTAATGCACCATTGCGGTGCTTCGCTTTCGGGCATAAACGGTGTTATGCGCCCCGGTATAGTTCACCGCATTGATAAAAACACAAGCGGTCTTTTAATGGTGGCTAAAAATGATGCGGCGCATAACGGTCTTGCCGCACAGATTAAGGAGCACTCTTTTACCCGCGAGTATGAAGCGGTGGTTTACGGTAATTTGAAGAATGATAGCGGTACAATTGATGTGCCTATCGGTCGTCATCCTGTTAAAAGAAAGCAAATGGCAGTGACCGATAAGGGCAGTAAAAATGCCGTAACGCATTATACTGTTATTCAGCGGTTTGGTAATTTTACTCACGTAAGGTTGCGTTTAGAAACAGGAAGAACACATCAGATTCGTGTGCACATGGCTTATATCGGCCACCCCGTTGCAGGGGATGACGTATACGGTCCCAAAAAGGTTATAACTTCACTTTCGGGGCAGTGTCTACACGCAAAAAAAGTTGGTTTTATTCACCCGATAACCAATGAATATTTGGAATTTGAGTCTGACCTGCCGGATTATTTTAAAAAGTTTTTGAAGGGACTTTAAATGGGAATTTTTGATAATTGTTTGTTGGCATCCGATATAGATGGAACGCTTGTAGAAAATGGGTATATCAACCCTAAATGTGTTGAAAAGATAGAATATTTCGTTTCGCAGGGTGGCAAGTTTGCAATTGCAACAGGTCGTTCGGTTGGTGCAGTGAGTGTTGTTACCAATGCTATAGATTGCATTTCAACGTCAGTTGTTGCTAACGGCGCTATGATTTTTGATTTTCAGAAAGATGAAATTGTAAAGGAACATTTATTGCCGAAATCTGACCGTTTTGTGATAGAATATGTATTAAATTCATTTACGGGTGTCGGGGTAGAAATACATAGCGGCAAAAAGGTTCTTATCGTTAATACAAGTGAGGAAATTGAGGCTCACGTATGCTATGAAGATTTGAATGTTGATTATATTTCCCTTGAAAAAGCACATGAATATGACTGGACGAAAATTTTATTTGCTTTTGCAGATATTGATCAACGTAAACAGGTCAGAGAAAGCATTAGTGCACTTGACGTGAAATCCGATATGTTTGATACTATAGCCGTTATCGACGGCAGCACAAGATATTATCTTGAAATTGTTCCTAAGGGTGTTTCAAAGGCTGAATCACTTTTGGAACTTTGCGAATTACTTAATATTAAAAAAGGTGGCTTTTTTGCCATCGGCGATTATTATAATGATGTAAAAATGTTAGAAAATGCGGATATTAGCGCTACAACAAGTGATGCACCCGATGAAATTAAGAAAATTTCTGATTTTGTGGGTGGTAGCTGTAAGGGTGGCGCAGTAGCCGATTTTATAGATTATTTAACTGAAATAATTAACAACTGAAAGGATGGTAAAAATGGACGCTGTATTTAAAAAATCCCTTCAAAAGACTGCAACTAAGGTCAGAATAGGGATAATTGAAAGTATCCATAGCGCAAAGGCAGGTCACCCTGGCGGTTCGCTTTCCTGCACTGATATTTTAACCTATCTTTATTTTGCGCACATGAACATCGACCCCAAGGACCCCAAAAAGGCTGACCGTGACAGGTTGGTTTTATCAAAGGGTCACGCAGCACCCGCACTTTATTCGGTGCTTGCGCATCGCGGTTATTTTGATACCGACTTGCTTTTAACTCTTCGTAAGCAGGGAAGTATTCTGCAGGGTCACCCTGATATGAAATATATCCCCGGTGTTGATATGTCAAGCGGCTCGCTAGGTCAGGGTATTTCCTGCGCTGTTGGTATGGCATTGTCTGCTAAACACTTTGGTGATGATTATAAGGTGTATGCCGTTTTAGGTGACGGTGAAATCGAAGAAGGTCAGGTTTGGGAAGCTGCAATGTTTGCGGCAAATAAGGGCCTTTCAAATCTTACCGCATTTGTTGACTATAACGGTCTTCAGATTGACGGCACTATTGAAGAAGTAAACTCGGCTTCACCCATTGATAAGAAGTTTGAAGCCTTTAATTGGCATACAATTGTTATTGACGGTCACGATTTTGACCAGATTGAAGCCGCTTTGAAAGAGGCCGAAACTGTTGATAAGCCTGTTGCAATTATCGCAAAGACCGTTAAGGGCAAGGGCGTTTCCTTTATGGAAAATAACGTTAACTGGCACGGTGCGGCACCTAATGATGAATTGGCCGCAACAGCACTTAGCGAGCTTAACGAAGCTCTTGCAAAGTTTAATTAAGGAGGAGTACCACTTATGGCAGATGTAAAAACAGTAGCAACAAGAGCCGCTTTCGGTGCTGCTCTTGTTGAACTTGGTGAAAAGCGCAATGATTTTATCGTTCTGGATGCAGACCTTGCCGCTGCAACACAGACAGGTATGTTTAAAAAGGCTTTTCCTGAAAGATTTTATGACTGCGGTATCGCAGAACAAAATATGGTAAGCATTGCGGCAGGTGTTGCGGCAACAGGCAAAAAGGTTGTTTGCTCATCCTTTGCAATGTTTGCGGCAGGCCGCGCTTTTGAACAGGTGCGAAATTCTATCGGTTATCCGCATCTTAACGTTATTATCGGTGCAACCCACGCCGGCATTTCTGTCGGTGAAGATGGCGCAACCCATCAGTGTAATGAAGACATTGCTTTAATGCGCACAATTCCCGGTATGACAATTATTAATCCCGCCGATGAAACAGAAGCTAAAAAGGCAATGTATGCCGCTATGGATCACGATGGCCCCGTTTATATGCGTTTTGGCCGCTTGCCCGTTCCGGTTGTTTTTGATGAAGAATATGACTTCGTAATCGGTAAAGGTGTTGAGCTTCGCGAAGGTAATGACGTTACTATCGTTGCAACAGGCCTTATGGTAAATGAAGCGCTTCAGGCACACGACCTTTTAAAGGAAGAAGGCATAAGCGCACGCGTTATCAACATTGCAACCATTAAGCCTTTGGATGCTGAAATTATTCTTAAAGCCGCAAAAGAAACAGGCGCTTTGGTTACCGCTGAAGAGCATTCAATTATTGGCGGTCTTGGCAGTGCCGTTGCTGAATGTGTTGCTGAAGAATACCCTGTTCCTGTTGTTAAGCTTGGTGTTAACGACAAGTTCGGTCATTCAGGTCCTGCAGTTAAGCTTTTGGATGAATTTGGCCTTCGTGCTGTTAATATTGTTGAAAAGGCTAAAAAAGCCATTTCAATGAAAAAATAAACCCATTTTTTCAGTTTAAAAACGCCCTTTCAAAAGGGCGTTTTTTTGTTAATAAATAATGAATTTTTGCAGTATAAATGTTGACAATGGGGGAGTATAGTATTATAATGTTAGGTAACTAACAATTATATTGTGAGGTATGCTATGCAGCACGAAAAAAACATCGGCTTTAACATTCGCCGACTGTCAAATTATATTCGGCGCGACATTGAAAAAAGCTCGGCTTCGGGCAAAATTGTTTTGCCTAAGGGTGTAAACGGCTGGGCAATTCATTATTTTTATGATAATCGCGATAAGGAAATTTTTCAGCGCGATTTTGAAAACCGCTTTTCAATACGCCGTTCAACCGCAAGTAACATTCTTAAAACGATGGAGCAAAACGGCTTTATAACACGTGTAAGTGTTGAAAGCGATGCCCGTTTAAAACGTATAATTTTGACCGAGAAAGCAATTAAAATTCACGAAGAAATTATGCGTGATATCCAGTGTCGCGAGCAAAAGCTTCGCACTAACGTAAGTGAAGAGGAAATTGAACAGTTTTTAGGTATGATAAACCGTTTTATAGCAAATCTGGAGGACGAAAATGATTAAAACTTTAGCAAAATCCATTAGGGAATACAAGCTTCCTTCAATTCTTACCCTTATTTTTATTATGGGTGAAGTTATAATTGAAGTTATAATTCCTTTTATAACTGCCGACCTTGTGAACAATATCAAGGCAGGCGCACCAATTCAAAGCGTAATTCAAACGGGTTTAATTCTTATTGGAATGGCTTTAATTTCGCTTTGCTGTGGCGGTATTGCCGCAATTACCTGTTCAAAGGCTTCAACAGGCTTTGCCAAGAATTTGCGCCGCGATATGTTCCAAAAAATTCAAGGCTTTTCGTTCAGTAATATCGATAAGTTTTCTGCAACGTCACTTGTGACACGTCTTACAACCGATATCACTCACGTGCAGATGTCTTATATGATGATTATCCGCACCGCTATAAGAAGTCCTATGATATTTGTTTTTTCAATTATTATGGCTTACACAATGGGCGGCGCGCTTGCAACCTCATTTGTTGTAGTTATTCCGGTTTTGCTTTTTGGCCTTTTAATGATTTCGCGCAAAGCAATGCCTGCGTTCAGACGCGTTTTCAAAAAATATGACCGACTTAATGAATCAATTGAAGAAAATGTTCGTGCAATGCGTGTGGTTAAAGGCTTTTCAAGAGAAGATTATGAAAAGCAAAAGTTCGCTGAGGCGGCAGACGGTATAACCGAAGATTTCACAAAGGCTGAAAGAATTGTTGCTTTAAACACACCTATAATGCAGTTTTGTATGTATTTTAATACTGTTGCAATTCTGTTTTTAGGCTCTATGCTTGTAATCAAAAGCGGTGGCACGCAGGTAGACGTTGGTCAGATTTCTGCAATGCTGACATACGGTGTGCAGATATTAATGTCACTTATGATGCTTTCAATGATTTACGTAATGATTACAATGTCACTTGAATCAATGAAGCGTATATGTGAGGTTTTAAACGAGGAATCTAACCTTCACAACCCCGAAAACCCGATTTTTGATGTCAAGGACGGTTCAATTAAATTTAATAATGTTAACTTTAAGTACAATAAGGATGCCAAGCGCAACGCACTTGAAGGCATTAATCTTGAAATTGAATCGGGTATGACGGTTGGTATTATCGGCGGTACGGGTTCAAGTAAATCTTCACTTGTTCAGCTTATACCGCGCCTATATGACGTCACTGACGGTGAGGTATTGGTTGGCGGAGTAGACGTACGTGATTATGATATTAAAACCCTTCGCGACAGTGTTGCAATGGTGCTTCAGAAAAATCAGCTTTTTTCGGGCACGATTAAGGATAATCTTCGCTGGGGTAATGAAAATGCAACCGATGAAGAAATGATTGAAGCCTGCCGTCTTGCTCAGGCAGATGAATTTATCAGCACCTTCCCTGATGGTTATGATACTTATATCGAACAGGGCGGTACTAACGTATCGGGCGGTCAGAAGCAACGTCTTTGTATTGCTCGCGCACTTCTTAAAAAGCCGAAGATTCTAATTTTGGACGACTCTACAAGTGCGGTAGATACCAAGACCGATGCTTACATCCGCCAGGGCTTTAAGAGATTTATTCCCGACACCACAAAAATTATTATCGCGCAGCGAATAGCATCAGTTCAGGATGCGGATATGATTATCGTTATGGAAAACGGCAAAATTGCAAACGTCGGCACACATAACGATCTTATGAATACAAGTGAAATTTATCGCGAGGTTTACGAGCAACAGACTAAGGGAGGTGACAGCGATGAGAACGCCTAATTACAGAGGACCGCAGGGGAAAGGTCCCGGCGGTATGCCAATGGGTAAACGTAAATTCAGTATGTCAGCCTTTAAACGCGTGCTTAAAATGCTGTTCTCATATTATCCCGTGCTGTTTCCTTTGGCGCTTGCTTGCATAATTTTTGCGGCATTTGTTGCAACCGCACCTGCAATTTTTAATCAGCAGATACTTGCCGCAATTGAAGAATGGTACGTAAGCCGTGACTGGCAGTCCGCCAAGCAGGAAATTATCCCCAAAATTATTATTCTTGCAAGCCTTTACGTTGTGTCTTTGGCGGCGGTATTTACCCAGACACAGCTTATGGCATATATCACACAAGGCTTTCTTGGAAAAATGCGTAAAACCCTCTTTAACGGTATGCAAAATCTTCCCATTAAGTATTTTGACACAAATAAGCATGGCGATATAATGAGTCATTATACTAACGATATTGACACACTTCGTATGCTTGTTTCACAGTCAATACCGTCAGTTTTGCAGGCGGGAATTGTTGTAGTAACAGTATTTACAATAATGCTGTCTTACAGTATTTGGATTACCTTAGTTGTAGTCATAGGCGTATTCTTCTTATTTCTTGTTACCAAAAAGGTTGGTGGAGGGTCAGCCAAATACTTTATGCGCCAGCAAAAAGCAATTGGTAAGACCGAAGGCTTTATACAGGAAATAATGAACGGACAAAAGGTTGTTAAGGTCTTTTGTCACGAAGATAAGGTTCAAAAGCAATTTGATGAAGTGAATGATGCGTTATGTGAAGACAGCAAGCGTGCTCACGCTTATGCAAATATTTTGGGACCAATTAATATGAATATCGGTAACATTCTTTACGTTATAATTGCGACGGTAGGCGGTCTTTTGTTGCTTTTAGACGTTCCGAATTTAAGCCTTTCGGGTTTGCCTTTAAGCATCAGTATCGTTATTCCTTTTCTTAATATGACCAAGCAGTTTACGGGTAACGTAAATCAGTTGTCACAACAGATAAACTCTATTGTTATGGGTCTTGCGGGTGCTGAACGCGTATTTGAGGTTATGGATGCACTTCCCGAAACCGATGAAGGCTATGTAACGCTTGTAAATGCCAAAAAGGATGAAAACGGCAATATAACCGAATGTAATGAAAGAACAGGTCTTTGGGCCTGGAAGCATCCGCACGGCGACGGCACCATCACTTATACCGAGCTTAAGGGCGACGTAAGAATGGTGGGTGTTGACTTCGGCTATGAAGAAGGCAAAGAAGTGCTTCACGACGTAAGTGTTTATGCCGAACCCGGTCAGAAGGTTGCATTTGTTGGTGCAACAGGTGCGGGTAAAACAACCATTACAAACCTTATTAACCGTTTTTATGATATTGCCGACGGTAAAATCCGTTATGACGGTATTAATATCAATAAAATTAAAAAGTCTGACTTAAGACGTTCTTTGGGCATTGTTTTGCAGGAAACAAACCTGTTTACAGGTACTGTTATGGAAAATATCCGTTATGGACGACTTGATGCAACCGATGAAGAATGTATAAAAGCGGCACGTCTTTCGGGTGCAGATGATTTTATCACCCGTTTACCCAACGGTTATGAAACCGAGCTTACAAACAACGGCTCAAACCTTTCGCAGGGTCAGCGTCAGCTTATTGCAATTGCACGTGCGGCCGTCGCCGACCCACCTGTTATGATACTTGACGAAGCCACTTCAAGTATTGATACCCGTACCGAAGCAATTGTTCAAAAGGGTATGGACAGTCTTATGAAGGGCAGAACAGTTTTTGTAATTGCACATCGTTTGTCAACTGTTCAGAATTCCGACGTTATAATGGTGCTTGATAGGGGTCGCATTATTGAACGCGGCAGCCACGATGATTTAATTGCACAAAAGGGTCAGTATTACAGACTTTATACAGGTGCTTTTGAATTAGAATAATTTTAATGCGGTGGATTTCTCCACCGCTTTTTTATGTTTAAATTATAGTTTATCGGGGAGTTTATTGAAGATACGCGTAGGGTCGCACCTGTGTGTGCGACCGCATAAACAACGGAACGACACATAGGTCGTTCCCTACGCGATATTTCAATGAAGATACCCATTAACCCCGATTTAATT
>JAZNOE010000059.1:0-10259 GCA_045580625.1 Acutalibacteraceae bacterium | reverse complement strand
AAATTATAGTTTATCGGGCAAGGCTTCCCCTTGAGGGGAAGCTGTCACGAAGTGACTGATGAGGTGTAATTTGCAGTGATTAAACGGTTTTCCACCTCATCCACCACTGCCGTGGTCCCCCTTCCCCTCAAGGGGAAGGCTTATAAACCTCAATTTATTTTTCATCACTTATATGCGACAATTTTTTTAATTTTGGTGTTGTATAATTGCTTTAGGGTGATGGAATTGATTGTATATGCCGACGTTTTAGTTTTTCTTAATTTGCTTATCAATTATTTTCTTTTGCTTGCGGTTTCAAAAATCTTGAGAAAAACGCCCAAAACCTTACGGCTTGTGCTTTCGGCATTTTTGGGTGCGCTTTCTTCACTTTACATATTTTTACCGCCCTTATCCATCTGGCTTGAAGTAATTTTAAAAATAGCGGTTTGTCTTATAATGTGCGCTACCGCTTTTGGCTTCAACGGGGTAAAGGCTTTTTTAAAAAGTGTAGGTTTGCTTTTTGGCGTTACTGCGGCTTACGGCGGCATTATGTATGCCGTGTGGCTTTTATTTTCGCCAAAGGGAATGGTTATAAATAATTCGGTGGTTTATTTTGATATTTCACTTATCCACTTGGTTGTGTTTACGGTTTTGGGATATGTGATTTTTTCTATTCTTTTTAAGATTTTTTCCAGAGCTGCTATTTCTGCAAAAAGGTGCGATATATCTGTTTTTGCTTGCGGTAATGAATTGTCGCTTACAGGTATTGTAGATACAGGCAATTCAATTGAAGACGTTTTTTCAAAGGGTGAAATTATTATATGTGACAAAAAGGCGGTATCAAGACTTTTCGGATGTGAGGAAATAAAGGGAAATACCGCGCTTAAAACACGCTACAGGCTGCTCCCGTGTAGTACGGTGTCGGGTGTTGATATGCTCCAAGGTGTGCGGTGCGATAAGGCCGAAATTAAGTTTCAGGGCAAGGTGGTTACACTTGACAAACCAATACTTGCTATTTCAAAAACTCCGCTTTGCGACGGAGAAGCAATTATTAATCCAAAAATTTTAGGGTGATTTTTATGAATATTAAAACTGCATTTTATCTTTTTTTGCTTAAAATCGGCTTTATAAAGCCTACACATTATATAAACGGCAGCCAGACTCTGCCACCACCCCTTAATGCCGAAGAAGAGGCCATACTTTTGGCAAGGGACGATAAAAAAGCCAAGGACATTTTAATTGTGCACAATTTGCGGCTTGTGGTTTATATTGCAAGAAAGTTTGACGCGCCGAATATTAATATTGAAGACCTGATTTCAATTGGTACAATTGGTCTTATAAAGGCAGTAAACACCTTTTGTACAGACAGAAATATTAAGCTTGCCACTTACGCATCACGTTGCATTGAAAATGAAATTTTAATGTATTTAAGAAAAAATTCTACACAAAAAAATGAAATTTCAATTGATGAACCGCTTAATATTGATTGGGATGGAAACGAGCTTTTGCTGTCTGACGTATTGGGAAGCGAGCAGGATGAGGTTGGCCGCGGTGTCGAGCAAGAGGATGAGCGCGTAATTCTTAACGGCTTTGTAAATGAATTGCCGCCCAGGGAAAAGCAAATTATGGAAATGCGTTTTGGTATGAACGGTTATGAAGAATTCACACAAAAAGAGGTTGCCGACAGTCTTGGCATTTCGCAATCATATATTTCAAGGCTTGAAAAAAGAATTATTTTAAAATTAAAAAAGCAGATTGAAAAAGCTGTTTAATTGTGTTATAGTATAAAAAATAAACGATTTGGGAAGTTAAGAATGTTATTTATAGGTTTGTATTTTGTTTTTATTAATATATTTGCAATTTTTATGACAGTATTTGATAAGACCGCTGCTTTAAATAACGAAAGACGCATCAGCGAAAAAACCTTGCTTTTTATCGCGGCAATCGGCGGCGGGGCAGGTATGTATTTTACAATGCGTATAATTCACCACAAAACGCGAAAAAATAAATTTATGCTTGGCATACCGGTAATAATGTTGCTCGAACTTGCCGCATTAGTATTCCTTTATTTGAAATTTTTTTAAATAAATTGAATTTTTTTGTTGACAAGTGCCCCCATGCTTGATATAATATTAGAGCTGTCTAAATGATTCATTAGCTCAGACGGTAGAGCACTTGACTTTTAATCAAGGTGTCCGGGGTTCGAATCCCCGATGGATCACCAAGGAGAAACCCTTTATTTAAAAGGGTTTCTTCTTTTTTATGCCTAAAATCATTTTTTTAAAATATGGTTTTTCTAACAGTTTTTCTAACACTTATCTAAAATGCGTTAGACATTGTGTCTGCGATAGATTTCTTGCGGTTGACATCTAAATGCCCGTAAAGGTTGGCGGTAAGTGATATATTACTGTGACCAATCCATTCGGAAACATCTTTAAGCATAAACCCACGGGATAATAAAATACTTGCACAACTGTGTCGCAAGTCGTGAAAACGAATATGTGGGAAATTATTCCACGCTAAAACCCTTTTGAAATGTTGGCTGACATATTCGGTTGCGTACGGTCTGCCGTCGTTCCAAACAAAGACATAACCGTTATTTTGATATTCTTTGCCAAATTCTTTTCGGTTTTGTGCTTGCCGATTTTTTTCCGCAATAAGCATTTCCTTAATATCCGATGTTAAGGGCAGAGAACGACGACTGCTTTGATTTTTGGTTTTATCCTTTCGCACGGTTGTGTTGATTTTAACAACAGTATGCGAAATTTGAAAAATGTCTGTTTCAAAGTTAATGCAGTCCCATTTTAACCCCAAAACTTCGCTACGCCTTAAACCGTATGTAGCCGTCATTTTTATAAGCAGACAGAAAGTCGGGTCATCTTCAAGGCAAGACAATATATTGTCTATTTGTTCGGCAGTGTAAAAGTTAGGTTCACGGCGTTCAACCTTGGGGAATTTAATCCATTTGCACGGGTTGTCGGATATTAAGCCGTTTTTGACCGCTTCGTTTAATGTTTGATTTATTATGTTGCGGTGCAGCTTTAACGATTTGGCAGAAAGACCGCCTTTATTATCCAAACGACCATTTTTGGCTTTTTCATCAACATACGCTTGCAGATTATCAATGCCGATGTCTTGTAAGCGTATTTTTTTATCCTTAAAATACGGGATAATATGCGAATTTGCGAGCATTTCATATCCTTGGTATGTAACTTCATCAACGGTTGGTTTAACCGCTTTAAGCCAAACAAGGACATAATCTGCAAAAAGCACATTTGAAGTGATTTTGCCTAATTCATTTTCATAAATTGTAATTTGCTCACGCAAGAATTTTTCGGCTTTGGTTTTATTGCCTTTTTCGGTTAAACCGCTATTTATCCATTTTTGCTTGCGTTTGCCGTTTTCGTAATAATTGATAACGGCGTAATATTTGCCATTTTTTACTGTGATAGTTCCTGTCATAATATTTCTCCTTTCAATGACAATAAATTTGAACCAACACACTATATATTTGTTTTATACCGAGCAGACTGCAAATAATCATTTAAGCAGATTTTCGGTATTCTATAAATACGCCCGATTTTGTGGGCTTTGATAATGCCTTCTTGTACAAGACGGTATGCGGCGTTTTTGCCAATGTGCAATATTGCCATTAAATCTTGTATAGTTAAGACATCAGGGTATGCAGTTAAATTCATTTAATCTCCTTTCATAATAATTAAAGACCATACGCAAAACTCCTTTCTAAAAATATTCTTGTATATCAATGTTATACTTGTTATAACCAGTAAATTCTGCGTTAATTTTTATAAACTCATATTTGTGGTTAAAGCGTCTTTCAAACGCTCCCCAAGATTTTGGTTCGTTTTCTTGAATGTTTTTATACTGTTCATCAAATGAAATGTTGCTTACAAGGTAAACCTTTGTATAACACGCTTGTCGGTCAGAATACCTTGCGGGCAGTCGGCACGGGTAACCGTCAAGATATTGCAACATATCTTTAAGCGGTAGCGAACTGCGAAATTCATCAAATAAAATTACATCTTGATTTTCGTAACTGTCAAACGGGTGGTCGTAGTTAGTGACCTTGTAAACATTGTTATAGCCGTGTTTTTCCATAACATATCGGGTTTTGCCCGTTTCGGTTTCACCGTTAATATAAATAATTTCTAATTCACGAAAATTTGTTTTATGTCTCTTTTCTAAAATTAACTGTCGGGTTTTATCCAAATGTGCAGTTTTTGATATGTAAGACGGATAGCGGTCAATAATTTCAAGGTTGTCTGCACCGTCATAAAGCATTTGCAGAACATCATCAGATATATTGTGATTTGACCCTTGCCGTTCTATCGGCATTTCGCCAAATTCTTCAAAGGTGTCGGGTAAGTTAGTTTCCTTTTTATCACTATCAAGATATTTACCTTCCTTACGAATATAATCTTTATTCTGCTGACAAGTGCCATTTACCAATTCAATGTGACAGCCATAAAACCGTTTTTGTACGGTAGAGAACATAACTGCATTTTTACAGTAAAAGAAAATATGCGTGTGGTATGTTCCTTCATCACCGATTTCATCACACATACACCAATAAACAGTTTTTAAGGTATCAAGATTTTCTTTTATTTGTTCGTGTGTGAACCCGTGTTCTTTTGGGTTGTTAATTGTAAGTTGATACTTGCGAGAACTTTTTTCTCTTGCCATAATATCCCCCCTTTCGTAAAAATAAAGTATAGTACACAAACAACGGAAGTTGCAAAGGGTAATACTAACCTTTGCAACAGTACCCGACGGCACATAATTTGTGCCGTGTGGGATAAACCACTTGACTGTTAATAGCATTATATTACAAAATGTAATGCTTGTCAACTCTTGGTATATGAATTTTTTGTAAAATTTACATTACAAAATGTATTGTTATTATCGAAAAATTATGTTATAATGGGGCAGAGGTGACGAAAGGTGAAAAAATTTGATGAATATAACAATCTGTTTACACAAGCAGAAAGAAAAGAAGTTATTGCAGAAACATTGAAAATTTTAAGAAACGGCAAACGATTGACACAACAAGAAGTTGCCGAAAAGTTGGGTATACAAACGCAGACATACGCCACATACGAACGGGGCAGAAACGAACCGCCCGCCGAAATGCTTGTAAGATTGTCATATCTTTACGATGTACCCGTTGATATAATCGTTCAGCGTGATAGTTTGGGTAAAGATAAAGAGTCCATAAAGAACGAAATAAAAGCATTTGATGATGTTTTAGAAGAAATGCGTTCAAAAGTGTTATCGGGCGACCCACTAATGCGTGAGCAGTTATCACAATTGACAGATGCGTTAGGTAAATTTACAGAAGCAATTGGCAAGGCAACTGACAAAATGTAATTTGTGCTTACCCGTGTAAATTCTACTTGCAGTTGGTTTTTTATCGGCTGACAAGGGGCGGTTATGCGGTCAAATTAAGTTTATACTACTAATTCAAAATGCAATTTGCCGAGCGTAGCAAATCCCCACGCCGTATGCTGACACACTCTACGGCCGTGTGGGCCGATATTGCTACGCACCTTACGGCAGTTTGGCGGTCAACAATAAAGCAGTCGGGATAATTTTCCGACTGCTTTTCTTGCATATATAGTGAGTTGGTATTTATTGTTTTTCTAACACTTTTCTAACAAATTTGCATTTTTGCGAAAAAACCTTTAACTATAGTAAACAAAGGGGTTGCTACTTTGAGTGCCTTTCAAACCGCATAAATAAAGGGTTTATCGGGTTTTATAGGGAAATAAAAGTAACTCAATAAAATTTAAATTGCGAAACTTTTAATCAAGGTGTCCGGGGTTCGAATCCCCGATGGATCACCAGCTAAAAAACCCATCCAAATGGATGGGTTTTACTTTTTGTATAAACTAGGGGATTCGAACCCCTAAAACAACACCCCCGCAAGGTTAATTCCTTGCGGGGGTGTTGTTTTAATTGTCCCTTGAGCACTTTTCGGCATCAATTGCCAGAACAAGCATTAAAGCATATAACGCATCGTTGGGGTTGGATACGTTTATTGAATAGGTGTCGGTCCAGTTCCAAAGCTGTTTTGAAATATCTGCAATCGCTTCACCTTGACGGTTTACAATGGTGTAATCCCATTCGAGCCAGTTGCCTTCAACCTGCCAGCCGTTAAAATCAATATTATAACGGGGTGTAAAAAGTGTAAATTCGCGGCTGATACAACCGAGATATTGCTCACCTTTATATATTTCAAATCTTGGCAGAAAAGAGAAGACCTTTTGTTTAACCGTGCCAATTTCATTTCCGTTTTTGTCAAAAATCTTTAAAAGGTGTCCCCACGAAAGTTGACCCTTTACGGTGTAAACGGTGTTGCCGTCTTCATCAAAAATATCATAGCTGCAAAGCCACGAAAAAAAGCGTTGCTTAAATAAAAGCTTCATAAAATCACCTAATTTTTAAGACTTTGCATCGGTGCGGGAATACGACCTGCGCGGTCAATAAATTTGGTCGGTAGTTTGTTAAGGTTTACGTCCATTATCGGACCTGAGCCCAAAAGACCGCCGAAGTCAAGCTCTTCGCCCTTTTGCTTGCCGATTGCGGGAATAACACGAACTGCGGTGGTTTTAGAGTTTACCATACCAATTGCGGCTTCATCAGCAATAATTGCTGAAATAACTTCGGCAGGGGTTTCACCGGGAATGGCTATCATATCAAGACCTACTGAGCAAACTGCCGTCATAGCTTCAAGCTTTTCGAGAGTAAGGTCACCCGAGCGTGCGGCATCTATCATACCCGCATCTTCGGTAACGGGAATAAATGCGCCCGAAAGACCGCCAACGTAGGATGAAGCCATAACGCCACCCTTTTTAACGGCATCATTAAGCATTGCCAAAGCGGCGGTTGTGCCGTGAATACCGCAACAGTCAAGACCCATTTCTTCCAAAATATGGGCAAGCGAGTCACCGACAGCGGGGGTGGGGGCAAGGGAAAGGTCAACTATACCAAAGGGTACCCCTAAGCGTTTTGAAGCTTCGGTACCAACCAGCTGACCCATTCTTGTAATTTTAAATGCGGTACGCTTTATGATTTCAGCAAGCTCACCTAAAGTGGCTTCGGGATGCTTTTTAATTGCCGCCTGCACAACACCCGGACCCGAAACGCCGACGTGAATAACACAGTCAGGCTCACCAATACCGTGGAAGGCACCTGCCATAAAGGGGTTATCTTCAACTGCATTGCAGAAAACAACCAGCTTTGCACAGCCAATGCATTCGCGGTCGGCAGTAATTTCAGCTGTTTCGCGCACAATTTGCCCCATAAGCTTTACCGCATCCATATTAATGCCTGCTTTTGTAGAACCGATATTGACGCTTGAGCAAACGTTTGTGGTTTCTGATAAAGCGCGGGGAATTGAACGGATAAGCGCTTCGTCCCCTGCAGAAAAGCCCTTATGTACCAATGCCGAAAAACCGCCGATAAAGTTAACGCCTGTGGCATCGGCCGCCCTTTGAAGGGTTTTGGCATACATAACGGGGTCACCGCCTGAAGACGCCACTATCATAGCAATCGGGGTTACCGAAATACGTTTATTAATAATCGGAATACCGAATTCCCTTTCAATATCTTCACCTGTTTTAACAAGATTGCCTGCTAAACGGGTGATTTTGTTATAAATCTTTTCACAAGCCTTTTCAGGGTCAGAGTCGCAGCAGTCCAAAAGGGAAATACCCATTGTAATGGTGCGTATGTCAAGATTTTCTTCGGAAATCATATTAATGGTTTCCATTATATCGTGAATGTTAATCATTTTAAAACCTCTTAAATTCTGTGCATTGAATTGAAGATATCCTCGTGCATAACGCGTATATCAAGATTGTTTTCTTCGCCGAGCGCCTTCATTTTGTCAGAAAATTCTGCAAAGCTGCAGTTAAGTTCCTTAATTTCAGTAAGCATTACCATTACAAACATATCCTGCAAAACTGACTGAGTAATGTCAAGAATGTTTGCATTACATTCGCTGCAGATGGCGCTTACCTTTGCGATAATGCCTACCGCATCCTTACCGATAACCGAAATAACAGTTTTCATATAATCACCTTGTTAAATAATAGTTGTAACTATTTTAACATATTGACACAAAAATATCAATCGAGTTTTAAATAAAATATCTCGAAAAAAATATTTAAAAAACGTAACAATATATATTGACAAAAAGCGACACATAATATACAATATCTTGTGCACGTCTTTGCGAAATGGGTGTTTTCGGTGAGGCGTTTTTATGGATTTGACTGCATTTACGGAGGGCATTTACACAATGTTAAGTGAAAAATGGGACGGTTTTAAAGAGGGTATATGGCAGGAAGAAATTAACGTGCGTGATTTCATTCAGCAAAATTATACTGAATATACCGGGGATGACACCTTTCTTGAGGGCGTGACCGACAGAACAAGCCAGCTGATGAAAAAGCTTGAGGATCTTTTCAAGGTTGAACGTCAATTTGGCGGTGTTTTTGATATTGATACCCAGACCGTTTCTTCGCTTACGGCTTATCCAGCTGGATATCTTGATAAAGAAAACGAAATAATTGTCGGTCTTCAGACAGATCGTCCGCTTCGACGAGGTATAAATCCGTTCGGCGGTATGCGTATGGCCCGTCAGGCTTGTGCGGCTTATGGTTACAAGGTGTCGGACAAAATTGAAAATGAATTTCAGTATCGCACCACTCACAACGAAGGGGTTTTTCGCGCTTATACAAAGGAAATGCGTAAGGCCCGTCATATTCACGTTATAACCGGGCTTCCTGATGCTTACGGTCGCGGAAGAATTATCGGTGATTACCGTCGTGTTGCGCTTTACGGTATAAACCGTCTTATTGAAGAAAAGCAAAAGGACAAGCTTTTACTTGAACAGCAGGATTTCAAAACCGAACAAATCCGTTTGGGCGAAGAGCTGTATGAGCAGATCCGCCACCTTGAATATATGAAGGAAATGGCGCTTATGTATGGTTATGACATAAGCGGTCCTGCTGCCGATACACGCGAAGCGGTTCAATGGACCTATTTTGCATATCTTGCCGCCATTAAAGAACAAAACGGTGCAGCAATGTCGCTTGGCAGGGTTTCGACCTTTTTCGATATCTATATTGAACGTGATCTTAAAAACGGTGTTTTGACTGAGCAGGCGGCCCAGGAAATTATTGATGATTTTGTTATGAAACTTCGTATGGCGAGACATCTTCGCACGCCCGAATATAACGAGCTCTTCGGCGGTGACCCTATGTGGATAACCGAAGCAGTTGGCGGAATGGGCGAAGATGGTCGTACACTTGTTACAAAAAACAGCTTCAGAATTTTAAATACGCTTTACACTTTAGGCCCTTCACCCGAGCCCAACCTTACGGTTTTATGGTCAAACGCTTTGCCGGAAGGCTTCAAGCGTTTTTGTGCGAAGGTTTCGGTTGATACTGACTCGATACAGTATGAAAACGATGATTTAATGCGCCCGATTTACGGTGATGATTATGCAATTGCCTGCTGTGTAAGTGCGATGAAGGTCGGTAAGCAGATGCAGTTTTTCGGTGCACGTTGCAATTTGCCAAAGCTTTTACTTATTGCTTTAAACGGTGGCTATGACGTTACAAGCGATACAGCAATAGGTCCGCAAAACAACGTAGTTAAGGGTGACGTTTTGAATTATGATGACGTTGTGGCTCGATTTGATGAATATCTCAGCTGGCTTGCAAAGCTGTACGTTAATACAATGAACGTAATTCATTATATGCACGATAAATATGCTTATGAAAAGTCACAAATGGCGCTTCACGATACTGATGTTGAGCGTCTTATGGCTTTTGGCATTGCGGGACTTTCGGTTATGGCAGATTCTTTAAGTGCGATTAAATACGCCAAGGTTTATCCCGTAAGAAATGACCGGGGATATATTGTTGATTTTGATATTGAAGGTGATTTTCCGAAATTTGGTAATGATGATGACAGGGTGGATTTAATTGCAAAGGAAATCACCCATAAAACCATTACCGAGCTTCGCAAAACCCCCACCTACCGTAATGCGGTTCACACCCTTTCGGTGCTAACAATTACCCCAAACGTTATGTAGGGTAAAAATCCGCCCGCCACTCCTGACGGCAGAAAAGCGGGCGATGCCTTTGCTCCCGGTGCAAACCCAATGCATAACCGTGAAGAAAACGGTGCGCTGGCGTCACTTAATTCGGTGGCTAAAATCAGCTATGATGACTGTCGTGACGGTATTT
>JAZNOE010000058.1:0-3795 GCA_045580625.1 Acutalibacteraceae bacterium | reverse complement strand
GTTCGGATTATTCGCTCTACCCTAGGGTTGAAAGGATGATATATAATGTCAGGACATTCTAAATGGAGTAATATTAAACGCAAAAAAGAAAAGACTGATGCCGCAAAAGCAAAGGTTTTTACTAAAATCGGTCGTGAAATTGCAGTTATCGTAAAACAAGGTGGTGCAAACCCCGCCGAAAACAGCAAGCTGAAGGATGCTATTGCCAAGGCAAAGGCCGCAAACGTGCCGAATGAAAATATTGAAAGAATAATCAAAAAGGCCGCAGGCGAAGGTGACGGCGCAAACTATGAAGAGCTTATTTATGAAGGCTACGGCCCCTGCGGTGTGGCAGTTGTGGTTGAAACTTTGACAGATAACCGCAACCGTACAGCAGGCGAAATGCGCCACTATTTTGATAAATGCGGCGGCAATCTCGGTCAGTCGGGCTCGGTTATGTTTATGTTTGACCGCAAGGGTATTATCGTAATCGAAGGCGAAGGTCTTGACGAAGATACCGTTATGGAAGCGGCTTTGGAAGCAGGAGCTGAAGATTTTGAATTTGACGGTGAAATTTTCGAAATTTCTACCGCACCTAACGATTTGGGTCTGGTTCGTGATGCACTTGAAGAAAAAGGTTATAGCTTCTTATCAGCTGAAGTTTCTTACGTGCCCCAGACTATGAGCAGTATTGACGACCCAGATATGGTTGTTAAAATGGAAAAGCTTATTGATATGCTTGAAGAAAACGATGATGTTCAGGCTGTATGGCACAACTGGGAAATGCCCGAAGAATAACAGAAAAAGCACCTCGGCGGAGGTGCTTTTTTTAGTTAAGGGTTGTTGTGTTAAAATTACAGTTTATCGGGAAGATGCATACATGTAGGGGCGACCAGTGGTCGCCCGTCAGCAATTCGCCAAATTAACGGGAAACCAATGGTTTCCCCTACAAATGCACAATTAAATTGTTCTATAATTACGAATTACGCATCACGAATTCCACCTCAGCGATAAATCTCTATTTTGTCTTATCCAAAAAATACATAACAAAATTTTCGGTTTGTGGTTGCAATTAAAAAAAGGGTGTTGTATAATACAATATATAGTGTACTTTGCGGAGGTAAAAATTTATGACTAAAAAGCTTTTTGCATTGCTTTTAAGCCTTGTTTTATTATTAATGGCAGGCTGTGGCGGTGCTGATACTAATTCGAAGGTTGAAAGTGATCCTGTTTCAAGCACAATACCTGAACCTGAACCTACATATTACGTTAACCCCTTAACAGGTATTGCTGATATAGTCGATGAAGAGGTTACTACCCGCCGTCCTGTTGCGGTTATGATTAATAACATTTCGATTGCACAGCCTGTGCAGACAGGTCTTACAAAGGCCGATATCGTTTACGAAACCGAGGTTGAGGGCGGTATTACACGTCTTATGGCGGTGTACCAGGACGTAACAAAGGTTGCAAAGTTCGGCACTGTTCGTTCTGCACGTTATCCGTACGTTGATTTGGCAATGGGCCACCAGGCAATTTACGTTCACCACGGTCAGGATAATACATACTGTGCACCCCACCTTAAGGATACCCAGGCGTTTACTCTTGGTACAAATAATGCGGGTGAGCGCACCAAAAACGGTCTTGCTACTGAACATACCCTTTACGGTTACGGTCCAAAGCTTTGGGACTGGTTTAAAACCAAGACTAAGTTTGATTTGGATTTAGATGCTGTCAGAACATGGCAGAATTTTGCTAAAGAAGATGAAAGTCTTACACTTGACGGTGTGGCTACAAATGTGTCGGTTCCTTTTTCGGGCAGCTATAACACAGTATTTAAATATGATGCCGAACAGCAGAAATATGTACGATATTTCAAAAATACCGAACGTCTTGATTACGTTACAAAAGAAAAGCTTTACTTTAAAAACGTGTTTGTTCTTATAACTGACATTACCGATTATCCCGACGGATATCACAGAAAGGTTGCGCTTCAGTCGGGCGAAGGCTGGTACTGTGTAAACGGTAGCTATATGCCTATCCGCTGGAGTAAGGGTGCTTCTTCAGATTCGTTTAAATTCACCGACGAAAACGGACAAACCCTTAAGGTAAACCAGGGTAATTCTTGGGTGTGCATTGCTAAAAAGGGCATAAACGTAACTTTTGAATAATGTTTTAAATAAAAGTCGCTATTGCGGCTTTTATTTTTTTACTATTTTTTGTTACAAGTTACTATTGATATTTTTACTGCATAGGTATATAATTCTATAGCAAAATTATTTATCAGAGGCGTATTTTTATGCAAATTTTAGTGACTCTTTCGGTAGCAATTGTTGCCGGACTTTTAATGTCCCGTATTACAAAACTTTTCAAATTACCTGCTGTTACGGCTTATCTTATTGCGGGTCTTATTGTGGGTCCATATCTTTTAGGACGAATTGATTTTTCGTTTTTAAATATGGGCTTTTCACATATTGGCTTTTCGCCAGAGGATTTCGGTCTTACAGGCGGTGAAAAAAATATAGCGCTTGAGGTGCTCAGCAGCGTGGCACTCGGTTTTATTGCTTTTGCAATTGGTAACGAATTCCGCGTAAGTGACCTTAAGGCCATTGGTAAGCAGGCATTTGTTATCGGTATTTTGCAAGCCGTTGCTGCAACCATATTGGTTGATGCCGCACTTATAGGTCTTCACTTCTTAATGCCTAACGTTTTATCGGTTTCTAACGCAATAATTTTAGGTGCTATTGCTTCTGCAACCGCTCCTGCGGCAACCTTAATGGTTGTAAGGCAGTATAAAGCAAAGGGTAAGCTTACCGACTTGCTTTTGCCTATAGTTGCTTTGGATGACGCTGTTGGTTTAATAATTTTCTCGGTTTCGTTTGGCGTGGCCCGCGCCATTGAAAGCGGCAAAGCAAACGTTATTTCAATGGTTGTAAACCCCATAATTGAAGTGGTTTTATCACTTTTACTCGGCGCGGTAATGGGTTGGATATTCACCGTTTGTGAAAAGATATTCCATTCTGGCTCAAAGCGTATGTCACTTTCCATCAGCTTTGTTTTACTAACCGTTGCAATTTCAATGATTAAGGTTGAAATCGGCGAAATTCACATTGGCTTCTCATCACTTTTGGTTTGTATGATGCTTGGCACGGTATTTTGCAATTTGTGTGATTTCTCGGCCGATATTATGGATCGCGCAGACAAGTGGACCGCACCGCTTTTTGTTATGTTCTTTGTTTTAAGCGGCGCGGAATTAAGACTTGATATTTTGGCAGACGTCTGGGTGCTGGTTATCGGTGCTGTGTATATAATCAGCCGTTCTGCAGGTAAATATATAGGCACGTTTTTCTCGGCCAAGCTTGTCAAATGCGAGCCTAAAATTCAAAAGTATTTGGGTATTACCTTATTACCGCAGGCAGGTGTTGCCATTGGTATGTCAGCAATTGTTATCGAAACAATGGGTAATGACGGTGTGCTTGTGCGCAACATAATTTTGTTCTCGGTGCTTATTTATGAGCTTATTGGTCCTATGCTTACGAAAATTGCCCTTACAAAATCAGGCGATATTAAAGAAAAGACCACTGAAGGCTTTAACCGTAAGGAATTCCTTGCAAAACAAAACGTTAAATAATAAAACAAACCACGGCAAAAGCAATTACGCTTTTGCCGTGGTTTTTCATTTCAAATTATAGTTTATCGCTCTGTTTAATTGGCGGCACATCGTAGGGACAATTCACGAATTGTCCGAAAATAATAGTTAATCGCAACGGGCGATTCGTGAATCGCCCCTACGGGTAATATCAATTAAATTACAGATTA
>JAZNOE010000057.1:0-58592 GCA_045580625.1 Acutalibacteraceae bacterium | reverse complement strand
ATTAGTAACACAGCCCTTTACAACATCGAATCTTATGCCGCAACACAAGCTAACTCAAACGTTGAAAACCTTCCTGAATTGCTTATTGCAATGATGAGATATGGTGACGCTGTTGCAGCTTACGTTGGATAATTAAATATTCATTTTAAAACAATTTACCCAACCGAAGGCAACTTCGGTTGGGTAGGTAAAGAATTGTTTTTTCAATTTTCTAAAAACACAAAAAATGTTATCGTGTTTTTATACCTACCTTACACATTATTGATGAGGTGAATATATGAAAAATAAAAAAATTCTTGCGTTGGTTTTAACTCTGACGCTCTTGCTCGCGTCAATACCGGTTGGGCTTTTGGTATCGGCAGATACTGAAATACAGCCCTTGACCGGCACTGTTACCGGTGTCAATAGCGAGTATTTTGCCTTGAATTTGTATAAGTACAATAACGCTAATGATGGCTTTGGTCAGACCAGCGGCGCCAGAAATGACATTGCTTGGGACCGCCCGTCAATGTATGATGACTTTACGGGTGTTACAAAACTTAATGATGCGGGAACGGCTTACCGTTGGCCTTATATTGCATTTAAGGTAGATGCGGCTGAAGACGGTGAATATACCATCGGCACAAAAATTTCATTCAGCGGCAAGATTACGGTTAAATCGTTGCCGATGATAATTGACGGTGTTGTAAATGCCGTGCGTTATACCGAAAACAATAATAAAGCCGACGTTTCTTTAAGAACATATTTGAGTAAAGGCGAGCATATCATTATTGTTTTACCGCCTATGCCCGAATATGAATATGAATCACCAACTGTTAAGGGCTCTGCTTCAAATGACTGGAATAAATATGCTTACGACTGGTGTAATTTTGTGAATTTCACCTTGTCAGACGGTCTTTCGGCTATTGGCGCACCTACCGTTGCTGAAATTAAAGAATCGGTTGAGAATAAAAAAGTTCAGGCAGAAGACACAAGCAAGGTTATCTACAACGGCGGTTACAAGGCAGACGGCAGTTACGCAGGCGGCGTTTCCCGCAGTAAAATTACCGAAACCTATGAAACACTTGCTAACAGTCACATAAACAAGGCCGGTATTGCTTATATTGAATATACCGTTAATGCCCCTGCAGACGGCAAATATAATATTCGTATCGGCGCGCAGGTTGGCGGTAGTGGTGTAAACAATAAGCCTTTCTTTACGGTTTTAGTGAATGATAACGTTTATAAAGCGCAGTACGATGGAAAGTTCACATCTTCAAAGGCAGACGTTGACTTTATCAACCTTACTGTTGATATGAAGAAGGGACTTAATACCGTACGCGTTACCTGCATTACTAAAGATCAGGGCGATGCTTTCAGCAAAAACTGGGTAAACCACGACTGGATCGAGCTTCAGTCAGGTCTTAGTGCCGTGGCGGTTGCTAATGAAACCATTAAGGCAGGCGATGAAAGCCTTGTTTTGTTCAGCAATTATACCGATAAGGGTGATACCCTTGAAAATGCGGTTACAACCAATATCCGCGGTAATGATATGGGCTCAATCGAGCTTTTGAAATCTGACATTGCGCGTTATCTTGACAGATGGCCCAGTGCTTCAATTAAGGTTATTGCCGCTAAAGACGGTTATTATGACATTACCCTTAATGCAACAACAAACGCATCACTTACATCAGAACATATTGCGCTTGTAATTGATAATGCAGAGGTAATTCCGCTTAAATTTACCAAGGGCGGAACTTTGGCAATTGATGCTTCCTGCTATCTTACTGCAGGTGAGCACTTGCTTACCTTTACATCTCCAATGCCTTTAACCAAGGCAGACGTCGGCACCAAGGCCGAAATTGATGCGGCAAACAGCTGGGCTTATAAATGGCCTTGGATGAATATGAATTCAATTGTTATTCCGAATACTTTGTCGGGTACGGCTCCTATTGTTTATAACACTGTAAATGCAGGCGATGAAACAAAGGTATATTTTGAAAAATTTACCGACAATGGTGATACGCTTGGTTCGGCAAAGGTTGACGACCTTAAGTGGGATTCACTTTCAATTGAAACCTTTACTGCTGAAAATCTTTACAGAATGCCTTTTGCTGTAATTAAGGTAAAGGCATCTGAAGACGGCACTTATATGGTTAATGCTAATATCAATACCAGAGCCGATGCAACAAGTAAAACAATTGGTGTTTTGGTTGACGGCACACAAAAATACGTTGGTGCTATCAATAACAATTCAATTTCTAATAAAATTTACTTAACTAAGGGTGAACACGTTATTTTGTTCACCACCGCAATGCCTGAGAAACAATCTCAAGCTCCGACCGAAAGACCCAATGCAGAAAACGGATATCACAGCATGCTTTATCCGTGGTTTGACTTTAACAGCTTTAAGCTTGAGGAAGGTCTTACCGTGTTAGATGCGCCTAATCAGGGCGATGCTTATCACCCCGGCTTTAACCGAATTGAAGCTGAAAACCCTGACTATACTGTTTATAAGGGATATGAAAAGGTTGAAACCGATAAAAACGTTCCCAGCCAGAAGGTAGTCGGCGGCGCTTACAAATCAAACATAACACAAACGTTTGAAGACCTTTCGGTATGGGTTGACGGCGCAGGCGGTCATATGCCTTACGTTGAATATGCTGTCACTGCACCTGCTGACGGCGAATATGCCCTTCGTGTGGGTGTTGTTCCCGGAAGTAACGATAAAAACCTTCCCGTTCCTTACGTTGCCGTTATTGCAAACAAAGACGTTTACAAAGTGGCTTGCAACGGTCAATGGGGTCGCGTAAATGTGTCAGAAGTTAAGGTACAGCTTGTTAAGGGTATGAATATTATCCGTGTAACAGGTCTTACAAAGGATCAGGATGTTAAGGGTATCAGCTTCTGGGTGAATCAGGACTTTGTTGACTTTGATAAAACACTTATAAACGTTAAGCGTTCAAGCGTTATTGCCGAAGCAGAGGACAGTAAGTTTAACCAGTACTTTACGGTTAATGATGGTACTGATGCTGAAAAAGCATCGGGCAAAAAACTGCTTGGTAATGCGAATACACGCTTTGTCAAGGGTGTAAGTCCGTATATTGACAGTCTTACCATTGCGGATATGAAGTACGTTCCGTTCTATTCTTATACCATTGACGTACCTATGAACGGTTATTACAACATCGGCGCAAGATATGCCGGTGACGGACGCCTTAAGCAGAGTCAGTTTGCGCTTATTATTGACGGTGAAATAACTGCTCTTCCGTATAGCCGAATAAGCCAGTCTACCGAACCTAACCAGACCACACAGGTTGTTTATTTTACAGAAGGTGCTCATACCGTAACGGTTACTACACCCCTTCCGAAAAATGCTGATGACGTGCATAGCTGGTCTTACAGATGGATAAATCACGATGCCCTTGAATTATTTGATGGCATTACGGTTGCTAAAGAACAGGTTAAGCCTTTTGACATTGAAGCGCTTGTTGCGTACGAAGCAGAAGAATACGGTTTACCTAATTTCACAAAATATTCTGATACAGTAATCGGTAACGGTGCTTATGCACGCGCACAGACCGCAGAACAAATGCTTAAAAACGGTATTGACTTATCCTGCACACCCTGCACACAGTATATAATTACTGCAAGTGAGGCTGGCGAGTATGAATTATTCTTCAGCCATAATTATTCAAGATATAAGGATGCTAAGGATGTAACCGAGCTTTTGACAGGCGTGTCGGTAAACGGCAAGGTTCAGGTTGTTAAATCAAGGGTTGAATCTGACAGCACTCATTATCAGGGTGTTTATGTTAAGCTTCAGCTTAATAAGGGCGAAAATAAGATTATTGTTACAAACGGTTCTTATGATTCGTTTAAGACCGCCGGTTACGTGTGGGTTGACTTTGATAGTCTGTATATTCCTGCAACCGCTTCCGAAAAGCTTTCTGTTTTGAAATACGGTACAATTATCGAAGCCGAAGCATCAGAATTTTCCGGCTTTACTATAATGGAAAACAGTGGATATTCAAACGGTAAATATCTGGGTAAGGGCGACTATGGTATAATTGATATGGCGGATCTGACCTTTGATAAATTCGACCCCAAAAATCCAGGTGAATATCCGCGCGTTGTTTACACCGTATCTGCTAAAAAGGCAGGAAAATATGACATTGGTATTCAGTTCAGCGGTGGCTCGCTTAACTACAGCTTTGAAGAAATCACCAAGCTTGGCGGTATCGGTTATATCGTTGCAGTAAACGGTGAAAATAAACAGCTCGTTAACTTCAAGCACGGTCCGAATGCTAAATTGTTATGCAATATCGTAACGGTTGAGCTTAAGGAAGGCGTAAATCAAATTATGGTTGGTGTACCGCCTGCTGAATATCAGCCCGGTGTTACCCCCAGAATTGAAGAAATTCGCCGCATCTACTTTATGGATATGGACGGTCTTATCATACCTGAAACCCTTGCCTTGGAAGAAACCCCGAAGGTATCAATTGAAGATACTGATATCGGATACGGTCAGCTTAAGGTTAAAAAGGCAAAGCCCGTTTCAGATGTGGGCGAGCCCTCCTTTGGCTGGATTGTCTGGGTTGCAGTAGCTGCAGTTGTCGTATTGGCAGCACTTGTAATCTTCTTGATTATTTTTAAAAAGAAGAAAGCCAAAAATTAAAAATTAATATGTGAAACGGGTACTTTTGTACCCGTTTCACCGCATAATTAAGTTCAATTTATTATTGAAAGAGGAAATAATATGTTAGCAAATAAAAATAAAAATCCTATCGTAGAAGGGCATTATGCAGACCCGGAATCAAGGTTTTATGAGGGTAAATATTGGATTTATGTTACCAAATCCACTGCTTTTAAGGACCAAAAAAATCTTACTGCCTTTTCATCTTCTGATATGATAAATTGGGAAAAGCACGAAAATATTGTTGATATGGATGATTATCCCTGGATATGGGGCGCAGTATGGGCGCCGACAGTTATTGAAAAAAGCGGAAAATATTATTTAATTTTTGCTTCGAACGATATTCACGTCGATGATGAAGGCGGTGGGCTTGAAATTGCGGTAGCAGATAATCCCGCAGGGCCTTTTAAAAGATGTGTTGAAGGTTCATTAATCGGTGATATATATAATAATGCCCAGCCTATAGATGCTCATCTTTTCAAGGATGACGACGGCACGATTTATCTTTATTATGGGGGTTGGGGACATTGTATTGTCACAATCATGAACGATGAAATGAACGGCTTTAAACCGTTTGACGACGGTCAGTACCGTAAGGAAATTACCCCCGAAAGCTATGTTGAAGGTCCTTGTATGATTAAAAGAGGGGACTATTATTACTTTATGTGGTCTTCCGGCAAATGGAATAAAAGCGACTACTGTGTTTATTACGGCAAGTCTAAATCTCCCATTGGCCCCTTTGAAAAGGAAGGCACAGTTTTAATTTCCGATGAAAGCATTGCTCGCGCACCCGGTCATAACGGATATTTTTATATCCCCGAAAGCGATGAGTATTACATAACCTATCACAGACGCTGTATAACATCAACGGAACGCGATGCAAGAACACTTTGCATTGATAAAATGTTTCTTAAGGATGGTAAGATAGAACCTGTGAAGATGACCTGACAGTCAGTTTTTCTTCATTGATTTTTTTACGAGAGAAGATGAATTAAGGATGCAAGCAAATAAAAAGAAGCTTATTCGTATTATTGCGATTATTACTTCAATATGTCTTGTTGCTGTTTTAATTGCTTTACCGCTTCAGACGCTTGGCGCGGTTACTGCCGCAGGTGTTGTAAGACCGAAGCGTGCCGAAGCTGACAGCTCTTACAAAGGGTGGATAACTATTCCTGAAGAGTCTGTCATTTATAAAACGGATGAAAGCGATGCGCTTATAAAGGCTGATGAAAGCAATACCTTTACGGTTGAGGTGCCTAAAAAAGGTAAGTATTTTATTGCCTTTACATATAAGCCGCAGGAAAGCGTAATGCTTGACAGCGACTGCAAGGTGGAACTTATCGCAAATGATGAAATAAAACAAAGCTTTAATTCACCTATATATAGCCTTTGGCAGGACACTTCAAAGGATTATCAGCTTGACCGTTACGGAAATGAAGTTACCCCCGCACAAAAGGATATGGGCGCTTATATAACCGATTATCTGCGTGACGCGGCTTCGGTTTCTGCCGCCCCTGTTGTGTTTGAACTTGAAGCGGGCGCGCAGGTTATTCGTTTTACTGCATTGGATGCCGCAATTTGCGTTAAGCAGGTAATGCTTATAAAATATAGCGAAAATATTAGTTTTAAAGATTATAAAAAGCAAAATAGCGGCAAGGTTTATAACGGCAAAAACGTTATAATTGAAGGCGAGTCTTATTCGGTTAAGTCAGACTCGTTTATCAGAAGTAAGGCGGGCAACAGCTCGGCGGTTTATCCTTATAACCCATATTATAAGTGGCTTGCATCGGTTGACGGTGCTTCCTGGGGTACGGTGGGTCAAAGAATTGTCTGGAATTTTACCGTTCCCGAAGACGGTTATTATAATATAAACTTCCATTATTCGCAGTCATATAAGGAAGGTCAGGATTCTTGTCGCACCATTGAAATTGACGGTGTTACCCCTTATAACGAGCTTCGTGAAACTAAGTTTTCATACACAGGCGGTAATTTTGCCTATAAGCAGGCAGAGGGTATGGTTTACCTTGAAAAGGGTGAGCATACAATGGGTCTTTTGATAGAAATTCCCTCAATGGCAAAATATATTGACCGCGTAAGTGTTTTAATTGAACAGCTTAAGGATATTGGTCTTAATCTTCAGCAGGTCGCCGGCAGTGATGCTGACCAGACCCGTACCTGGGAAATTGAAGAATATATTCCAGGTGTTACTGAAAATCTTACCAATATTATGAAGGAATGTACCGAAATTTATAACGAAATTGAAAAGGCTTACGGTGACGTTCCTGCAGGCAGTCTTAATTTACAGTTATCAAGCGATATTTTAGAACAAATTCTCGAAAAGCCTGAAAAGCTTCCTACCAGAACAGATGAAATCAACATCGGTTCTGGTTCGGTTACAAACCTTTTGGCCGAGCTTATCAACGGTTGGAAGAGCCAGGGTCTTACAATTGACCGCATTTATTTAACCGGTAAGGATGCAAAGCTTCCAAATGCTAACGGCAATTTCTTTACAAACACCTTAAATGGCATAAAAGGCTTTTTCTTTGCGCTTTTTGCGCGTGAGCAAAATTACAGCACGGGCACCCTTTCAGATGATGCGCTCAATATCTGGGTTAACCGTTCTGTGCCTTACGTTGAAACCATTCAGATGCTTGCTGACTCACGTTATGAAGGCTATACCGACAAAAACGGCAAGAAATATAAGGTTAATTTTTCGATAATGCCTGATGAAAGCAAGCTTTTGTTGGCTAATGCTTCGGGCACTTGCCCCGATTTAGCACTTGGAGTAACGGGTGACAGACCTTATCAGTTGGGTCTTCGCAACGCCGTTTCACCCTTTACACAGTTTAGTGATTTTGAAGAATACGTAAGTGATAAATTCGCAGGCAAATATTTTGAATCTTATATTTATGACGGTGAAATTTACGCTATTCCCGAAACACAGCAATTTTATGTTTTAATGTACCGTAAGGACATTTTGGAAAAATTAGAAATTAAAGTTCCAAAGACTTGGAATGATGTGGCAGATGTAATGCCCGCCCTGAGAAGAAACGGTATGAATTTTTACGTTCCGCTTTCGGCTCATACCGGTACAAAGCCGCTTAATACGATTGCACCGTTTTTGTATCAGGCAGCAGCCGCAAAGGGTGAAAACCCAAGCTATAGCCTTTGGGACAAGGGCGGTTTGAAAACTGCAATTAACACAGAAACCAATATTGAAGCGTTTGAAACCCTGACCGATTTATATCTTTTATACGGTGTGCAAAACAATATGCCAAGCTTTTACAACAACTTCCGTTACGGTGTGGCACCTTTGGGTATTGGTGGCTTTGGCGATTATATCAAAATGCTTTATGCCGCACCTGAAATTGCCGATGACTGGGGTATTGCAGAGGTTCCCGGCTTTATGGATGAAGCGGGTGTAATCCATAACCAGATGCCCACAGCTGAACGCGCTATCGTTTTGTTTGAAACAAGCGAAAAGAAGGAAGCCGCTTGGGATTTTGTAAAGTGGTGGATGTCGGATGATACCCAAATTGAATTTGGCACAACGCTTCAGGCAAAATTCGGTTCAGTGTTTGTTTGGAACAGTGCAAACCGTAATGCATTCGCAAAAATTGCCATTCCTGAAAAGGATAAGGAAATTATTATAAAGCAGTGGGAAAGTGCGCAAAATATCCGCCAGACCCCTGCAAACTATATGCTTGAACGTTCACTCAGTAATGCGTGGTATGACGTTGTTCAGAAGCATATAAGCGTTCGCAGTGCGCTTAATACTGCCGCTGCTGATATTCAGCAGGAATTTGAAATTAAGCTTCGCGAGTTTGATTATATCGATGCAAACGGCAAGCTTGTAAGGAATTACGATATGTCTTCCTTTGAAGATATCGTAAATAAGAAATAGTGGGAAAGGAGAAACGTTATGAGTACAGCAACAGCTGCAGTAAAACCTAAAAAACTGAAAATTCAGAATCCGTTTATCAAATATTCCCACTGGGTGATGGTAGGACCGTTTTTATTGCTATTTTCAGTATTTATTGTTTTACCAATCATTTTTGCAATAGTTCTTTCATTTACCGACTTTAATGCGGTTGAAACCCCCGAATTTGTATGGTTTGAAAACTATTCGCGTATTTTTTCAAAAGACGCTGTCTTTATGCAAAAAATTCTGCCCAACACCATACTTTATGCAGTAATTGTCGGTCCGGGCGGTTATATTCTGGCATTTATGATGGCTTGGCTTTTGGCTCAGCTCCAAAAAGGCCCCCGCACAATACTTGCGGTGCTACTTTATTTGCCTTCAATGACGGCCGGCACCACAATTTCTACCGTGTGGTCGGTGCTTTTTTCGGGTGACAGAACGGGTTATCTCAACAGTATTTTTCTGCGGCTTGGTCTTATTCAGACCCCCGTCACCTGGCTTCAGAATGAAGACACCCTTATGCCGATTATGATATTGGTTGCGCTTTGGTCCAGCCTGGGTATCGGCTTTTTGTCAATTCTTTCCGGTATACTTGACGTTAACCCCGAGCTTTATGAGGCGGCTCGCCTTGACGGTGTTAAAAACAGGGTACAGGAAGCAATTTATGTTACAGTTCCATCAATTCGTCCCCAAATGCTGTTTGGCGCGGTTATGGCGGTTGTTAATACCTTTAACTCTGCAGGTCTTGGCGTTCAGCTTTCGGGTTCAAACCCTACACCGAATTATGCGGGCTCGCTTATTGTAAACCACGTTGACGACTATGGCTTTATTCGTTACGAAATGGGTTATGCGGCGGCATTGTCGGTTATCTTGCTTATAATTATTTATCTTGCAAGCCGACTCAGCTACAGACTTTTCGGTGACAACTAACCGTTTAAAATTTAAATTTTAATGGATATCGGGTGAGAAATTTGAAAACTAAACATAAATATGCAATTAAGCATTTTATCAGGACAGAGCGTTCAAATTTAGTTGTTTATTTGTTGCTTCTGCCAATGCTTGCTTTAGCGGTTTTGCCTATTTTATACATAGTTTTTACCGCTTTTAAGCCAATGGGTGAGTTATTTGCTTACCCCCCTAAATTTATTACAACAAGACCCACAATGGACAACTTTATAAAGCTGTTTGAAGCATCAGAAAATACAGTTTTCCCGCTGTCAATGTATCTTTTCAACAGTATTATTTCGACCATTGCGGTTGTAGGTCTTGGTATGATTATTTCGCTTGCCGCAGCTTTTGCGTTATCTAAAAAGCGTTTTAAAGGCCGTGACATAATTTTTAAGCTTAACACACTTTCAATGATGTTTGTGGCAACTGCGGTAAGCATTCCGCGTTACCTTATTGTTAAAGAGGTAGGCCTTCTTGATACATTCTGGGCAAACATCATTCCGCTTCTGGCGGCGCCTGTTTCGGTGTTTTTGCTTAAGCAATTTGTAGACCAGATTCCCGACGCGCTTATCGAATCTTCAAGAATTGACGGCGCTAATGATTATCAGATACTTTTTGCCATTGTAATGCCGCTTGTTAAGTCGGCTCTGGCAACGGTTGCAATTTTGCTTTTCCAGAATGCTTGGAACACAATGGAAGCTTCAAACCTGTTCATCACTACCGAATCTTACAAGACCTTTGCGTTTTATATGCACAGCTTGTCTGCGTCGGGTAACGGTGTGGCAGGTGCAGGTATGGCCGCCGCGGCTTCACTTTTAATGTTTGTACCAAACGTTATACTTTTTGTAAGTATGCAGTCCCGTGTTATGAGCACAATGGCTCATTCCGGTCTTAAGTAGGGGGTGGGACGTATGCTTAAAAAGAATTATAATTTTAAAAAACTTATTGCTTTTGCGGTTTTAACTGTTATTATGCTTACCGCAACACTTGCGGTTTCGGCTGAAAGCGCATCATCTTATACATATACCCCTTCAATCACAGGTGACTGGATAACCACACAGGATGCTTATCAGGTGGGCAAGGTTATTCTGCAGGAATTGGAGCTTACTTCCCCACAGGATATTTTTGAAAAGGACGGTCTGCTTTATATTGCTGACACAGGCAATAAAAGGGTTATTGTTTATAATTTAAATGATCAGACCTTTGTTGAAATTAAAAACGATAAATTTAAATCTCCAAGCGGCATTTTTGTAAATGACAACGGTGATATTTACGTTGCAGATAACGAAGCCGCTACCGTTTTCCTTTTAGATAAGGAAGGCACACTTTTAAGGGAATACGGTCGTCCCGAAAATGCCACCTTTGGTAAGACCGCGGTTTACCGTCCGTCAAAGGTTGTTGTTAATAATTCGGGTGTAATGTATATTGTGTCTGACGGCGCTTTTGACGGTATGATTCAAATTGATAAGGACGGTCAGTTCCTTGGCTACTTCGGCTATAATAATACCGAATTCACCCTTTGGGATTACGTGGTTGAAAACTTCTTTACCGAAAAAATGAAGGAAAAGCTTTCAAACAAAATTCCGCTTTCTTTTAAAAGTGTTGATATTGATGAAAAGGGTCTAATTTATTCGGTAACACAAGCGGCTAAGGGTAACGCCCTTAAAAAGCACGATGCCGCAGGTATTAATTTATTGCCTGCTGATATGGTTGATGAAGTTGACTTTATCGACGTTTGCGCAGGTGCGCGTAATAATACCTATGCCGTAACCTCAACCGGTCTTATTTTTGAATATGACTTAAGCGGTAATTTGCTGTTCACCTTTGGCGGACGTGCAATTTCCACCGAAAAGAACGGCGTTTTCACCAACGTTTCGGCTATTTGCTGTGATGACGACAACAAGCTTTACGTGCTTGACTTTGAACGCGCTATTGTTCACGTTATGCACCCTACTGATTACGCAAAAAGCTATCATCAGGCAATTCAGCTTTATAACGAAGGTAAATATCAGGAGGGGGCTGAATTCTGGAAGCACGTTGCCGCAGTGGGCGGTTCAAGCTATTATGCAGAAAACAGCCTTGCGCAGTGCCTTTATGAAAATCGCAATTACACCGAAGCTTTAGAGCATTACAAAATTGCAGGTAACAGGGAGGGCTATTCTGAATGTTATTGGCAAATTCGTAATGACCAGATTTCTAAAGCCATTCCTTATATAATTATCGCGGTTATTGTTTTGGTAATTGCATTGCTTATATTCAGAAAGGTTGACAAAGCTAAATTTAACAAGCTGTTTGATAAATCGGTTATAAAGGATGATATTATCCTTATATTTAAGGTGCTTCGTCACCCGATAGACAGCTTTTACGGTATTCGCCGTGAGGGTAAGGGGCATATCGGCACCGCTATCGGTCTTTATGTTTTTGAATATTTGGTTGTTATTTCCTATTTCACACTTTCGGGCTTTGCGCTTATCGGTAATGCTGATAATGTCTCGGTTGTGCTTATAAGCCTTATTTTCTGGGCAGTTATACTGCTTTTTATCGGCAGTAATTATCTTGTAAGCTCGGTAGGTGAGGGTGAAGCACGTTTCAGGGACGTATTTATTGCAACACCTTACGTTTTGTCACCTTTTGCGGTGCTTATGCCTGTTGTGATTTTAATTTCACACATTGTTACACAAAACGAATTGCGCCTTTTGGAATTGGGCGTTACTGCAATTATTGCATGGGTTTTGGTTTGTTTGTTTATTGCTACCCGCGAAATTCACGCATACGAACCCAAGCAAGTTATTTCTAATTTACTTATAACCGTTTTCTTAATGGCGGTTGTGGTTTTGGCCGTGTCATTGGTTTATATGTTCTTTGACCAGCTTGTAAACTTTATTATTTCAATTGTGAAGGAGTTGAATTACCGTGTGTTCCTGGCGTAAAATCTTATCAGCTTCGGTTGCGCTTTGCATTGCGCTTTTATGCTGTGCCTGCGGTAATGACTCCGACGTGGGTAAATATAGCGTTAGCGGAAGCCTGGTTGGCGAGGTTGATATTCAGCAGCTTTCCTCTAACCGCTTTACCCAGCTTGACTCAAATTCAGACAAACCACTTATGAATTACGGGTTAGAGGGTTATAAATTTGTTTGCGAAAATGAAAATTTAGCCCTTTATATTGATGAAGAAATTGCATCTATCCGCGTGGTTGATAAGAAAAGCGGTTACGTCTGGGGTGCATTGGAAGAAAAAGACCCCGAAGACCTTAACAATACCTGGGGCGCTTTCGCAAATTCGGTTGTCAGCATTTCTTATATGGACCGCACAGGTGCTACAAAGCTTATAGGTGCGGGCAGTAATAAGTCTAAATGTAAATATGAATATATAGATAACGGCTTTGTTATCAAGGTGAATTTCGGCACTAACGTCGGTGTTTCGCTTGAAGCAAAGGTTACCTTGACTGACGACAGTCTTCACTTTGCAGTAGATGACAAAACAATTGATGAATACGGTGATAATTACGTTGCGCTTATCTATTTTGCACCCTTTATGGGCAGTACCGTTTCGGATAATTGCGACGGTTATCTCTTTGTGCCCGACGGTAGCGGCGCGCTTATACGTTATCAGAAGCCGAAAAAATACTTAAAGTCATATTCTGAACGAGTATACGGTTTAGATTATGCTATTGATAATCTTAACGAGCTTAATGACCTTAAGTCAAACCGTCCGCGTGATATGCTTAAAGACAGCGCAACAATTACAATGCCTGTTTTCGGCATTGCGCACGGTGTAAATGACAATGCACTTTTTGGTCACATTACAAACGGTGCGGCTTATGCCTATATTAACGCGTCTCCTGCAGGGGTAGTAACAAATTACAACTGGGCAACCGCGTCATTTGTTTACCGTCAGGTTTATTCACAGCCAACCTCTAAAAACGGCGCAGGTATTCCCGTTGTTCAGAAAAACAGAAATACCGTAAACCCTGAAATGGATATTTATTTCTTGAGCGGGGATGCCGCAAATTACAGCGGTATGGCTGCTAAATACCGTGAAATCTTAAAGGCAGATAAAAAGCTCGTCAACAATTTGTCTGACGACAATACAAAGCTGTTTCTTGATTTTATCGCGGCTGATATCGAAAAGGCAATAATCGGTCAGAAGCAAAAGGACATTACAAGCCTTGAATATATTGAAAAGTCGGTTAAAGCCTTATCAAAGGAAAAGGTTGACGGAATTGCTTTATCGGTTTTGGGCTGGCAGAAAAACGGTCTTTCGGGATACAGCAAGTCCACCGTTTTTGACACCACCGTTATGGGCGGCTTTGGTGAATTTAGTTCACTTAAAAAGCAGCTTACAAAGGGTGGCGGCAGCTTCAGTTTTTATATTGACCCGCTTCGCGCCACCGAAATTCAGATAAACAGCCGTGTTGATTCGGGCATTTCACTTTCGCAAAGCCCGATTTGTGAAACCGCGGTTGACCTGAATGAATTCCTTGGAAGCACTTATTATCTTAAACCCGAAACTGCCTTTAAATATATGAACAGACAGCTTAAGGTTTTAGAAAAAAATAAGATAAATCTTTCTGTCGACGGGGGCAATTTGCTTTACGGTGAATACCTTGTGAATAATTTCACTTCCCGTGCGGATATAATTAAGCTTATCACCAAAAACCTTGGCGATGTTTATGAAAGCCAGAACGGTCTTACGGTTTATAAGCCTAATGAATATCTTTTGCCTTACGTTTCGGTTTGCCGTGACATTCCCGTTTCCTCCAATCAGGAAATTTATATTACCGATTCGGTGCCCTTTATTCAGCTGGCGCTTTCGGGTAATATAACACTTGTTGCACCTTATGCAAATGAAAATTTCTATTCTAAAATAGATTTGCTCAAGTGTGTGGAATATAACATTTATCCTTCATTCCTGCTTACCGAAGAAACCAACGTTGAGCTTAACAAGACTACGCTTAAAGATAAAGCTTCAACCTGCTTTGATAATTGGAAGGATACTATTTGTGAAATCGATGCCTTTGTCGGCGGTGCGCTTTCAAAGGTTCGAGGGCAGGAAATGTTAAGTCACAAGCGCATTAATGCCACCGTGTTTAAAGTAAGCTATGAAAACGGTGATATGTATATAAACTATGGTAAGGAAGACTTTACCGCTGAAAACGGCAAGGTTGTTGAAGCCGAAAACGTTTTGTTTTGCGAGGTGACCGTAAATGAATAATAAATCTAAAATGACCTTAAAAACAAAAGACAGGCTTATGGGCATTGGCTTTATGTCACCCTGGCTTATCGGCTTTTTGGTTTTTTCACTTTACCCGATGATTTACTCAATATGGTTAAGCCTTTGCAGTGTGGAATTTTCATCCGACGGTATTGTGACACAGTTTGTCGGCTTTAAGTGGTACAGCAAAATTCTTACCGAAGACCCTAAATTTATTACAACAATTACCGAAACTTTAAAATCGGTTATTTTCTCAACCCCGATGATAATTGTTGCGGCAATAATTCTGGCAATACTGTTAAATAAGTCGTTGCCGGGCAAGGCGCTTTTCCGTGCACTTTACTTTTTCCCTGTAATTATTATAAGCGGTCCCGTTATGTCAAAGCTTATGAGCAATCACGCTACGACAATTATTCACCCCGAACAGTACCCGATTTATACGGTCATTGAAAATATGCCAGACCTTATTTCGGTTCCGCTTACCTATATTTTTGATAATATCGTAATTATTCTATGGTATTCGGGTGTGCAGATGCTTATAATTCTTACGGGCCTTCAGAAAATAGGCGACTCTATTTATGAAGCCGCTTCTATTGACGGTGCAGGCTCGTGGGAAAAATTCTGGAAGATAACCTTACCGTATCTTCGCCCGATGATTCTTGTTGCAGCGGCTTATACGGTTGTTGATCTTTCGGGTGCGGCAACCACCACTATTCACCAGTATATTGAATCTAAAATGACCGACACCAATATGCCTTATTCTTATTCATCGGCGCTTTCGTGGTTGTGGGCATTGGCGGTACTTGCGGTGCTTGTTGTGGTATTCCTTATCCTTCGCGAAAGGAGGGCAAAAACAAATGCGAAATAATATTCATATTAAATCACAGACCAAAAAAGCTGTAAAAAACTTTGGTGTTAATTTGTTTTTTTATTTTCTTTTAATTACTGTGGGCTTTGTGTTTTTGTACCCCCTTTTGTATATGGTGCTGACCGCGTTTATGACCACCGAAGACCTTATAAACCCAACCATTATGTGGGTTCCCACCAAGCTGGCGCTTACCAACTTTAAAATGTCGTGGGCTGCTTTGGAATATCCAAAAGCACTTGTGACCAGCATTATATTTGTTGTAATCTGCGCAACGCTTCAAACGCTTTCCTGTGCGCTTATGGGTTATGCCCTGGCAAAGTTTGACGTTCCGCTTAAGACCTTGTGGGTGGCAATTCTTATACTCTTATTTGTAATTCCTACCGACGTTTTAACCATTCCGCGTTACGTTCTTTTCAATAACTACGGTCTTATCGGTTCGCCGTTGGCTATGATAATTCCCGCCGCATTGGGTCAGGGCCTTAAAAGCACAATATTTATTTTAATTTTTATGAACGGCTTTGCATCTGTGCCAAAATCCTTTGACGAGGCCGCCCAGCTTGACGGTGCGGGCAAATTTAAGGTATTTACCCACATCGCAATTCCAATGGCTGTTCCGGTAATAACCCTTTGTGTAATCTTTTCGGTTGTATGGTATTGGAATGACACCGCGCAGACCGCAACCCTCATCGGCAGTGACTTTGGCACCTTACCGCTTCAGCTTCAGCGCTTTGACAGCGCATTTAAGGGTATGGTAAATGCAAGCTTTGGTGATGACAGTGACCGTCTTAACGAATGCTTCCAGTTCGCCGCCGTTTTACTTACCATTATTCCGCTTATAATTTTCTATCTTGTAATGCAGAAGCACTTTGTAAAGGGTATTGAATCTTCCGGTATTACGGGCGAATAACATTGTAAAATTTTAATGCGACAAATGATATACGTTTTTTTGATTGCTTTAAAGAAAAAACGGTCGTATAATAATATCAAAGCTTTAATTTGCTCGCTTTGCGCAGATAAGATCAATTCTTTTAAGAGGTGTCGATATGAATAATCAAAACACGTTAAAATTTTTGCTTTTTGCTGATTTTCATTATAAGCAGGGTATGTATTTAAGCCCTGTTGCAGATATTGATGAAATGCTTACCGCCGCAAATGATAAAAATGTGGATATTGTAATTCATTGCGGGGATTACTGCAATGATTATATCGGCTCGCCCGAAGCGGTCAACCCACTTATTAATAACAAGTACGGTTTTGACGTGTTTGGCGTTTACGGTAATCACGAGCTTGAAAGCCGCGATAATTCAATGGAAGTTGTTACCCCGCTTATCACTAACCGAAAGGATGACGTGGTGTGGGGCACAGCTGACGGCAAAATCGGTGACGGAAGTATTGGCTATTATTACTGCGATAAGGGTAATTTCAGAATAATAGGTCTTGATACCAATTATTCTTATAATGAAGAATTATCCGCTTGGGAACACAATAAAACCGCAAGCTGGGGTGCGCCGCAGGGTAATATCAAGCCCAACAGCTTGGGTCCCGTTCAGCTTGAATGGTTTGAAAAGGTTTTAATGGCTTCGGCAAAAGAAAACAAAAAATGTATTATTGTTAGCCACGCAACCTTTAATAAGGAATGGGGCGATTGTTCACCCGATTATGAGCTTGTGCTTGATTTATTCAAAAAAGCAAATGAAATTCAAAAAGGCAGTGTTTTAATGGCAATTAACGGTCATTATCACACCAACCGCATAATGCAAAGGGATGATATATTGTTCTTTGACGTTAATACAGTCCGCAACGGCTGTTGGATTTTTAACGCACCCAAGCATTATGATGAAAACCACACCTTTGAATATATTAAGTATGACGAAAACGGTGATGCTGTTTCAAGTGAAATAGCACCTTTAAGTGAGTGCTGGCAAAGCAGCAACACCTGGTATTTTAAGGAACCGCTTTATGCAATTGTAACAGCTTCTGAAAATGGACAGGTGACTGTTGAAGGTACTAAAACCGAATGGATTTACGGCATTGCTCCCGAAAATCAACCCGAGCGCAAAGCCCCCGAAATATCGGGCGGAGTTTTTCAACTTTTTAAGTAGGTGATAAAAGTGAATACAATAAAAATTGACAGAAAAAACACTTTAATTATTGCTCACCGCGGTCTTTCTGGTCTTGAAGCCGAAAATACCGCAGCGGCTTTTGTTGCGGCAGGCAACAGGTCTTATTATGGTATAGAGACCGACATTCACCGCACGGGTGACGGTAAGATTATTATTAATCACGATATGGATCTCAAGCGCATCGCAGGGGAAAACATTCCTGTTGAGGAGGTTTCCTTTGATGTAATTCAAAGTGTTGTTCATTTTGATAAGGACGGCACAAGAAATCGAATTGACCTTCGTTCACCCTCATTGCCGGATTATCTTAACATCTGTCAAAAATATGAGAAGCATTCGGTAATTGAGCTGAAGTCTGAATTCACGAATGAAGAAATTTCACAGATAATTGAAATTGTCAAAGCAGGCTATGACCTTGAGAAGGTTACCTTTATTTCCTTTAAGTATGAAAACCTTTTGAAAATAAGGGAAGCTTTACCCGAACAGTCGGTGCAGTTCTTGTTTTGTGAAATTACTGACGAAATTGTTGAAAATCTTATAAGGGACAGAATCGACGTTGACGTTATGCATCCTGCCCTTAATGCTAAAACAATCGAGCTTTTCCACAATGCAGGCCTAAAGGTTAACTGCTGGACAGTTGACAGCAAGGAACGCGCCGAACAGCTTATTGAATTAGGTGTAGATTTTATCACGTCAAATATTCTTGAATAAAAAAATTAAAACCGCCTTTTAAAGGCGGTTTTTTTATATTTTTATTGTTTGACCGGGCTTTACGCTATATGTTTTTCCATCAACGTTAAACCAAACCTCCTCAAGTGTGGGATTATAAATTCTGCTGCTGTCAGCGCTGAAAATAAGTGAGTTGTAAGCCTTTACATAATTGTAAACTTCAATGTTGGTGGCGTACCAAATATCTTCCTTGCCACTTATTTTTTGGCAAATTTCTTCCATTCTTTCCCAATTGTTTTTTTCATCAAATTCGTAAGCATGACCCCACAAATAGAAAAGCTTTGGTTCGCGCCTTGCAGCATAAGAAGGTTCTGTGTAGTTAACGAATTGTTCTATAAGGTCCATAACCGCGGCATCATCGTGATGGGCGGTAGGCATCCATTCGTACCAATTTTGCGGCAAATTAAAGCTGTCGTTAATTTCACCCAAGGTGCGGGCATATACAATGTCTAATTCTTTAAGATATTGTTCAATCTTTTCTAGCGTTGTGTTATTGTTAAGGTTTCTGATACCTGTGTCGGGGTAAGCAAGACCGCGCACAATTGTGTCAAATTCCTTTTCTAAACCAAGTCGGCAGTTTAATACGTCTTGAATGCCGTCAATGGGTCTCAAATTGCCGTTTGCACGGTGCTCGGCGCCGTGGGTTGCAATTTCGTGGCCTGCATCAATAATGTGTTTTTGAATTTCATCCTTCATTAAATGCCAGTCGGTTGTGCTTTTTCCAAGCCATGTGCTGTTAAGATTAAAGGTGCCTTTAAGGTTGTATTTGCAAAACAATGCTGAAAGCTTTATATCGGCACGGCAGCCGTCATCATAACTGAAGGTAACGGCCTTAAGCTTGCCTTCGGGAAAGCGCAAAAAACGATATCTCATAATATTCTCCTTTTATTCTGCCTTAAGCTCAAAAATTGCGGTTGAAAAGTCGGTCAGGTGATTTATCGGCAAACCAAAGCTCATAAGGGTTTTACCGCTTAGCTTTATACTTAACGGACTTACTGTATAGTTTTTGTCGGGTAAAAGACCCTGAAGCTTTATAAAATGACCGCGCGTGTTTGGTGTGGTCTTTTGTGTGGCATACATCACAAAGGCTGATTTTTTGTTACTTGACACAAGTTGCCAGCTGCAATGGTCTGTTTTAAACGGACTGTCAATTCTATAAAACGTGCCGCTTGCTATCATATCTTCAATGCGCTTGTGTAGAGCAATTTGTTCTTTAATCTGAATTTTTTCGCTCATACCAAGCTTTGCAATATCAAGCTCATAACCAAAGTTGCACATTTGAGCAACGTCACCGCGGGTTTTAAAATAGGTTGTGCGGTTGGTCTGGTGGTTGGGGCAGGCAGACACGTGTGCGGTCATTGCCGACGGTGGATAAGCATAACTTGTGCCGTATTGAATTTTAAGGCGTTCAATAGCATCGGTGTCATCACTTGTCCAGATTTGCGGCATATAATAAAGCGCACCAAAGTCAAATCTTCCGCCGCCGCCTGCGCAACCTTCAAATAGAATGTTCGGAAAGTTGTCAGTAAGACGTCTCATAAGCTCGTATACACCTAAAATATAACGGTGACTGAATTCTCCGTGCTGTTCGGGGGTAAGTGCGGCCGAGCCAACGTCGGTGATGTTGCGGTTCATATCCCACTTAACGTAGGTTATTTCATACTGTGATAAAATTTTAGAAATTTTATCGTAAATATAATCAACAACTTCAGGGCGGGACATATCCAAAACCAATTGTTGACGGCTTTCGGTGGGTATTTTATTTTCGACGTGTATGCACCAGTCGGGATGAGCTTCAAAAAGCTGACTTTTGGGTGAAATCATTTCGGGCTCTATCCAAAGGCCGAATTTCATACCGTTTTCCTTGCAGGCTTTAACAATGGGGTCAAAGCCGTTTGGAAATTTGTTTTTATCAATAAACCAGTCACCAAGTGAAGTGTGGTCGTTATCGCGTTTGCCAAACCAACCGTCATCAAGCACGAAGGTATCAATGCCAAGACCCTTACAGTTACTGATAAATTCGGTAACAATTTCTTCAGACATGCCAAAGTACATTGCTTCCCAACTGTTTATAACAATGGGACGGGGTTTCTTTTCGCTTGATTTACCAAGGTGATTTCTGCACATTGCGTGGAAGCACTGTGACATACCGTTAAGACCCTTTTGGCTGAATACACAAATGGCTTCGGGGGTGGTAAAGCTTTCGCCGGGTGCCAGATTACAGCAGAAATTATAAGGGTTAATGCCTGCCTGAACACGGGTCGAGCCGAATTGGTCAACCTCAGCAGTTATTTTAAAATTGCCGCTGTAAACAAGTGAAAAACCGTAAGCATTGCCGCTTTGCTCATTTGTGTCGGCATCTACAAGTGCGGCAAAGGTGTTGTGCTGGTGACCTGTCGCACCGCGGCGGCTTTCAATTGAGGTTGTGCCCATATTTAAGGTGCGGCGGTTTACGTGTCGCTCGCGTGCCCACGCGCCGTCAAGGGTAATAAAATCAAATTTATTGTCCTGTATATCTAATGAAAGACTTTGCGCTGACAAAAGCTTTAACGGCTTGTCGGACGTGTTATGTATTTTTGTGTAACGGGTAATAGCGTCTTCCTTTTCAAAAACTGAATAAAAAAGTGAAACCTCAAAATCTGACACGGTGTCCTTTAGCACAATTTCCAAGGTGTCAACGTTTTCGGTGTTGCGGTCAAAGGAGGGAAGCCCCTCAAGCTTTTCTTTGCCTTTGAATATGCGGTGGTTTTTATAAACAAGATTAGCAGTACGCTGACCGTGGGTATTTTCCAAAAGAACGGCAGGCACCCTGAAATCCCCGCCACCTGAAACAGGACATTCAAATGGGGCAGTATCCTTTGAAACTATCCACTTACCAACTTCTTCGTGCTGCATATATTCATTTTTGCCAAAAAGATTAAGCGGGTCAAGGTTATCATTTCCGACCGATGCGCCGTAATACCAATGACAAAGCATATCATCCTTTAAAAGCTTGATTACATAGCTCGAATTTGCGGTATTAAGAAAAAAAGTTTTCGTATCTTCACGATATAATATCATTTTTGGTCCTCTTTTCAAAGTCAATGCCTTTCAACCTTAAGGTCAAAAGGTAAATTTTCGGTTGTTTCAATTTGGAATTTGTTATGTATATTTGCTTGCTGCCCAATGATATTTGCATTCATCTTGCGGTATTTTTCGGGGGATAAGCCCATTGTTTTCTTGAAAGTATTTGAAAAATACGGCTGATCGGCATAATTCAGCATTTCGGCAATTTCTTTAATATGCATATTTGAATTTAAAAGTAAATCACAAGCAATTTCAATGCGCTTTTTAGCAAAATACTGATAAGGTGTCATATTAAAGGTGCTTTTGAAAATGCTTATTATTTGTGCTTGCGACATACCGATTTCTTTTGCAATGTCTTTAAGTGATATATCTTTTTCATAAAGATGGCTATCAAGCATTTTCTTGATAGTGCTTACCTTAACGTTTGAAATGTCTTTTTGGCGCAAATCGTAAAGTGATTGAATTATTGAATGAAATTTAATTGCGCCTGTCAGCATAATCTCTTTGACCGCTTTATCGCTTGTTGTAAGCTCGTAAAGGTCATCAAAAGCCTGCTTGTTGTTAAAGTTTTTAAACACAACGGTGTTTTGCAGACCGTAAGAGTAAAGCAGGTTTGAAACCAGCGTGCCGTCAATGTTAAACCAAATCTTGTCCCAGCTGTCGTCGGTATAATATCGGTGAAAGCTGCCTTTAGGTAAAATGTAAACGTCACCCTTTTCAACCTTATATTCGCGACCGTCGCAAAAAAGTGTGCCGGACCCGCCGTAAATATATTCCATAATATAGCAATAGCTTTTTTCACGGTACACTTCATATCTTTCGCTGCAATTTGTTATGCCGGACATTTCAATATTGAAAGGAAATTCGGTTGAATCAAACGGAAATGTCGTAACGCGTTCATTATTCATAATGTACTTCCTTGTTTTAAAAATGTGAAAAAATTGAAAATTACACTTTTTGAATTGTTTTTTGTGTTTTTTTAAAGAAAAAATGTGTTTTATGAAAATTTTGTCACACTTATATTATATCCAAATAGTACCAAAAAGCAAGACGCAATTGAAGGTTTGACATCATTCAAAAGGAAAATATATGTGATAAATGATGAAAGAATGCGAAAACAGCAAAATTATTTTGTTAAATTGCGACAATTTTTTTAATTTTTTTACATTAAATTGTACTTTTTTTACATTGGTGAAATTTCTATACTATGATATAATGGTGGCAGATAGTCATTAAACTTAAGGAGGGTAGGGAAGAAAAAGCTTCTCTGCCCTTATGTCTTTTTGGGGTGATTTTATGGAAATATTAAAGCATATTGAAGAAAATTTGCAAAAAACTATCCGTTTTAATCAAACCGATGAAGGTGAGCTTATGGCTTTACCTTACCCATACACCGTGCCCTGTGCAGAGGACACCTTTCGTTGTATGTATTATTGGGATACATATTTTACAAATCTTGGGCTTATTACAAACGGTATGGTGCAGCAAGCGAAATATAATGTTGATAATATGCTTTATCTTATCGAAAAACACGGTTTCATGCCCAACGGTAATATGACGCGTTATCTTACCCGCTCTCAACCGCCTTATCTTTGCTTTATGGTAAAGGACGTTTTTGAGGTTACACGTGATGAGCAGTGGCTTAAAGAAATTTACCCCACGCTTTGTAAGGAATATGATTTCTGGCAGACCAAAAGGCGCAGTAAAAACGGGCTTAATTTTTACGGCAATTTCAGCGTTATTGATGAAAAACTGAAAAATGATTTTTGTAACGCCTTCAGGGACAGAAGCGGCGGTTATGAAACCGATGACGAGCTTGAACGCATTAAAATTGCCAACACCTTTATTACGTTTTGTGAAAGCGGTTGGGACTGCTGCTCCCGTTTTGAATTTGACGGTCAGTTTATTAACCCTGTTTGCCTTAATTCATTGCTTTACGGCTTTGAAAGAAATATGGCTCAGTTTTGCAAAATTTTAGGGCTTGAAGAACGCAGCGACTGGCTACGCCGCGCAAGGTTCAGAAAAAGCCGGATGAAAAAATTTTTGTGGAATGAGCAAGAAGGCCTTTTTATGGACTGGAACTTTAAGGAAAATAAACACAGCAGTGTAAAATCGGTTGCTTCTCTTTACCCGATGTTTGTAAAGCTTGCTGACAAAATAAACGGCGAAGAACAGCTTTTGAAGGAATTGACACTAGAATATGGCATAGCCTGTTCGGTTAAAGGTGATTACCGTTTTCCGCTTCAGTGGGATTACCCCAACGTTTGGGCGCCGCTTCAGTATATGGCATATAAGGCTTGCAGAAATTACGGTCTTAACCTTAAGGCTGATGATATTGCAAGAAGATATATAAAATTAATTGAAAAAGGCTTTAAGGAAACGGGCAACCTTTGGGAAAAGTATGACGGTAATACCGGTGAGGTTGCCAATCAGGATTATAAAGCCCCGACAATGATGGGCTGGACCGCAGGTGTGTATCTGCGCTTTAAAGATGAATTGAGGGTGTAATTGTTATGATGAATCTTGAAAAGCTTTTATATTGTGAGGATGAAAAGCCCCTTGACCGCATTGTGTATGACGGCGGTTATGCCCGCGTTTTCAGAACTATCGGTTGCATAGGTGACAGCCTTTCTTCGGGTGAATTTGAATCCCGCAATGCTGAGGGCGAACACGGATATCATGATTATTATGATTATTCGTGGGGTCAATATATGGCACGAAATGCGGGCATTAAGGTTTATAATTTTTCCCGCGGGGGAATGTCGGCAAAATGGTTTATGGAAACCTATGCCGATGAATGCGGTGTCTGGACCGCTGAAAAGCGCTGTCAGGCTTATATATTGGCGCTTGGTGTTAACGATATGTACACTAAGCAGGTTGAGCTTGGCGACGTTTCAGATATTGATTTAGAAAATCCCCAAAATAATAAGTCTACCTTTACGGGCTATTATGCGCAGATTATTCAGCGCCTTAAAGCTCTTCAGCCTGATGCAAAATTCTTTTTGGTGACCTTGCCTAACGGAATTAACGATTTAGACGGTGACACCCACGCGAAAATTTTAGAGGATATGGCAAAGCTTTTCAGCAATACCTACGTTATAAATCTTCGCAAATACAGCCCTGAATATAATGCTGAATTTAAAAAGAAATTCTTTGTCGGCGGTCATATGAATGCGGCGGGGTATATCTTAACCGCACAGATGATAACGTCATATATCGACTATATTGTCCGTCACAATTTTGAAGATTTCAGACAGGTTGGTTTTATTGGTACGCCTTATAAATATTTATAGAAAAGAGTTTTTTAAAAAATGGAAAACAGCAAAAAACTTTCATATAAGGCTGTTGTGGCACTTGGCTTTTTGGTTTACTTTTTCAGCTATGCAATGCGCCTTGACTATTCAGCAAGCATTGTTGCAATTGTAAGTGATCTTAAAATTACCAATACAATGGCTTCTGCCGCGGTTACAGGCAGCTTTATTACATACGGTGTGGGGCAGGTTATCTGTGGCTTTATCGGTGATAAGGTGTCACCCACAAAAATGATAAGCACTGCAATGCTTGGCACAATTCTTGTTAATACCTTGGTGTCTTTTTGTTCGAATATCTGGGTTATAACGGCGCTTTGGTGTGTTAACGGTGTTTGTCAGGCAATGCTTTGGCCGCCCCTTGCACGCTTTGTTTCCGAACAGGTCGGAAGCGAGAAATACGCCGACGCGGTGACGCTCGTGGGTCTTTCTGCTTCTGTAGGTACAATTTTTGTTTACGTTTTGGTGCCGTTTATTCTTAAATTTACAGTATGGCGCAACGTTTTCAGATGTATGGCAATTTTCGGCATTATTATGATGCTTACCTGGACCTTTGCAACACGCAATTTAAAAATGGGCAAGGCAGGCGGTGTTAAAAAAGCGGGCACCAACAAGACAATTTCGGTTTTTGGTCTTATTGCAATTGCAGGTCTTATTCCCATTTTTATTGCTATTGCGCTTCAGGGCATTCTTCGCGACGGTATTCAGACCTGGCTTCCGTCCTTGGTTAATGAGCAATTCCATTTGGATGAGTCTTCATCCATTTTAAGCACCGCAATTTTACCGGTGTTCAGTATGATAATTGTGCTGATTTCAAACGCGCTTTATCACAAAATTAAGAACGAATTAAAAACCGCATCTATAATGTTTGGCGTTGCATTATTGTCAACCTTGCCGATGGCACTTGGTGTGGATATTCCGATTTTAACCATAATACTAGCGGCGCTTATTTCGGCAAGCATGCACGGCGTTAACCACATGCTTATTTCGCTTATACCCAAAAATTTCGCAAAATACGGTATGGTTTCAACCTTTTCGGGTATACTTAACGCCTGCACCTATATCGGCGCTTCAATTTCCAGCTATGGCTTTGCAAGCATTGCCGATAATTTTGGCTGGAACGTGGTGCTTATCGTTTGGTGTGCTATAGCGTTCCTTGGCACGCTTATGTGTGTTATTAAAATTAAGGGCTGGACAAAATTTATTTCTGACAGGTGATGTGTTATGAAAATACAACAGGCTTTTATTGATAAAGAAAAAAAGTTTTTAAAGGGCGGTCTTCATTGTCATACCACCCGCTCTGACGGTAAGCTTACACCCGAAGAGGTTATACGTTATGCAAAAGGTCAGGGTTATGATTTTATGGCAATTACCGACCATCAGATTTACACTCTTGAAAGCTATGCCCCCGAAACAGGTGTTATAGTTATACCGGGTATGGAATACGGCAATGACCTTGACAAATGCGGAAAGCCCGGCTTCAGATGCTATCATACCGTTTGTCTTGGCCCTTCAAAAGAAGACGGCAACGGCTTCGAACACGACCAAAAGTTTGAATGGGGTGTTGCACCCAATGCCGAAGCTTATCAGCCTTTTCTTGATGAAATACACGAAAAGAAAAATCTAACCATTCTTGCACACCCGCAATGGAGTCAGACCAGCGCAAAATATTTTGAAACCCAAAAGGGCAATTTTGCAATGGAAATCTGGAACAGCGGCAGCGCGCTTTTGGGTGACTGCGACAGCGACGCGGCTTATTGGGACGAAATTTTGGGTCAGGGTAAGGTGTGGTACGGTGTCGCAACCGATGACGCCCATTCTTATACCGAGCTTTGTAAGGGCTGGGTTATGGTTAAGGCAGACAAACACCTTAACGCAATTTTAGAAGCGCTTTCAAATGGCGAATTTTATTCATCCTGCGGGCCTGAAATATACAATTTCTACGTTGAAGACGGCAAGGCAGTAATCGACTGCTCACCCGTTGCGCGTGTGCGCCTTCACAGTGATATGCACCCAAACCGTGTTATAATTGATGAAGACGGAAATATAACCCACGCTGAATTTGATATTAAAGATTTTTGGGCAGGACCTTATGAATACGTGCGAATAAGCATTGTCGATAAAGACGGTAAAAAGGCCTGGACAAATCCAATTTTCTTATAATAACAAAACACCCTTGAAAAAGGGTGTTTTTGTTAACATAAATATTGTTTTTCTTTCATACAATTTATTAGTCCTTTTAGGAGTTGATTGTATGAGAGAGGCAGAGCCCCGCGCGGTAATTTTAGGGGAATACATATTAGATACGGGGGCAACCGTCAGGGCAACGGCAAAGGTTTTTAAAATAAGCAAAAGCACAGTGCATAAGGACGTAACCGGGCGGCTGAGGTATGAAAATCCACAGCTTTATAAGCTCGTAAAGGCTGTGCTTGAGAAAAACAAAAGCGAGCGTCATATCCGTGGCGGAATGGCGACAAAGCGAAAATATAAGGGATAAATTATAATTTAAAATGCAAAAAACACCGCGGTTGCGGTGTTTTTTGTCAGTTAGTATCAATAATATTTTTTATCCAAATTCCTTTTTTTACCAATATAAACCCGATGATGCATTTAATTATATCAAGTGACTGAACGGTGAAATAAAGGGGTACTATCGGCATATTTGTATATTTTGAAAGCACAAATGCGACAGGGACCATAATCACCCACGAAAACGCGCTGTCAAAAAGGAAGGTTATAATGGTACGTCCGCCCGAGCGTAGAGTGAAATAGCAATTGTGCGCAAACGCGAAAACCGGCATTAAAGCGGCAACGGTATATAAAAACTGTGTTGCCATTTGCTTTACTTCAATTTCGGTTTTATAAATTTGCGGAATAAAGGGCGCAAGTAAAGCCATAATGCCACCCATAACAATGCAACAGCCAACCGAAAGGGTTAAAAGCTGCCAAACAGACTGCTTGGCTTCTTTAATACGGTTTGCGCCTAAATGCTGTCCCACAATAATTGCAACCGCATTGCCCATTGTCAAAAAAACGACGTTGAAAAGGTTATTAACTGTGTTTGAAATGTTAACTGCTGATAAAACTACAATTCCGCGCACAGAATAGCATTGCAGTAAAACTGCTGTGCCTGCTGACCAGAAAAATTCGTTAACCAAAAGGGGCATACCCTTTGTGATGATTTTTTTGCACAAGTCAAGCGGAATGTAAAGACTTTTAAACACACCGATAACAAACGGGTATTTTTTGCGTTTAATAGTTGTCACGGTTATTATAATACCCGCTTCGACAAAACGGGAAAGCACCGTTGCGATAGCGGCACCCGCAACACCTAACTGCGGGAAACCGAATTTGCCGAAGATTAGCAGATAGTTAAATACAAGATTTACTAAAATTGCGGCAATGCTGGCTGTCATTGGCAGTTTTGTTTCACCCGTTTCACGCAACGTGCTGGCATAAACCTGCATTGCGGTAAAGGGTAAAAGACCGATAAGCATTATTAAAATATAATCAAGTGCATACTTAAGCGTAGCGGCGGCATCGGCGGGGGAGGTGTCTTCTGCGATGTACATTTTTATAAGCGGCTGCTTAAAAATTAAGAAAACCGTTATAGCTAAGCCAAACATAAATGCGCCGACAATGGCTTTCATACGCATACAGTGGCGTATACCGTCGTTGTCGCCCGCACCTGCAAATTGGGTGGAAAAAATACCCGCGCCTGCCATAGCACCGAAGATGCACAGGTAAAAAACAAACATAAGCTGGTTAACGATGGTAACTGCCGACATTTGCAACGTGCCGATGCGACCAACCATAACGTTATCCAAAAGGCTTACGACGTTTGTAATGGTGTTTTGAATTATCATTGGCACAACAATTGAAAATACCCTGCGGTAAAATTCTTTTGTGCCGATAAGGCTTGATTTTAATTTCATTCCCGAATTTTCGCTTTCATAAAATGTATGTTCAATTAATATAACATAATATAAGTAAAAAGTAAACCGACTGCGAAAAAAATTTCAAAAAAGTGTTGACAACTGTTTTTTGCGGTGGTATAATTAGCAAAAATTGATATAAAGGCTTTGACGAAGACGGTTTTGAACGTCTGCTTTAAGAGAGTCAGCGGGTGGTGTAAGCTGACAGCAAGTGTTCAAATATACCTATCACTTCCGAGCCGGAAGGCTGAAACTTTATTGCGAGTAGGTTTTCCCGTGATTGCTGCGTAAAGGCATAAGGATTGTTGGATCCTGAGTGGCAGTTTAACTGCAATTTGAGTGGTACCGCGAGTGTTATTTATCACCCGTCTCAAAGTTTGAGACGGGTGTTTTTTTGTTTTATTTTATTTTTTTAGAAAGGGTGTTAAAAATGACAACCAATACTGCAAAACAACAACTTATGGAGATCGCTTCCCGAATTAAGGAAATGCGCGAAATTATGGGCTGGTCTATAGCTGAAATGGCAGAAAAGACCGAAGTAAGTGAGCAGCAGTACATTAGCTATGAAGCGGGCGAGGCAGATATTCCTTTCAGCTTTATTCATAAATGCGCTTTGGAATTCGGCGTTGAGCTTACCGAATTTTTGGAAGGTCATAACGCCGCAAGACTTTCAAGCTATACAGTTACCCGTAAGGGCAAAGGTCTTCAGACCGCAAAGGAAGATGGCATTGATATTAAAAATCTTGCCCCCAAGTTCCGCGATAAAATTGCCGAGCCTTACTGGGTAAGATATGAATATTCGGCTTCACAGCAGAATAAACCCATACACCTTGCAACCCACTCGGGCCAGGAATTTGACCTTGTTATGAGTGGTAGCTTAAAGGTGCAGATAGGTGACCACGTTGAAATTCTGCACGAAGGTGACAGCATTTATTATAATTCTTCAACCCCCCACGGTATGATAGCGGTTGACGGTCAGGACTGTGTATTCTGCGCGGTTGTTTTACCGGGTGAAGACACTAAGGAAGAGGTTGTTCGCAAGAGCATTGCATCAACCAAAAAGACTGAAAATCTTGTTTGTGAAAAGTTTGTTGATGCTGTTGAGGATGAAAACGGTGCTTTGCAAAAGATAGATTTCAAAAATACCGACACCTTTAATTTTGGTTTTGACATTGTTGACGGCATTGCCGCAAAATATCCCGATAAGCTTGCAATGCTTCATCTTGATAAAAACAAGTTCGAACGCCGCTTTACGTTTAACGATATCAAGCGTGCTTCAAATCAGGTTGCAAATTATTTTACTTCGCTTGGCATCAAAAAGGGCGACAAGGTAATGCTTGTTCTTAAAAGGCATTATCAGTTCTGGTTCTGTATGGTGGCGCTTCATAAATTGGGTGCGGTTGCAATTCCCGCAACAAACCAGCTTAAGGAACACGACTTTGAATATCGCTTCAATGCCGCAGGTGTAAAGGCACTTGTTTGTACTGCTGACGGCGACACCGCCGAAATCGCAGAAGCTGCCGCTAAAAAATGCAGCAGTGTTGAAAAGCTTGTAATGGTTGGCGGCAAGCGTGACGGCTGGCAGGATTTTGACAGCGAATATCCGCTTTTCAGCGCACATTATTACAGAGATGAAAACTCCTCCTGCGGTGAAGATGCCGCTCTTATGTTCTTTACCTCTGGCACAACAGGTAATCCCAAAATGGCTGCGCATAAGCACACCTATGCTTTGGGCCATTTTGTAACTGCTAAATATTGGCATTGCTGTGAACGCGACGGCTTACATCTCACCATTTCAGATACGGGTTGGGGCAAATCACTTTGGGGCAAGCTTTACGGTCAGTGGCTGTGTGAGGGCGCAGTATTCGTTTATGACTTTGACCGCTTTGATGCGGATGAAATTTTGCCGATGTTTGCAAAATACAACATCACCACCTTCTGCGCACCGCCCACAATGCTTCGTATGCTTATTAAGAGTGATCTTTCAAATTATGATTTGTCTTCTATTCACCATATGACAACGGCGGGTGAAGCGCTTAACCCTGAAGTATTCCGTCAGTTTGAGCAGGCAACAGGTCTTCAGATAATGGAAGGCTTCGGTCAGACCGAAACCACCCTTACAATTGCAAACCTTTACGGTACAACACCTAAAATCGGCGCAATGGGTAAGGCTTCGCCTCAGTACGACGTTGACATTGTTGACCTTGACGGCAACCCCGTTGCCGACGGTGAAACAGGTGAAATTGTTATCCACACCGACAAATCTGTTCCTTGTGGTTTGTTCAGAGAATATTATCTTGATGAAGAAAAAACAACCGATGCCTGGCACGACGGTATGTATCACACAGGTGATACCGCTTGGCGCGATGAAGACGGTTATTTCTGGTACGTCAGCCGTATTGATGACGTCATCAAGTCTTCGGGCTACCGTATAGGACCGTTCGAAATTGAAAGCGTAATTATGGAATTGCCGTACGTTTTGGAATGTGGTGTTTCGGCCGCCCCGGATGAAATCAGAGGTCAGGTTGTAAAGGCAAGCATTGTGCTTACAAAGGGCACCGAACCTACTGAAGAATTAAAGAAGGAAATTCAGAACTACGTTAAAACCCACACAGCACCTTATAAGTATCCCCGTGTGGTTGTTTTCCGCGACGAATTACCCAAGACTATAAGCGGAAAAATTCAGCGTAATAAGCTTTAATATTTAATTGACAATTTTTTAAAGTTGTGATATACTTACTTAAAAGCGTTGACGAAGAGTGCGCAAAATAATACATATCAGAGAAGTGACGGTTGGTGCAAGTCATTTATGTGTGTTTTGTGTTTGTAGCTTCTGAGCTGAAGGGAAGAAAGCATTTGTTAGTAGACCCCTTTCGTGATTGCTGCGTAAATGCATAGGAATTGTTGGATTCCAAGAGTGGCAGTATTACTGCAATTTGAGTGGTACCGCGGGTATGAATTTTATGCTCGTCTCAAAGTCATAACTTTGGGGCGAGTATTTTTGATTTTTTTCGCCCGAAACGGAGGAAATGATGGAAAACACAAAGGGTCTTGATTCTAAAATCAAGGAAATAGCAGGTCGTATTAAAGAACTGCGCGAAATTATGGGCTTGTCCATTCAGGATATGGCTAAAAAGACAGCGGTAAGCGAAGCGGAATATCTTGCTTGCGAAAACGGTGAAAGTGATCTGCACTTTGCCTTCATTTACCGTTGCGCAAACGCTTTCAGCGTTGACGTTACCGATATTATTGAAGGCTACAGCCCCCGACTCAAGTCATACACCGTTACCCGCAAGGGTGAGGGTCAGCGCATTGAAAAGGCGCACGGTATGACATATTATAATTTGGCTTCCGCCTTCAAAAACCGTATTGCTGAACCGCTTTACGTTAAAAGTGTTTACAGCGAGGAAGCCCAAAATAAGCCTATTGAGGTTACCACCCATGCAGGTCAGGAATGTGACCTTATTATAAGCGGCCGCTTAAAGGTTCAGGTTGGTGAACATGCTGAAATTTTAGGCCCCGGGGACAGTATTTATTTCGATTCTAATACCCCGCACGGTATGATTGCTGTCGGCGGTGAGGATTGTACCTTCTACGCAATCGTTTTAAACCCGACGGGTGAGCCTATTCCCGAATTGGCTGAAGATTATAAGCCCCTTGCCAATGTTCCGCTTACCAAGCGCGAACGTAAGGATAAGAGTGAGCGTATTTACAGTAAGTACATAGATATCGTTGAAAATGAAAACGGTACACCTACTTCAATCACCTTTAAGAACACCGAAAAGTTTAACTTTGGCTTTGATTTGGTTGATGCCCTTGCAAAACGCGAGCCGGAAAAGCTTGCACTTATGCATATTTCTAAAGACGGCACCGAACGCGCTTTGACCTTTGGCGACATCAAGAAGGAATCAAACCGTTGTGCAAACTACTTTAAGTCGCTTGGCATAAAAAAAGGCGACAGGGTAATGCTTGTGCTTAAGCGCCATTATCAGTTCTGGTTTGCTATGATAGCCCTTAACAAATTGGGCGCAATTGCAATTCCCGCAACAAATCAGCTTTTAGAAAAGGATTTTGATTACCGCTTTAAATCGGCAGGGGTTAACACAATTATCTGTACTGCTGACGGCGACACCGCCCATCAGGTTGATTTGGCGGCCGCAAAGAGCGATGTTATTAAGAATAAGCTTATTGTTAACGGTGACCGTGAAGGTTGGCGCAGCTTTGATGAAGAGTATAAGCTTTTCTCAACCCACTTCCACCGCACTGATGATACCGCCTGCGGGGAAGACCTTATGCTTATGTACTTCACTTCGGGTACAAGCGGTTATCCCAAAATTGCGGCTCATAACTATAAATACCCCTTGGGTCATTTCCACACTGCTAAATATTGGCACGACGTTGACCCCGAAGGTCTTCACTTTACCATTTCTGACACGGGCTGGGCAAAGGCAATGTGGGGTAAATTATACGGTCAGTGGCTGGCTGAAGCGGCAATCTTTGTTTACGACTTTGACCGCTTTGACGCGGCTGACATTTTGCCAATGTTTGCAAAATATAAGATTACCACCTTCTGCGCACCCCCTACAATGCTTCGTATGATGGTAAAGCAGGATATTTCGAAGTACGATTTATCTTCAGTTAAGCACATGACCACCGCAGGTGAAGCATTAAACCCTGAGGTTTACCGCCAATTTGAAAAGGCAACAGGTCTTCAAATTCTTGAAGGCTTCGGTCAGACCGAAAGCACAATGATTATCGGTAACCTTGTCGGCGCACCGCACAAAATTGGTTCAATGGGTAAACCCGCACCTATTTATGACGTTTCTATCGTTGACCCTGACGGCAACCCTGTTGACGTTGGTGAAACGGGCGAAATTGTTATTAACATTAAAAACGGTCGCCCCTGCGGTCTTGCAGTTGGTTACTACGGTGATGAAGAAAAGACCAAGGAAACCTGGTGCAGTGATTATTATCATACCGGCGACACCGCTTGGCGCGATGAAGACGGCTTCTATTGGTACGTTGGCCGCATTGATGACGTTATTAAGTCTTCGGGCTACCGTATCGGACCGTTCGAAATTGAAAGCGTTATTATGGAATTGCCGTACGTTCTCGAATGTGGCGTTTCTGCGGCTCCCGACGAAGTGCGCGGTCAGGTTGTTAAGGCAAGCATTGTGCTTGTAAACGGCACCGAGCCCACAGAAGAGCTTAAAAAAGAAATTCAAAATTATGTTAAAGAAAGAACCGCACCCTATAAATACCCTCGTATTGTGGTATTCAGAGATAGTCTTCCCAAGACTACCAGCGGTAAGATTCAAAGAAATAAATTATGATTTATAAACGAATAACCCTTCTCTGCGGTCATTACGGTAGCGGCAAAACAAACGTTGCCGTTAATATGGCGTATGACCAAAAAGAAAAATATGAAAGGGTTGCAATAGCCGATTTGGATATTGTAAACCCATATTTCCGCACAAAAGACAGCGCGGATGAATTTGCAAAACAGGGGATAGAGCTCATTGCTTCGGAATATGCGGGCAGTAATGTTGATATTCCCGCCCTTCCACAGCAAATTTATTCCATTTGCGACCAGAAGGATAAGCAGGTTATAATTGACGTGGGCGGGGACGACCGCGGTGCTTATGCACTGGGCAGAATTGCCCCCGGCATTTTAGCGGAAAACAATTACGAAATGCTTTTTGTAATTAATTGCTTCCGTCCATTAACCCGCGATGCCGATTCAACGCTTGAAGTAATGCAGGAAATTGAATATGCGGCAAATATGAAATTTACCGCAATTGTAAACAATTCAAACTTGGGTGAAGAAACCACAAGGGAAGACGTTTTAAAGTCGATAGCTTATGCAGAAGAAATTTCCCAAAAAACGGGTCTTCCAATTAAGTGCACTTCGGTGTATAATAGGCTTTATGATGATTTAAAAAACGATATCCCGAACCTTTTTTCACTTAAGCTTCAGGATAAAATCAATTAAAGGAGTGTCTGATATGGCTAAATTGACTTTTCAAACCGACAAGTGCAAAGGCTGTGGATTATGCGTTGACGTATGTCCGAAAAAGGTTTTAACACTCGCCGCAGATAAAATTAACGCAAAGGGTCACCACCCTGTAGAAGCAGTAAACGAAGCAGACTGTATTGCTTGCGCTTTCTGTGCTACAATGTGTCCCGACTGCATCATTAAGGTAGAAAGGTAGTGTAAAAATGGCTGATAAGGTTTTAATGAAAGGTAACGAAGCTATTGCCGAAGCCGCAATAATCGCAGGCTGCCGTCATTACTTCGGTTATCCTATTACCCCTCAAACTGAAATTGCCGCATATATGGCAAAAAGAATGCCTAAAATCGGCGGTTGCTTCTTACAGGCCGAAAGTGAAATTGCCGCTATTAATATGGTTTACGGTGTCGCTTCAACCGGTCTTCGCGTTATGACTTCTTCATCCAGCCCCGGAATTTCACTTAAGGGTGAAGGTCTTTCATATCTTGCAGGTGCCGATTTACCGTCACTTGTTATTAACGTACAACGTGGCGGCCCGGGTCTCGGTGGTATTCAGCCTTCACAGTCTGACTACTTCCAGGCAACAAAGGCAGGCGGTCACGGTGACTTCAGAATGTTAGTTTTAGCGCCTTCTTCCGTTCAGGAAATGGCAGATTTAACAGTTAAGGGCTTTGAGCTTGCCGATAAATACCGTATGACATCTATGATTTTGGCTGACGGTACAATGGGTCAGATGATGGAGCCCGTATCTTTGGAATATGACGTTAAGCCTATGCCCGAAAAGCCTTGGGCAACAACAGGCACAAAGATGGAACGCGAACACAACATTGTAAACTCACTCTTCTTACAGCCCGATGCGTTGGAAAAATCTAACCTTGAACGTTATGAACGTTATAAGTTTATTGAAGAAAACGAAGTAATGTATGAAGAATATATGATGGACGATGCTGAAATCTGCATCGCCGCTTTCGGTATTGCCGCACGTGTTGCTAAAAACGCTATTGTTGAAGCAAGAAACAAGGGCATTAAGGTTGGTATGATTAGACCTATTACTTTATGGCCCTTCCCCACAAAGGCTTTTGAAGCTGCAGCAGAAAAGGTACATACATTTATCAGCGTTGAGCTTTCAATGGGTCAAATGCTTGAAGACGTTAAGCTTGCATCAAAATGCAAGGGCGAATATATGCTTTGCAGCCGTGTCGGCGGTATGATTCCGTCACCTGAAGAGGTATTGGCTGCAATTGAAAAGGCAAACGGAGGTGCAAAATAATGGTAGTTTTTGAAAAACCCCATGCTTTAACCGATGTTCCGCTTCATTACTGCCCCGGTTGCACCCACGGTATCGTTCACCGTTTGGTTGCTGAGGTTATTGATGAACTCGGTATCGAAGGCAAGACAATTGGTATTGCTCCGGTTGGTTGCTCGGTTATGGCTTATAATTACTTTAACTGTGATATGATTGAAGCCGCACACGGACGTGCTCCCGCTGTTGCAACAGGTGTTAAGCGTGCCAACCCTGAAAATATTGTATTTACATATCAGGGCGACGGTGACCTGGCATCTATCGGTATGGCTGAAACAGTTCACTCTGCCGCAAGAAACGAAAATATCACAATTATCTTTATTAATAACGCAATTTACGGTATGACCGGCGGTCAGATGGCTCCTACCTCACTTCCCGGTCAGATTACACAGCCTTCACCCTACGGCCGTGACACAAACCATTGCGGTTTCCCCATTAAGGTTTGCGAAATGCTTTCACAGGTTGACGGTGCACAGTATCTTGAACGTGTTGCAGTTAATAACGTTAAGAATGTTAAGAACGCTAAAAAGGCCATTAAAAAAGCTTTCCAGAACCAGGTTGAAGGCAAGGGCTTCTCTTTGGTTGAAGTTATTTCTACTTGTCCTACCAACTGGGGTCTTACACCTAAAAAGGCTCTCGAATGGGTAGATGAAAAGATGATTCCTTATTATCCTTTGGGTGTTTATAAGGACACCACCGCTGAAAAGGAGGCTGAATAATTATGGCAACAACACAGTATTTATTCGCAGGCTTTGGCGGTCAGGGTATTCTCTTTTCGGGTAAGTTCTTGGCTTACAAGGGCCTTACCGAAGATAAACAGGTAAGCTGGCTTCCTTCCTACGGTCCCGAAATGCGTGGCGGTACAGCAAGCTGCAGTGTTATTTTAAGTGACACACCGGTTGGCTCACCCATTGTTTCAAAGCCCGACGTTTTGGTTGCAATGAATTTGCCTTCACTTGATAAATATGAAGACAGCGTTGTTTCGGGCGGTACAATTTTTGTTGACAGCGCCCTTATTGAACGCAAGGTAAAGCGCACAGACGTTACCGTTTATTACATTCCCGCAACCAAGCTTGCAAGTGATAACGGTATGCCTACTTTGGCTAATATGATTATTGTTGGTAAAATTCTTAAGGAGCTTGGCGGTTATAATGAAGAAACCGTTAATGCGGCGCTTAAGAAGGTTATTTCAGCAAAGCGTGCCGATATGTTAGAAACAAACTTAAAGGCTATGACTATTGGTGCAGAGAACTAAGGAGTGTTTATAATGGAAATTAAAATCACTAAAGCTGACGTTTTAAAGGAAAAACCCGACAGCAGTACATTAGGCTTTGGCAAAATTTTTACCGACCATATGTTTATGATGGACTGGAACAGCGAAAAGGGCTGGTACAATGCCCGCATCGTTCCGTTTGGAAGAATTGATATTCATCCCGCTTCTACCGTTTTACATTACGGCAGCGAAATTTTTGAAGGCTTAAAGGCTTATCGCCGTAAGGACGGTAAGGTGCAAATGTTCCGCCCGATTGAGAACATCCGCAGAATGAACCGTTCAGCTGAACGTCTTTGTCTTCCCGAAATTCCCGAAGATTTGGCAATGCAGGTGCTTACCACCTTTGTTGAGCTTGAACAGGACTGGACACCTTCTGCAGAAGGCACTTCACTTTATCTTCGCCCCTTTATGTTCGGTAATGACGAATCATTGGGTGTTCACGCAGTACATAACGCAACCTACGTTATTATTGCATCTCCTGTTGGCAGTTACTATGCTGAAGGTATTAACCCCGTTAAAATTATGATCGAAGACCAGGACGTTCGTGCAGTTCGCGGCGGTACGGGATATGCAAAATGCGGCGGTAACTATGCGGCATCTAACCGCGCAGGCGAGCGCGCCGCACAGCAGGGCTACAGCCAGGTTTTATGGCTTGACGGTGTTGAAAGAAAGTATATTGAAGAGGTTGGCGCAATGAACGTTATGTTCAAAATCGCTGGCAAGATCGTTACACCTATGCTTTCGGGCTCAATTCTCCCCGGTATTACCCGTATGTCTTGCATTGCTGTGCTTAAGGACAAGGGATATGAAGTTGAAGAACGTCTTTTAAGCATTGACGAATTGGAATCCGCTATGGAAAACGGCACTTTGGAAGAAGCTTGGGGCTGCGGTACTGCGGCGGTTGTTTCTCCCATCGGCGAGCTTTGCTATAAAGGTGTTAAATACCCTGTAAACAATGGCGAAATCGGCGAAGTTACTCAAATGCTTTACGATACCTTGACAGGTATTCAGTGGGGCAAGCTTGAAGATAAATTCGGCTGGATTCAGGAAATTTAATGAAATAACAAAACACCCAACGCAGGTTGGGTGTTTTAATTTTAATATAGAATTTAAATTGGGGTTTATGGGGCTTTAGGCGATAAACTATAATTTGTTTAAATAATTAGATTATAAATAAAATTAAACACCATACACAGCACAACCCCAAAAGCCGTTGGCAGTAAAATGGATAATAGCGTCCATTTTATGCTGGCGGTTTCTTTTTTTATGGTCAGCACTGTGGTAGAGCAGGGCCAATGGCAAAGGGAAAATATCATCACCGAAATGGCGGTGGTTACATCCCACCCGTTTGCAACAAATAACTGCTTCATTGTGTCAAGTGAAGCGCCGTCCTGTAAAATGCCCGTATTTGTGTATGCCATAATAATTATGGGAATAACAATTTCATTTGCGGGAAAGCCAAGGATAAATGCCGTTAAAATTATGCCGTCAAGTCCCAAAAGTCGGGCAAAGGGGTCCAAAAAATCGGCGCAGTATGACAGCAGGGTAATATTATTAATGCTGACGTTTGACATTATATAAATTATAAGACCTGCAGGGACGGCGACAATAAGTGACCTGCCAAGTACAAATAAGGTTCTGTCAAAAACTGACCGTACAATAACCTTTAATATCTGTGGTCGTCGGTAAGGTGGAAGCTCAAGTATGAAATTTGACGGCACACCCTTTAAAACGGTTTTTGAAAGCAATTTTGTGGCCAAAAAGGTAAGCAAAATGCCCAGAATTATAACAAGGGTTAAAATCAGTGCCGAAAAAATTGATGCTTTAAAACCGCCGCCCACCACCATAAACATTGTTATTACCGAAATTATGGTTGGAAAACGTCCGTTGCAGGGTACAAAGGTATTTGTTAAAATGGCAAGCAAGCGTTCGCGTGGGGAATCAATAATTCTGCAGCCTGTAACCCCGGCGGCATTACAGCCAAACCCCATACACATTGTAAGTGCTTGCTTGCCGCAAGCGCCACAGCTTTTAAAGGGCTTATCAAGGTTAAAGGCAATTCGCGGCAAAAAGCCTAGGTCTTCAAGTAAAGTAAAAAGCGGGAAGAAAATTGCCATTGGCGGCAGCATTACCGACACAATAAACGATACAGTTCTAAAAACCCCGAATACCAAAGCGTCGTGAATAAATGTCGGGCAGTTTATATAATTCAGAAATGCCGAAAGTCGGGCTTCTATCTGCGAAAAGGCGGAAAATAACATACTTGACGGGTAATTTGCGCCGCTGATGGTTATCCAGAAGACAACGCACAAAAGCACAAGCATTATGGGAAAAGCAAAAAATTTGCTTGTGATAAGCTTATCAATTTTTAAATCGCGTTGCTTATAATTCTTGTTTTTGTATGTAATAATTCCTTTGCAAATTTCTTCGGCCCTTTGCGCTGTTTCAAGTGCGGTGGCTTCATCTACATTAAAATCACACTCATTTTTTGGCGGCTGTGCCATTATTTCATCTAAAGCCAGAAGCATTTTATTAATCGATTTTTTGTTGCGGGCAGTTGTGCCGACAACCCTTACACTAAGTCTTTTTTCAAGCATTTTCAAATCAATTTCAATGCCGTTTTTCTTGGCTTCATCGAGCAAGTTGACACACACTAAAACCCTTTGACCTACTGCGATTGCCTGCAAAACAAGTGTTAAATTGCGCGGCAGAGTGGTTGCATCGCAAACTACTATCACCACGTCGGGCTTGTTATTAATTATAAAATCGCGTGCGACTGTCTCTTCGGGAGAATGCGGCATAAGCGAATAGGTGCCGGGCAGGTCAACAAGGCGATAACGGTAGTTTTGGGTTTTGAAATATCCCGCGGCGGTTTCAACCGTTTTACCCGTCCAGTTGCCCGTGTGCTGGTGCATACCTGTAAGGGCATTAAAAATTGTGCTTTTGCCGACGTTTGGGTTGCCTGCAAGCGCAATGGTAAGCTCTTTGCTCATATTTCCACCGCCGACACTGATATATTTTGGCAAATTTCTTTTCTTAAAGCAATGACCGCACCGCGAATTAAAAACGCTTTCGGGTCGCCAAGCGGACTTTGCCCCACGCACTCAACTGTGCTTTTTGGGGTCAGACCTATATCGATAAGTCTTCTGCGAAGACTGTCGTTTATTAAAATTTTTTCAACTTGACATTTTTGTCCTACGTTTATATCAAAAAGACAAGGCATAAATAAACGCTTCCTTTCAGTATATATTATTCAACCCCGCGCTTTTGTGTCATAAAAGAATTCTACTTTGCATAAGGTTTTATAGGTAAAGCTTATTTAAAACGGAGGAAATTTTTATGACTAACGCCAACATATATAAGGACATTGCCGAAAGGACCGGCGGTGATATCTATATCGGTATTGTCGGTCCTGTAAGAACGGGCAAATCTACCTTTATAAAGCAGTTTATGGACAAATTGGTGATTCCGAATATGGCAGGCGATTATGAACGCGAAAGGGCAAATGATGAATTGCCGCAGTCGTCCTCGGGCAGAACTATAATGACCACCGAACCGAAATTTATCCCCGAAAAGGGCGCTGAAATTTCACTTGGGGACAGTGCGGTTATGAACGTTCGGCTTATTGACTGTGTGGGTTATATTGTTCCAAGCTCGCTCGGTTATATCGAGGGCTCACAACCGCGAATGGTGCGCACTCCTTGGTTTGATGAAGCCGTCCCCTTTAATATGGCGGCAGAAATCGGCACACAAAAGGTTATAAACGAACATTCTACTATAGGTCTGGTAATAACCACCGACGGCAGTATAAGTGACATTCCGCGCCACGAATATGCCGAAGCGGAAGAGCGTGTTATAAACGAATTAAAGGCAATTGATAAACCTTTTATAGTGCTTTTAAACTGTATGTACCCAAGCTCTGCCGAAGCGATTGCGCTTTCGCAGGAGCTGACAGAAAAATACGGTGTGCTTGTAAAGCCGATAAACTGTCTTGAGTTGACGGTTGATGATATAAAAGATATTCTGCAGGAAATTTTGTTTGAATTTCCCATTAAGGAAATCGGCATTTGTTACCCTGGGTGGATAAATTCGTTAGAGCTCAGTCATCCGCTAAAAAGTGAAATAATTTCATCGGTAAAAACAGCCGCTGAAAATATGCGCCGCATACGTGATATTTCAAAATTCCCCGCCGCCTTTAAGGGTAGTGAAAACGTTGACTATGTAAACGTTGACACAATTGATTTGGGGCAGGGTAAAGCACACGTTATGCTTAACGTCAAGCCGTCGCTGTTTTATAATATCATTACCGAAAGCACAGGCCTTGTAATTAATGACGAGCAGGAGCTTATGGAAATTATAAAAGAGCTTGCCGCTGTCAAGAAAGAATATTCCCGCGTAAAAGGTGCTTTGGAAGAGGTTGAAGCCACGGGCTATGGCATAATAATGCCCGATATTGAAGAGCTTGAGCTTCAGGAGCCCGAAATTGTAAAGCAGGGTGGACGTTATGGCGTGCGGCTCCGTGCATCTGCTCCGTCAATACATCTTATGAAGGCCAACATCACAACCGAAGTCAGCCCCATTGTTGGCAGTGAAAAGCAGTCGGAAGATCTTGTAATGTATTTGCTTTCAGGCTTTGAAGAAGACCCTGTGAAAATTTGGGATTCAAACATTTTTGGCAAATCCTTGCACGAGCTTGTTAACGAAGGTCTTCACACTAAGCTTGCCCGAATGCCTGTTGATGCAAGAATGAGAGTGCAGGAAACGGTTGAGCGCGTTATTAATGAAGGCTGTAACGGTCTGGTTTGTATATTGTTGTAAAAAAATCAAAACCCACTCACACGAGTGGGTTTTGTGTTGTGAATTGTAGTTTATCGTGCCTGTGAAGCGTGTCTTGAAAACAACAAATATATATGATAAAATAAATTGGTAATATTGAATATTTTAAAATGGAGAATAACAAATGTCTAATCAAAAACGCAATCTAAAAAACAAAAAATATGCGGTTATTATTGTTGCTGTTGTTGTGCTTGCTGCTATTATTGCGGGGGCTGTCGCAATTGCGGTTAATGTAAGCAATACGCCTGAAAGGGTTGCGAAAAAATATGCCGAGGGTGTAATTACTGCCGATGCCGATAAGGTTATTGGCTGTTTGCCCGATTTTTTGATTGAATATTACGTGGAAGAATTGGGAGTTGAAAAAACGACTAAAAAAGAGCTTATTAAAGCGTTGGAAGAAACCCTTACCGAAGAAGATAGTCAGGCCTGCGATATTATAAGCGCTGTAAAGAAGGATAAAAAGATTGCGGAATATACTGATGATCTAAAGGAATGCCGAGCATCGAAAAACGATGTTGAAAAAATGACTGATGCTTGTGTTGTACAGGTTAAACTGCTTGCGGACGGCAGTGAACAGCAAATGAACATTGTTTGTATAAAGTTTGAAAATAAATGGTATGTTCTTGAGATGGAACAGCCGTAATCGGAATATAGAAAAAAGTTATACTTCATAAAAAATAAAAAGCTTATCAAACTGCAAAAAACACTTGATTTTTGAATTACTATATGGTATAATTTATCGGCTACTGGAATGGTGGCAAATATTATAACACACATTCCGCTTATATCGGGTGGGTGTCGCTTTACTACGGCGATCCCCGAAACCAGTGCGGGATGGAGGTAAAACCTTAGGAGGAAATAAAAATGGCAGTAGTATCAATGAAACAGTTGCTCGAAGCCGGTGTTCATTTCGGACATCAGACCAGACGCTGGAACCCGAAGATGGCAGAATACATCTTCACAGAAAGAAACGGTATCTATATTATCGACCTTCAGAAGACAGTTAAGAAGCTTAACGAAGCTTACATGTTCGTTCGCGACATTGCAGCTGACGGCGGCGATATTCTTTTCGTAGGTACCAAAAAGCAGGCTCAGGATTCTGTTAAGGAAGAAGCTGAACATTGCGGCATGCCTTACGTAAATGCACGTTGGCTTGGCGGTATGCTCACAAACTTCACAACCATCAAAACCAGAATTGCTCGTCTTAACCAGCTCCGCGCTATGCGTGACGACGGCACCTTTGAGCTTCTCCCCAAGAAGGAAGTTATCAAGCTTAACCTTGAAATTGAAAAATTAGAAAAATTCCTCGGCGGTATTCAGAATATGAAGAAGGCTCCCGCTGCTCTCTTCATCGTTGACCCCCGCAAAGAAAGAATTGCAGTTGCTGAAGCTAAGAAGTTGGGTCTTCCCATCATTGCTATCGTTGACACAAACTGCGACCCTGATGAAATCGATGCTGTTATCCCCGGTAACGACGACGCTATCCGCGCTGTTAAGCTTATCGCTGAAACCATCGCTGCTGCTGTAATTGAAGGCAGACAGGGATCTGAAATGGGCACCGCTGCTGTTGAAGAAGCTGCAGAAGAAACCGCTGACGCTGAATAATTATTTGGAGGATACTATAATGGCTTTTACTGCTAAAGACGTACAGGCTTTAAGAGAAAAAACCGGTTGCGGTATGATGGACTGTAAAAAAGCCCTCGTAGAATGCGACGGTAATATGGATGCTGCAGTTGACTACTTGCGCGAAAAGGGTCTTGCTTCACAGGCTAAGAAGGCTGACCGTATCGCAGCTGAAGGTACTGTAGCTGTTTACACTGCTGACGGTGTTGGCGCTATTGTTGAACTTAACAGTGAAACCGACTTCGTTGCTAACGGTGACGGCTTCAAGGCATTGGCTGCTGAGGTTGCAGAGGTTGTAGCTACTCAGAACCCTGCTGATATGGACGCACTTCTCGCTGCTGAAAAAGACGGTATGACCGTTGAAGCTAAGGTTCAGGAATTGTTCCTTGCTATTCGTGAAAACATCAAGGTTCGTCGTTTTGACCGCTTTGAAGGTAAGGTTATTTCTTACGTTCACGCAGGCGGTAAGATCGGTGTTCTCGTTAACTTTGACACTGAACTCGCTGCTGACAACGAAGGCCTTGTTACTATGGGCAAAAACATTGCAATGCAGATCGCTGCAATGAACCCCGCTTATCTTGATCAGGCATCTGTTCCTGCTTCTGTAATCGAAAAGGAAAAGGAAATCCTTGTTGCTCAGATGAAGGAAGATCCTAAAATGGCTAACAAGCCCGATGCAGTTCTCGGTAAGATCGTTGAAGGTAAAATCGGCAAATACTATAAGGAAAACTGCCTTGTTGAACAGGCATTCGTTATGGATGGCGACGTTACCGTTGGCAAGTACATTGCTAACACCGCTAAAGAACTCGGCGCAGAAATTAAGCTTGCTTCTTACGTTCGTTTTGAAAAGGGCGAAGGTATTGAAAAGCGCGTTGACGACTTTGCTGCTGAAGTTGCTGCAATGGCTAAATAATTTTTTAAAAGCTTTAAACACCCAAGGCTTCGGCCCTGGGTGTTTTTGTTTTTATAAAATTTTTGTACATTTTGAGTTTTGTATTGTAAATTTAAAATTACAAATGTATAATGAAGGCAAATCACAGTAAGTGAGGTTTTGTAAAATGAAAATTAGTGTCGATTTTTCAAAAGAAATGGGCAAAATTAAACCGATGCATTGTGTAAACAACGGTCCTGTCGGTAACGGTGTGCGCGGCAAGGGCTTTTCAAATATTCATTTGTTTAAAGAGGCAGGTATACCTTACGCAAGACTTCACGACAGCGCTTTTTACAGTGGTTACGGCGGTGAATATTCGGTTGACGTTCACCGCATTTTCCCGAATTTTGATGCCGATGTCAATGACCCCGCATCATATATATTTGCGCCTACCGATAAGTATTTAAGCAATATTGAGGCAAGCGGAACCAAGACCTTTTACCGCTTGGGTGCTGCAATTGAGCATGGCTTTAAGCGTGGCACTTATCCCCCTAAGGATACTATTAAATGGTGTCAGATTTGTGAGCATATTATTATGCACTACACACAGGGCTGGGCAAATGGGTTTAATTATGATATTGAATATTGGGAAATCTGGAACGAACCCGACTGCCGTAATGCTGATGGCAGTAATCCTTGCTGGCAGGGTACAGAAAAAGAATTTGCTGAATTTTTTGCAACCTCGGTTAAGTATTTAAAAGAAAAATTCCCGAAACTTAAAATAGGTGGGCCGGCTATGATGTATATCTGGGGTCCCGAATATAATAAGCTTATTTTTGATACGCTTAAAGAAAATGGCGTAACGCTAGACTTTTATTCTTTCCATAAATATGGAAATGTACCTTGTCAGTTTTCTGCTGATGTTGCGACCGCTTATAAGCTTTTAACAGATTATGGTTGTAACGATAAGACCGAGCTTATTTTAAATGAGTGGAACTACGTGCGCGGCTGGATGGATGAAAAGTGGGTGCATACGCGTTATGCCGAAAAGGGCATAAAGGGCGCTGCATTTATTTCGGGTGTTATGGCGGTTTGTCAATATTCAAAGCTTGATATGCTGATGTATTACGATGCCCGCCCCTGCGGGATGAATGGTATGTTTAATACCGATTTTTTCACACCTTTAAAGGGCTATTATCCGTTTGTTATGTTTAATAAGCTTTACAAGCTTGAAAATGCGGTTGAGGCGATGGGTGATACTGATGAAGTGTATGCAGTCGCCGCAAAGAATGGCGAGCAAGAAGGAATAATGGTTACATATTTTAGTGATAACGATAATGCAACTGATGCTGAAATCTTGTTAGATATTAAAAATGGTGCTAAAAAATACGAAATGTACCTTTTGGATGAAGACCACGATAATGAGCTTGTCGGTACAATATCAGCAAATGGAGTTCTTACGTTAAAACCGCAGTCGGTTGTTTATTTAAAATCTGTTTAATTGTTAAAGGCGCGGCAATTTGCCGCGCCTTTAAATTTTCAAATTATAGTTTATCGCTCAGTTGAATTGGTGGCACATCGTAGGGACAATTCACGAATTGTCCGTAAAACTTGGCAAATATCTGGCGGGCGATTCGTGAATCGCCCCTACGAGTTATATCAATCTAAATACATACGATTTACATCTGTCGCAAAGCGACACCATAATTTTTCATTATGCATCATTCATTATTCATTCGCCTCAGCGATAAACCCCAATTTATCTAATTGTTCCCCTCTAAAATACTGTGGGCGATAAACAAAACGGTTTGTTTTTGTCCGTCATATTTAACGTCAAAAATTTCAATAACGTTATCCTTTTCTTTTAAAAGACCGCCCGGTACGTAAAGAGTGTACTGGGGTCCCTTATCCCAAAAACGACCGATGTTAGATCCATTTATCCAAACGTTACCATGCGAAAAACCGTCGGTAAGCAAAAAGGTATCTACCCCTGCACTTGCATCAAACCTGCCCCTTAAGAACGTGGGCATATTTGCTTTTGTAACATTAAACGGGCTGTATTGTAAGGCGGTTATATCTTCAAGCGGTAAAGACCATTGTTTCCAATTAAACCAATTAGAATAACCCGAAACATTACCCACTATACCCTTCTTTTCGGTATAGGTTTTATGGTTGGAATACCGTCCCAAATTTTCAACAAGAATGTTAATGTCCATACCGTTTTCATCGTTGGTAAACATTATTGGCAAATTATCACCACCGCGCAAATATTCACCCGCATATTCACCATTTATAAAAACGTTCGCTTTGTCATTAACATAAGAAAGGTTCATTGAAGCGGTATATCTGCCGGGTGCAACCTTTACGTTATATAAAACGTAACCGAAATTCTGGTCTAATTCTTCCATTGTAAGCGGCTCAAGTGATTCCTTTTCCAAAAACGACAAATTATCAAGATTTTCAAATAAATCGGCCGATTCGGTCAATTCAACCTCGAACGCCTGGGTGGGCTTTTTATCATAAGTGTGTGGACGTTTTTCGCGACCCAAATATTCATCCAAAATATCTCGGCACAAAAAATATTTTTCGGTCGGATTACCGTCCTCACTTATAAGCGAATCGCAGTCATAAGAGGTTGCAAAGGGCAAAAATTTCGACGGTAGTTTATAGTTATCGTTATAAGAATGGCCGAAAATCGCACCGCTTGTAAAGCCGAAATTCGTACCGCCCGAAAACATATAAAAGCTGACATATACACCGTTTTCAAGCAAAAGCTTATACGCATCGGCAGTTTCTTTAGGATCGCGGTAAGAAAATTCCTTAGTCCAGTGTTGACTTCTGCCCGACCAGAATTCACCCGCAAATTTCGGCAAATGCGGCAACAAATCAGTATAAGCATTTAACGGTTTTTCGCAATCTTCTACCCTTGCCCTGAAGTTAAGCCCCACAAAAGCATCGTCGGTGGTGCCGCTGTAAATCAAAGACCTTACTGCGCCGTCGGTAGTATAAAACGGTACGTCTACCCCACTGTTTTCGAGCATTTCGCGAAGCTTTTTGAGATAAAGCTTATCGTTACCATAGGTGCCGTATTCGTTTTCGATGCAAACCGCAATAATCGGTCCGCCGTTTGTTGAAAGATAAGGCACAAAAACCTTACACAACGTTTCAAAAAAATCCGAAACGGCCTCTAAAAACGGAGGATAACTGCAACGGAACTTCATATTTTTATCACGAAGCAACCACGCTGGCATACCGCCAAGGTCTAATTCCGAGCAAATATACGGACCGGGGCGAAGCATTACCTTTAAGCCAACCTTTTGCGCCGTTTCTAAAAAGGCGGCAAGGTCAAGAATGCCCGAGAAATCAAAAACACCCTTTTCTTTTTCGTGCTGGTGCCAAGGCACGTAAACCTGAATGGCAGTAAGCCCGAAATCCTTTGCTAAATTAAGTCGGTGTTCCCAGTCGGACGGATGTATTCTGACATAATGAATATCGCCAACGGCGAGGTAAAATTCTTCACCGTTTAAATAAAATTTTTCCTTATCATAGGTTAAAAGTTGCTTTTGCATAACGTCACCTCTTTGATGCGATAATTGTATCACATCAAATTGAAAAGGGCAATATTTTAACCGTTTTAGTGCAAAAATGTAATATAAACCCCGTGTTAGAAAACTCTAACACGGGTTTATTTGTTTCAAATTATAGTTTATCGCTCGGTTAGATTGGTTACACCTTGTAGGGACAATTCACGAATTGTCCGTAAAACTTGGCAAATATCTGGCGGGCGATTCGTGAATCGCCCCTACGAATATGCAATCTAATTTACACATTAATTACGAATTACGCATTACGAATTACGCATTGGGCGTAAGCCCTATAAACCCCAATTTATCACCGTTTTTAGAAATCAATATCCAAAAGCTCGGAAAAATCGTATATATAATAATCACAAACGGTTTTTATGTCTTCAACGTATTCCTTTGAAGAATCATCATAAACACCGCACACCCTCATACCGGCAGTTTTTGCGGTTTTGTCAGCGTTATAATTATCATCCAAAAACAAAACCTCATTTACATTTTTGCTCAACTTTTCAGCCGCCATTTTGTAAATTTCAGGGTTGGCCTTTGTGGTGGCAAAATCTTCACACGACCATACATTATCAAATAAATCGTAAAGGTCAAGCCTTTTAAGGCAGGCATCAAGAGTTATATGTGGGCTGGCTGTCAAAACGTTAAGACTGTCACCCCTGCTTTTAAGCTTTTTAAGCACAGAAATTACGTTGCTTTTTGCGGGAATTATATTAAAATACCCGTCAAGCATATATTTTCGCATTAAATCAATTATTTCATCTATCGACTTATCAAGCCCCAATTTGATAAAGTATTCAGCTGTGCCGTTAAGCCCAAGCGGGGTTATTATTTTAACAATATCATCTTCGTGTGAAATATTATTTTCATCAAGTATGCGCAGCATTGAAGAAACATAGGTCGGCATAGAATCAACAAGTGTGCCGTCAAAATCAAAAAGATATGTCTTCATAAGTTCACCTAATTTAAAACAAAAGTTTTTTCTACAATATTACTCTCATAGTCATCTGCATAATGTTTTATGGCAACCTTTGTAGCGTTATCTTGAAAAATCACTTCAACCATTCGCAAATAATATGATGCATCCATATCAATGGAAAACTCTTTATAATATTTATCGGTATCAAAAATGTCTTGTACTACAAGGAAAGCTTTATTGTTTTTTGTAATAAAAGAAGCAATCAAAGTATCGTGCACCGCAATAGGTCCTTCAAAATATCGTGAGACCTTAGCTTTTTTGACATCGTACATTCTGTATTTAGGAAAGACGTGCGTTCCGCCAAAACCATATTCAAGAGTCACAACATTATTGTTTTTGGAAATATCAAAACTTCCGCGATAACCATGATATCCCTTGTCAAGCAAATTGCCGTTATTATCGTATATTATATAAAAATCACCGACATATTCTTTGCTATGTCTTATTTCATAGTTTTTTTCTTTAACATAAACTTCAGTAAAAGAAGACTCAAAGTTTTCGAAGGTGTTAAAATATATATCCTTTTGTTCATCGGTAATAAACAGGGTGTTTTTAGCATTTTTACACGATGAAAATATTAAAACCATAAACAACGCAAATAGAAAACAAAAAATTTTTTTCATATCAACACCTACCTTTAGGTTTATTATATGCTTGTGTTAAATTGGAGCACAAACATTAATCGAAAATCCACAAATTATTCCTTTTGCAATAATAAAGCTTAGTACCGTCATAATATCTGTTTTCAGAATCGTATCCACAATATCTGACTTTTACCCAGTTGCCTTTTTGGTTTATCCCTTCTATATAAAAGCTATATTTATGGGATTGGGCGTAGGTTATATATCCAATTTGGCTTGAACCTTCTTCGCTCAAATCTTTGCACAAGTAAACGCCTTTAATTCCATCAAGCACCACGGACGATTTAATATTCTCAGCAGAATAATTAATGAATGTTGCCTCATCCTTATTGTCAGTGACATATTTGCACATAATATAAGCAAATCCTTGCGAAAGATAAGGATACTCAACCTCATACCAAGTTCCATTGGTGGCTATTACATTCAAAGTTCTTCCGACCGAAACATTTTCACAATAATTTTTGTTATCATCGGTAGTTGTATGTAGGCTGACATTCCTTATACAATAAACTTTTTTATTTTCCTGTTGCCAACCAGAAGCAACAGTCCCATATGTGAATGTAGAACTACCTTTTTCGCCACAGCAACACGAATAGTAATATACTGCAGGACTGCTTGTGGTTGCTTTTGATTTTTGATATTTGATATCGGTGTTTTTTTGGTTGTATGTATGTGCTAACTTTTGACCATAAGAGAATGTAGCGGTTCCTTTTGTTCCACAAGTACAAGAGTAATAATAAGCAGCAATGCTTTGGCATGTTGCCTTAGATTTCAGAAAATTTGCGGTTGTTACCTTTTGGTCAAAAATATGCGCATGTACTGTCCCTTGATTTTGCGTAGTGGAATTGGTGCTTGATTGCGAATTGTTCGATGTTTGCGACTGGTTCTGAGAACCATTTGATACATCATTATTCTTGCTCGAAGATGACTGAGTTTTCGACTCGTCTTTATCTTCGACCGGATCTTTATTATCACCCTTACTATTTCCTTTATTATTAGATGTGGTATCAGTTGTAGAATTATCCGTCATTACAGTATTATCTTTCGAAGTGTCTTGAACATTACTTGAAGAATAATTGCTCGTCGAATTTCCTTGATTGCTGTTACAAGCCGCAAGGCAAAATATGGTTGTTAAAATTAAAATTGCTGCAATTATCTTTTTCATAAAGCATCCCTCTCACTTTCGTTTTTAAAATATACTTCTAACTCATCAATAGTAAAGGTCTGTTTTGCGTAAATAACAACACAAAAATCTTCAATAAACGTTACGTCATCTGCAACATAATTTGTGGGCACGCTGTTAAAAGGGGAACACTCAAAACCCACAACCTTTGAACCGTCATAATGAACTGTGAATTTGTAGTTTTCCTGCTCGAGATTTTTAACAATATTAAATCCTACGATATATTTATGAGAAGAAAACTCATGACTACTCTCATTTGAATCGGGGTCATAGTCACCACCGTTCATAAAGCAAGTATAATACTTGTCGTTCCTTTTGAAAGTTATCATTTGTCCCATATCTTCTATATCATTCTCGGTAACAACAACCTCAATAAGTCCTGTTCCGCCAAGCTTTTGAGCCAAAAACCCTTTTTCGCCATTAAGTTCAATAGTAAAATAAGTCACCATTGTTGAGGTGAAAACTTTACTACGGTCTATTGGATTTTCTGAATAAGTTTTATTTAAAATAAGAATCCTTGGTGCAGGAAAAACATTAGTGCTCATACCTATTGGCAAAAGTGATTTTTCACTAATAATCTTTTTAGCCGAATAAAAGTTAATTTTATCAATGCTGTCAATAAAATAATTTGTTTCTATAACCGGTGGATTGCTCGGGGTACTGTTTGAAGAAGTATCATCGGATGGCTCGGAAGGAGTTTTATCATCGGGAATTGAGGAAGTGCTATTATCAGCAGTAAAACCACCTTGCGAACTGCTGTTATTTGATGGATTAGATGATGAATTATTGCTTTGCGATGAATTACTACTGTTTGTAGAACTGTTTTGACTACTAGCTTCCGAAGAATCGTTGCTTGAGTTATCAGATATGCTCTGCAATCCATCTAAAACGGGAATATTATTGTCAAAAAAACCATTATTCCACAAGCCGAAACTTGTGATTAAAACAACACAGCAACAAACCACAGGTGTAACTATAGATATTATAATTCGTTTTTTCTTTTTTTGATTTGCTATATATTCATCTCTGCGTTCAAATATACTATTCGCTATTTCATCATAGCTTTTCATACTGGAATCCCTCCTTATCAAGTAAAGATTTAAGAGATTGCTTTGCTCTATACAATAAATTTTCAATCTGGCGTTTAGATTTTCCCATTATCTGTGCCGCTTCTTCATTTGAAAATTCTTCAAAAAAGCAAAGCCACAAAACCTGACCGTATTCAGGTCTAAGATTAGACATAGCCTTATGTACAATGATTTTTCTTTCGCTTTTAATATATAGATTTTCAAGGTTTGTTTCATCTTTAATATAATTTTCCATATCTTCTATTGAAGACATTGGAATTATAGAATTATGCCTTATATAATCTATTACAACATTTCGCCCAATGGTGTAAAGCCAAGTCTTAAATGAACTTCTCTCGTTAAATTTAGGTTTTTTAACCGCAAGCTTAAAGAATGTTTCTTCCATTATCTCCTCAGCTACATAAATATTATTTACATAACCGTTTAAATAAAGAATTAACGCGTCTTTATAATCCTTAATAATTAAGGTTAAACCCCCATCATCACCATTAAGAAAACGGCGGTAGCTACTTGCACCGTTACCCATTTGGTACCCCTCTCTTTGGTTTCTCCACGTCTATTAGACGATCCTGTATATAAAAACTCTCAGTAAATTGAAAAAATTTACTTTATTTGATTTTACCATAAAATTGAATCTTATTCAATTGATAAGAGAGACTTATTAAAATTCATAATTATTTTATCAAATTTATAAAACATTTTTTAATTTTTTAAATTTGATAAAAAATAAACCTTAAGCAGAAAAAATCTGTTTTAAGGTCTTTTTTACGTCTTGTGTTTAAAATAAATTTTTCAAATTTAAGGTATGACAAAAATCATACCGAATAATTGAAAATCATACATAAGAAAATACAGTTAAAAACTTTGTTTTTAAGCAGTAAAACTGCTGAAAGTATGACGGTTATTCCTGCCTTGCCTTATTAGTTTTGATAAAATTAACAGGGTACGGATACATTTGTCCCTATTGTGCCTCAAGCATAGCATAAAAGCGACGGAGGGGCAATAATTATTCATTATTCATCAGCAAAGCGACTTCATTTTTCATTATTCATTCGAAAATCCGTTCTCCTTTAATGAATAATGAATGATGAATATTGAAGAATGAATAATACAAACAAAAATCCGCCCACTTACGTGAACGGATTTTCGTTTGGTGCCGATGAACCGTAACTGTCCAAACTCGCAAATCTTCAATACTTTCTTGCCACGCTACAAGAAACGCAAGATTTTGATTAATGTATTTATAATGTATATACACTAAATGCAATCCGCTTTTCCAAAGACTCTCTCTTCTCTTGGAAAAGCGGATTTTTGGAAAATCAGCCCAATATTATAAACAAAAAACACATTTTGCCAAATCAAACAAGAGAAAAACCGTGTTTGTCCTCTCGGATGGATGCGGTTTTCTTTTTTGGAAAATTATGGAACTTTTTGGGGAATAGTTCCCGTGAACTGTGCGACTACACAGTTCCAACTCTATAATTTATAATACAGAAAGGAGTTTTAAATATGCGAGGTGTTCCAATGTCTACCATAGATAAAATTAAAATAAAGGGCGAGTATTTAAACGGTGCATATAGTGAACTTGCCGCACTACTCGGTATTGATGCAGTACTTAAAATTCATTCAAAATATCGAGGAACACAGATATTTTTTCCTGTGGAGTTATTCAGTAGAGAGTTCATTGTTAAGCAGATAGTCGAAGAATATAATGGCTATAACGTCCGTGAACTGGCTACAAAATACGGGTACACAGAAAAGTGGATTCGTAAGATTCTTAAAGAACATATAGACAAAGAATAAATTAAGGGGATTAGTTATGAAAAAAAGAATATTATCAATAATTGTTGCCGTTTCTATTATCCTGTGTTTATGCAGTTGTGGTAAAGATAACAATGAAAATATAGACGGTTCATCATCTTCGAAGAAAAACGATACTGTTTCAGTATCTTCATCCCAAAAGCTTGAAACAAGAGAAGACTATCTAAATGCTTTATACGGTTACTACGAAACTGATGAAGCCTATGTGTACATAAGCAAGGATTATTATGAAGAAAAATCCAAAATCGAGGAATATGATTACAGATATGGTGATGTTGATGCTATAAATGTTTCAATGGGTGATAACAACATTACAACATACGAAATTTCAGTTTATAGACAATTTATAGTTTACTATGTTTTTGACGGCACCCAATTAAAAACATCGAATGGTTCTACTGCAAAGAGAATTACGAAAGAAATTTATGACAAAATACCCCTTAAAACCTATACATATACTCCTCCTGTATCAAGCGAAACACAATCTAACGGAACTACAGTTGAGACAGAACCCGATTACATTGTACCCATTTCAAAAGCAAAAGTGGGAGATATCATTTATTTTGGTACATACGAACAAGACGGATATACAAATAACGGTTTAGAGAAAATCGAGTGGCGTGTTTTAGAAAAGAAAAACGGTCGCCTTTTTGTAATTTCGAATCGTGTGCTTGACAGACAACCATATAACAAAGATGAAATTCACACCAATTATCCACCCGAAACCACTTGGGAAAAATGCTCGCTCAGAACTTGGCTTAACAATAATTTCTTCAATACCGCATTTTCAAATTCGGAAAAAAAGAAGATACCTTCTGTTAGCATACATACCGACCGATATCGTAATCCCACAGGTGGATACAATACTAACGATAAAATATTTTGTTTAAGCATTGAAGAAGCCGCTACATATTTAAAAACAACTGAAAACGCTATGACGTACGCCACAAGAAAAGTTTTGATTGATAATAAAGACGTTACTCTTGCTCAAATTGAAACAGGAGTTATTAATCCTGATAATATTACTCGGTCTTATTGGCTAAGAACCCCAGGAAACTATGGAAATAGCTTCGCTATGTATATTGAGCTTGATGGTGAAGTTAATTTTGATGGTACAGAAGTTAATGCAGACAGATGGGGCGTTAGACCTGCAATGTATATTAACATTAATTAATAATTTAATTATCTATATCGGCAGATAATATTTATAGGAGGGTAGATTTTAGCCGATAAAATAATAAAAATAAACATATAAAAGGAGTCTATAAAATGGATAAGAAAAATTTGGGATTGTTTTCATTAATTGGCACTATTGCTTCAATATTGATTATGTTGATTATTAACTCAACCTTTGGCTTAATTGTATACATATTAAGCTTTATATTAGCTATTGTTGATTTAGTTATGGCATATAAAAAAGAAAACCTTACACCTAAAGAGTTTTTAGAGGTTGCCGCTAAAGAACGCACTTTAAGTTTGGTTACAATTTTCGCAGTAATTGTTGTTATATGTGTGTTTTATTGGGCACAAGTTGGCGAATTAACTGATGCATTATTATCATAATAAAAGGAGTAAAATATGGGATTTTTAGATTCTTTAAAGGATGCCGCAAAGGTGGCAAAAGATACTGCTAAAAGTGCTGCAGACCAAGCAAAAGCTAAAATGGATGCCGCTAAAGAAGCTCGTGCCGCAGAAGCAGCAGCACGAGAAGAAGCCGAAAGAAAAGCACGAGAAGAAGCGGAAGCTAAAAGCAAAATCAAATGTGATAAAATTCTTTTGGGTAAGGATAATACAAAAACAGGAGTTTTTAAGGTCAATTCAATGGCTGATACTTTAGCTTTTACTAAAGAATATATGAAAAAGCTTGTTTTACCTGCTTCGAGTCTTAAAGTGAGTAAACTGAAAATGTTGCCTTATACCGAAGATAAGGTTACTCGCAGAGATGTGTTGAAAAGATTTGCAGATTTACCCGACAGCGAACAAATTATTTTCCTTTTAGACAATAATACAACTAAAGAGTATTTAACAGTTACTACTGAATTTTTATATGCACGAATTGCATTAGAAGATAATCCGCAATTTTTCTATAATATAAAAATTCCGTTAGCCGAAATTACATCTATAGGCTTTGAAACTGAAGGTGAAACAAATAAAATACTCTGTAACGGCGAACTGCTTTTCTGTATACCTGCTCGTTTAAGAGAAACAGATTTTGTGAATCTTAAATACTATTTCGAATGTCTTGAAAAATCAGACTTTGAAATTACCGAACAAGAAATAGATAAATTTATTCACGAAAAAATCGGTGATGAAGCATACAACGAAGCGAAAAAATATATGGAAGAAGATGAACTTATCATATATTTTGCTTGGGGTGTAGACAGCATTACTGCAAAAGATTTCTTAATGTGTACAACAAGACAATTTGTAATGCTTGATAGAGAAGTATTTGGTGTTGCACAAAATGTTAAGAAGTTTTACTATGAAGATATTGTTTCGATGTCAACCGAGCAAGCGAATAGTGATAGCCTAACAGTAACCTTACTTAATGCTGCTTTAAAGCTTTGCGACCTCACAATTTTTACTGCGGGAACTAACTTAAAAATTCAAACATTAAGTACTACCGAAGCAGAAAGAGTTGTTGAGATTTATAATCTTTATAAGCGACTTGCTCGTGAGGAAGCAAAGAAACCCATTGTAGTTCAGCAAGCGGAGAAAACAATTGACCCATTGGAGCAACTTGAAAAATTGCAAAAGCTTAAAGATGCAGGAGTCATAACCGAGGAAGAATTTACAACTAAAAAGGCTGATTTATTAGCAAAATTATAAATATAAAGTTTCTTTAAAGATACCCCATATCTGCCTAATTGCGGATATGGGGATTTCTATATATAAAACAAACATAGAAAGTGAGGGATGATATGAATTACTTCATCGGTGGCTTTATTGCCACATTTACCCTGTTATTAGCGGCGGATAAATTATTGTTGAGCAGACAAAAAGAAAGCGAGGTTTTTTAATATGTTTTTTGCATTAGTTTCGAAGATAGCAACTGAATATTTTATATCTGGATGTGCGGCGGCAATATCACTTTATTGTGGAGTTAAGACACCTAAAAACAAAAGGAAACGAGGTAGATAAATGAAGAAAATAACCGACTATGCAACGCTTGAAAATAGCGGTGCAACAAAACAAGAAAAGATTATAGTTAAACAGTATCTAAAAGAATTGTTTGAGCTATACGGAATCGATACTATTAAGGATATAGGCAGTATATACATTTTAGAAAATGAGGCAGAAATAAAAAATTACAAAGCTTTTGAAATGTATGAGCCAGTATCGGCAGATAATATAGAATTTGCCGATAAAATATTTCTATCATCAATAAACACCCAAGAACTTTTTGTATACGTTCTTGGGTGTTTTGTTATATCTGCCGATTATGCTATCTACCTATTGCTGCCTATAAATATTTTATCACCTGAACAACAAGCAATATTCGAACAAGCACGATTTATAAATAATAAGTATTTAACATTGGAGGAATAAAAATGAATAATAATCTAACTGAAAGAGTAAGTCATATTACAAGAAGTGCTATCTATTCTAAAGATGGAAAGAAACGTTATAAACTCGAAAGCGTTTGGGATGAAAAGAAACCTAAAGCGTGTATAATAATGAGTGCTCCCTCAACCGCTGATGAGCTACTCTGCGACCAAACTACCATGCTGTGCTATAACAATGCTGTGGCACAAAATTTCGGTGGCATTTCGATATTGAATGTGTTTTGTGGGTTGGACTACAAAAAGCCCGAAACCGACCGCATAAACAGTTCTCTTTTGCTTGAGGAGTGTGGCAAGGCTGATGTGGTAATCGTGGCATACGGTCGAGGAACTGCACACACGGAAGAAAAAGAACGGTTGCTCGAAGCACTCAAAAAAACCTGTCCTGAAAAACTGCAGACCATAATAGACAGCTCGGGGCAACCGTACAGCCACCCCCTTAGTCCCAAAGCACATTATTGGAAAATTGAAAGATTAAAATAATTATTATAATAGCGATAGGTATGTTATTTACCTATCGCTATAGTCAAAATTAACAAATTTTTTTGCTACTCGTAAAAAATCAATGCATTTTTAGGCTTCTGAAGGGGTTAGGTGCCAAGAACGTTTGGCACCTAACCTTTTGTGCATTTTAACCAAAGTAGTGCCATTTTTATAACGTTGTATTTGTTGACTATTACTTAAAAGTGTGCTATAATGAGTGTGCGAAAGAAAGTATTATCGCACAAATTATTTTAGAAAGAGGTAACCGATATGTTAACCGAACAAGAGAAAAAACTAATTAAAAAAGAATTTAAAAGCGTAGATAACTTTATTATGTTTTACCGTGATTTAGCACTGTATAATGATAATACTCAAGGTATTGATATACAGTTTGATTTAACACCGTTCTCATCTAATGGTATTATAACGGGAATTATGGCATTAGTAAATTACAATGCAGATGAGGATATAATGTATGTTGATATGGTCTGCCAAAATGCTCATAGATATTTTAAGGTTGATGATTGCTACAAAGACCAAAT